>DATCNU010000214.1:0-37027 GCA_036565085.1 Arthrobacter sp.
GTCTTATAGGGGGTGTGGGCAAGGCAGTGGAGATCCTTCTCAAACTCTTCGGTTCCCGCCGGGTTGATCCGGACGATCGTGCGGCTGGGGTCCAGCTCCGGCACATCACCGGCCGACCCAAGCTGCGCCAGGATGGCGCCCCGGGCCCGTTGCTTGTCCCCGGGAGCCACCGCGTCCTCAAGGTCCAGGATGACGGCGTCCGCGCTTTCGGCGGCCTTCTGGTAGCGGTCGGGCCTGTCGGCAGGGCAGAACAGCAGGGAGGGTCCCATAACAAAGGTCATAGGGACATTGTCCCCTGTCCGCGCTCCCAGTGGCTCCCCTTTTTGGCTGTCCTCTTGACTGTTCTGCCGTCCGACGGCGGCGCTGTCCCCGCGCCGTTCGGCGTGGGCCCCGCGCGTCCACATCAGGCAGCTCCGGCTGGCCAGGGCCACCACGGTTCCGTCCTGGTTCCTGCCGGTGTGCGCCATGGTCACAATGCCCTGGCCCGGCCGGGAATCCGACAGCCGCTTCCGCGTGATCACCGTCTCGGTGTAGAGCGTGTCGCCGTGGTACAGCGGATGGGGAAAGGACACGTCTGTCAGGCCGAGCTGGGCGATGATGGTGCCCTGGGTCAGCTGGGATACGGACTGGCCCACCATCGTTGCCAGCGTGAACATGGAGTTCACCAGCCGCTGGCCGAACGGCTGCCCGGCGCTCCAGGCCGCGTCGAGATGGAGTGCCTGGGCGTTCATGGTCAGGGTGGTGAACAGGACGTTGTCCGCTTCCGTCACTGTCCGGCCCGGCCGGTGGGCGTAGACCACGCCTTCTTCGAGTTCCTCGAAGTAGAGGCCGCGCTGTTCAATGACGCGGGGCGGCAAGGAATTTTCGGTCATACCGTCAGTTCCTGGTCTTCTTCGAAAAGCTCCGCGCCGGTGGCTGCCGCCACGTCCTCAACGGAGACATTCGGCGCCAGCTCGCGCAGCACCAGCCTGGACACCCGCCCGTCAGGGACGACGTCGATCACGGCCAGGTCGGTGATAATCCGGTCCACGCAGGCCTTGCCCGTGAGCGGCAGCGTGCACTGCTCGACAATCTTCGGGTTGCCGTTGCGGTCCACGTGTTCCATCATGACGATCACCTTCTTGGCGCCGAAAACCAGATCCATGGCGCCGCCCATCCCCTTCACCATCTTGCCCGGGATCATCCAGTTGGCCAGGTCCCCGTTGGCAGCGACCTCCATGGCACCGAGCACTGCCACATCCACGTGGCCTCCGCGGATCATGCCGAACGATGCCGCGGAGTCGAAGAAGGCGGCTCCTTTGTTGACGGTAACGGTTTCCTTACCGGCGTTGATCAGGTCAGGATCCACCTCGTCCTCGCGCGGATAGGGACCGACACCGAGGATCCCGTTCTCGGAGTGCAGCACCACTTCCACGCCGGCCGGAATGTAGTTGGGGATCAGTGTGGGCATGCCGATGCCCAGGTTCACGTACTGCCCGTTGCTGAGTTCCTGCGCCACCCTGGCCGCCAGTTCGTTGCGGGTCCAGCCTTTGCTGTCAGGGGAGGTGCGGCCCGGCTGCGCGACGGCGGCCCGGCGGTATTCAGGCCGGACGCCTTCCGGCCGGGGAGCCTGGGGGCTGTTAGGGTCCATGGCTAGGCTCCTGCCTGATCCGGTGTTGTTGGTGTTGTTGGTGTGCCGGAGGGGGATGGCGCTGCGGGGGACGGCGCCGCGGGGGATGGCGCCGCAAGAGACACAGTCCTCTTCTCGACGCGTTTCTCCGTCTGCCCTGCCACCACCACGCGCTGGACGAAGATGCCCGGTGTGTGGACGTGCTCCGGATCAAGTTCCCCCGGTTCCACCAGCTCCTCGACCTCCGCGATGGTGATCCTGCCTGCCATGGCGCAAAGCGGGTTGAAGTTCATGGCCGTGGCGTGGAAGAGGAGGTTGCCGTGGCGGTCGCCCTTCCAGGCATGGACCAGGCCGAAGTCGGGCGTGAGCGATTCCTCCAGGACATAATCGACCCCGTTGAAGGTGCGCACTTCCTTGGGCGCAGAGGCGATGCCGATGCCGCCGTTCGCGTCGTATTTCTGCGGCAGGCCGCCGTCGGACACCTGGGTGCCCACGCCCGCCTTGGTGTAGAACGCCGGAATCCCGGCCCCGCCCGCCCGGAGTTTCTCGGCCAGCGTTCCCTGCGGGGTCAGCACCACTTCGAGCTCACCGGAGAGGTACTGGCGGGCGAACTCCTTGTTCTCACCAACGTAGGAGCTGACAGTGCGCCGGATCCGGCCATCGCGCAGGAGGACGCCCAGGCCCCAGTCGTCCACGCCGCAGTTGTTGCTCACTGTTTCCAGGTCCTTGGTGCCGTGGCGGTGAAGAGCATCGATCAGGGCCACCGGAATCCCGCAGAGACCGAACCCGCCGACGGCCAGGGACGCGCCGTCGGGAATATCCGCGACCGCTTCCTCGGCGCTGGCAACAACCTTGTTAATCATCAGTGATCCTTTCAGGCCGGCTACAGTCCCAGTTCGCGGGCGATCAGCATCAGCTGGACCTCCGTGGTGCCCTCCCCCACTTCAAGGATCTTGGAGTCGCGGTAGTGGCGTGCCACAGTGAATTCGTTGATGAAGCCATAGCCGCCAAACACCTGGGTGGCGTCCCGCGCGTTGTCCATGGCTGCCTCGCCTGCGACCATCTTAGCGATGGCCGCCTGCGTCTTGAACGGCTTGCCGGCCAGCATTCTTGCCGCGGCGTCGTAGTAGGCAAGGCGGGCGCCGTGGGCGCGGGCCTGCATGCGGGCGATCTTGAATGCGATGGCCTGGTGCTTGCCGATGTGGTGCCCGAAGGCGCTGCGCTCCTTGGCGTACTTCACGGACAGGTCCACGCAGCCCTGGGCCGCCCCCGTGGCCAGGGCTGCGATGGCGATCCGGCCCTCATCCAGGATGGACAGGAAGTTCGCATAGCCGCGGCCTTCCTCGCCGAGCAGGTTTTCCTCCGGAACCCGGACGTCCTTCAGGGTCAGGGGGTGGGTGTCGGAGGCATTCCAGCCCACCTTGTTGTACGCCTTCTCCGCCTTGAACCCCGGGGTGTTGGTGGGCACCAGGATAGTGGAGATCTCCTTCTTGATGCTGCCGTCCTTGCGTTCCTTCTGGCCTGTGACCGCGGTGACAGTGACCAGCCGGGTGATGTCGGTCCCGGAGTTGGTGATGAACTCCTTGTTGCCGTTAATCACCCACATGGTCCTGTCTCCGCCACGTTCGCGCCTCGCATGGGTCTTGGTGCCGCCGGCATCCGAACCCGCCTCCGGTTCTGTCAGGCCGAACCCGGCGAGCGCCTTGCCTGAGGCGAGCAGCGGCAGCCACTCCTTTTTCTGGGCGTCGGTGCCAAACCGGAAAATGGGCATTGCGCCCAGGGACACGCCTGCCTCGAGCGTGATGGCCACGGACTGGTCCACCCGGCCCAGCTGCTCCAGGGCAACGGCGAGGGCGAAGTAGTCGCCGCCCATCCCGCCGAACTCCTCGGGGAACGGCAGCCCGAACAGGCCCATGTCCGCCATTTGGGAGACGAGCTCATAAGGGAAGCTGTGCTCCTCGTCGTGCTTGGCGGACACCGGGGCCACCACGTTGTCCGCGAAGTCCCGGACGGTATCGCTGAGGTCCTGGTATTCCTCGCTGAGTTCAAAATCCGGCATGTCTATGCTCCCTTGCCAGTGTTGATTGGGGGTAGTGAATCGTGGGATATGGCGCCACTGCCTGGCGGTGTGCGCGGATGGATGGTGGCCACCACCTGGCCGGCCTTCACGAGGTCGCCGGACCTGACGCCCAGATGCACCGCGCCGTCCAGTGGTGCGAGCAGCTGGTGTTCCATCTTCATGGCCTCCACGGAGAGCAGCACCTGGCCGGCCTCGACAATGTCGCCGTCATCTACCGGGACGGACACCACGGTTCCGGGCATCGGCGAGCGAACCGCCGGGTCCGTGTCTCCCTCCACCCGTTCCAGGCCTGCCAGCAACCTGGCCAGCCGTGATTCACGGGTGAGCACCTCGAGCCGGCAGGACCAGCCTCCGTTGCCCACGTAGACGGTCAGCGGACTGCCCTCGGGGGCGTGGTCCCGGGAGGCGCCGAGCGCGAACCGCACGTCACCGCCGTCGATCTCCAGGGACACACTGTCACCGGAGAGTCCGATCACGTTCACCAGGTGCTCCGCACCGCCGTCGACCCTCACCCTGGCGTGACGGTGGTCCCGGTTGTCCGGCCAGGTGACTGCCACGGTGGAAATGCCGCCGTCGGGGACCCCGAAGCTCCTCGTTATGGGAGCGGGCACGCCCAACCGCCAGCCCTGGGTGGTGTTCCACGGGGACCCCACCGTGGCGGGCGCCGGGACCCGGAACTGCATGGCCGCGGCGATGAGTTCCGCATCGCCGGGGTGGCGGAAGCTGAAGTGCGGCATCCTGCGCTCGATCAGGCCGGTGTCGAGCCTGCCGGCCCTCACATCACGGTCATTGATCAGCAGGCGAAGGTATTCGACGTTGGTTTCGACGCCCAGCACCGTGTACCGCCCGAGTGCCTCGTCGAGTCTGTCCAGCGCCGCCGCACGGTCGCGGCCCCAGGCAACGACCTTGGAAAGCATGGGATCGTAGTCGCTGGAAATCTCGAGCCCCTCCAGCAGGGAGGAATCGATCCTGATGGCCGGATCCGCAGGGGCAGAGCCGGGCCCAGGGTCCGGCGCAGTGAAGATTGTGCCCCGTTCGTCCAGCAGCACCACCGTGCCGCCTGACGGCAGGAAGTTCCGCTCCGGGATTTCGGCGTAGACGCGGGCTTCGACCGCGTGGCCGTTGAGGCCGACGCCGGACTGGCGGATATCGAGCACCTCGCCGGCGGCGATCCGGACCTGCCATTCGACGAGGTCGACGCCGGTGACCATTTCCGTGACGGGGTGTTCGACCTGCAGGCGGGTATTCATCTCCATGAAGAAGAACTCGTCAGGGGCATCGTCCGAGACGAGGAACTCCACGGTGCCGGCTCCGCTGTAGTTCACGCTCCGGGCTGCCTGGCAGGCCGCCTCGCCGATCCGTGCCCGCACCTCGGCGCCGTCGGGAAGCGATTCCAGCAGCGGCGACGGGGCTTCCTCGATGACCTTCTGGTGACGGCGCTGCAGGGAGCATTCACGCTCGCCGAGGTGGATGACGTTGCCGTGGTTGTCGGCGAGGACCTGCACCTCGATGTGCCGGGGCGCCTTGATCAGGCGTTCGAGGAACAGCGTGTCGTCGCCGAAAGCACTGGCCGCGACCCGGCGGGCGACGGCAATGGTCGCTGCCAGCTCATCAGGGCGTTCCACCACGTGCATGCCCTTGCCGCCACCGCCGGCGGACGGCTTGATCAGCAGCGGGAAGCCAACGCCCGCTGCCGCCTCAATCAGCTGGGAATCTGTCAGTCCCGGCTTCGCGACCCCCGGGACTACCGGAACCCCGTAGCCGGCAACATGGTTCTTTGACCGGATCTTGTCCCCCATGACGTTCAGGGACTCCACGCCGGGCCCGATGAAAGTAATCCCCGCTTTCTCAAGCGCGCGGGCGAAGTCGACGTTTTCGCTGAGAAAGCCGTAGCCGGGATGGACAGCCTCTGCGCCCGTGTCGCGGCACGCCTGGATGATGGCCTCGATCTTGAGGTAGCTCTCGGTCGCGGCGGCCGGGCCGATCAGCACGGCGCGGTCCGCTTCACGCACGTGCCGGGCACCGGCGTCGGACTCGCTGTACACGGCGACGGAACGGATCCCCATGGTGCGCAGGGTCCGGATCACCCGGCAGGCGATCTCGCCGCGGTTGGCCACCAGGACCGTTTCAAACAGCGGGTTCGTGCCGGGATTCTGTGTTTCAGGGCTGGCCGGTGAAGGGGTAGCCGGTGAAGGGGTAGCCGGTGAAGGAAGGGTCATTGATCGCTCACATCCGGAAAAGGCCGAAGGAGGTCTCCGGCAGCGGGGTGCGGGAGACGACGTCGAGCGCCAGTCCCAGGACGGTGCGGGTATCTGCGGGGTCGATCACGCCGTCATCCCAGAGCCGGGCGGTGGAGTAGTAGGGGCTCCCCTGGTGCTCGTACTGCTGCCTGATCGGAGCCTTGAATGCTTCCTCGTCCCCGGCCGGCCAGTCCTCGCCGCGTGCCTCGTACTGATCCCGCTTCACTGTGGCCAGCACGCTGGAAGCCTGGTTGCCGCCCATCACCGAGATCCGCGACGCCGGCCACATCCACAGGAAACGCGGCGAATACGCCCGGCCGCACATGGAGTAGTTGCCCGCACCGAAGGAACCACCGATCACCACCGTGAGCTTGGGTACCCGGGCCGTGGCCACCGCCGTGACCATCTTGGCGCCGTTCTTGGCAATGCCGCCCTGCTCGGAGTCCTTCCCCACCATGAACCCCGAGATGTTCTGCAGGAAAACCAGCGGGATGCCGCGCTGGTCGCACAGTTCGATGAAATGAGCGCCCTTGAGCGAAGACTCACTGAACAGCACGCCGTTGTTGGCCACGATCCCCACCGGGTGCCCATGAATCCTGGCGAAGCCCGTGACCAGTGTGGCGCCGTATTCCTTCTTGAACTCATGGAACCGGCTGCCGTCCGCCAGCAGTGCAATGACTTCGTGGACGTCATACGGCGCGTTGACGTCCGTGGGCACCGCACCATAGATTCCGGCGGGATCCGCAACCGGTTCGACGACGGTGTCCACGTCCCAGGCCGGGGCGGCCGGGCGCGGCAGGGTGGCCACGATGTCACGGACAATCTGCAAGGCATGTTCGTCGTTTTCGGCGAGGTGGTCCGTCACGCCTGAGATCCTCGAATGGACCTCGCCGCCCCCCAGTTCCTCCGCCGTGACAATCTCCCCGATGGCCGCCTTCACCAGCGGGGGCCCGCCCAGGAAGATGGTGCCCTGATTGCGGACGATAACGGTTTCGTCGCTCATCGCCGGGACGTAGGCGCCACCTGCGGTGCAGGATCCCATCACGGAGGCAATCTGCGGGATCTTCGCCGCCGACAGCCGGGCCTGGTTATAGAAGATCCGGCCGAAGTGCTCCTTGTCGGGGAAGACCTCGTCCTGCCTGGGCAGGAACGCACCGCCTGAGTCCACGAGGTAGATGCAGGGCAACCGGTTCTCGAAGGCGATTTCCTGGGCGCGGAGATGCTTCTTCACCGTCATCGGGTAGTACGTGCCGCCCTTGACGGTGGCGTCGTTGGAGATCACCAGCACCTGCCGGCCATGCACCAGCCCGATTCCGGCGATGACCCCAGCGCCCGGTGAATCGTCGTTGTACATCCCGTTGGCAGCCAGCGGTGCGATCTCCAGGAACGGACTGCCATCATCCAGCAGCCTGTCGATCCGCTCCCGCGGCAGGAGCTTCCCCCTGGCCATGTGCCGCTCCCGGGACTTCTCCGGGCCGCCCAGTGCCGCCTGGGCCAGCTTGTCCCGCAGTTCTTCGGCGAGCGCCAGCTGTGCTGCACGGTTGGCCGCAAAGGAGTCGCTGGATGCGTCAAGCCGGGTGACGAGGGTCTCCATGGACTGGGTCCGTTCCTGTTCCGCTCAGAGCCGTTTGCGGCCAACTCGGTTAGTGTTGTGTAACTGAAATTTAGGTTAGTCTCTATTAACTGTGATGTCCAACACACAGGCGCCTTGCTAGAATCTGCAGGTCCGAGGAGGAAATGTGCCTATCACCCAGGCCTCGAAATCACCCCAGAGCAGCCAGTCAAACCAGAGCAGCCAGTCAAACCAGCACAGCCAGTTGAGCCAGCGGAGCCAGGCCAAGGAGATCCGGCGCCAGTCCCTGCTGGCGGCGGCGGCCTCCTTGTTCGCGGTGAACGGGTTCAATCGCGTTTCACTGGAAGACCTCGGCGCTGCCGCGGGAGTCAGCGGACCGGCGGTCTACCGGCACTTCTCCGGCAAGCAGGCGGTCCTGGGCGACCTGCTGCTTACCGTCAGCCGCGAACTTCTCGACGGCGGCCGCCGGGTGGTTGCCGAAACGGCTGATCCCCTGGCCGCCCTGACCCGGCTGGTGGAATTCCAGGTGGATTTTGCCCTGGGCAAGCCCGACGTGATCCGGGTCCAGGACCGGGACTTCAGCAATCTCACCGAACAGGACCAGGCGGAGGTTCGGGCACTGCAGCGCAGCTACGTCGAAGTGTGGGTTGACGTCCTCGCGGCGCTGCACCCCGCCACCGACGCCGTCGATCTCCGGATGCGCGCCCACGCAACGTTCGGCCTGATCAACTCCACACCGCACTCCGTACGCAGCCACGGCCGCAGGATGGTATCCAAGACCGCCCGGCCACTGCTTGAGAGCATGGCACTGGCGGCCCTCACCGTTGACGCGAAGCCAGCCTCCCCGCAAGAGTTTTTGTCCGGATAGGAGGCCTTCGAGGGTCGGAAGACTCGTTATCCGGACAAAAACTCAGGGGCTTAGACCATTGTCAGGACCATCCCGGGATCGGCCAGGATGGTGCCGACATCCGCCAGGAACCGCGAGCCCTGCTCCCCGTCCACCAGCCGGTGGTCAAAGGACAGGCTCAGCGTCATGACCTGGCGCAGCGCCACCTCGCCCTGGTACTCCCAGGGCGCCTTGCGGACCGCTCCCATGGCCAGGATTGAAGCCTCGCCAGGGTTGAGGATGGGCGTACCGGCGTCGATGCCGAAGACGCCGATGTTGGTGATCGAGATGGTGCCGCCGGACAGGTCGGCCGGTGACGTCTTGCCGGCCCTGGCCGTTTCGGTCAGCCCGGCCAGGGCGTCGGACAGCTCAAGCAGCGAGAGGGTGTCCGCGTCCTTGATGTTCGGGACGGTCAGTCCACGGGGTGTTGCGGCGGCGATGCCCAGGTTCACATAGTTGAACTGCACGATCTCCTGGCGTGGCTCGTCCCACCGGGAGTTCAATGCGGGATTCCGCCGCAAGGCGATCAGCACGGCCTTGGCCGCCAGGGTCAGCGGCGTGAGCTTGTGCCCGGCAAAAGCCCGGCTTGCCTTCAGCTTGTCGAGCAGGTCCATGGCCGGCGTAACGTCCACGGTCAGGAATTCCGTCACGTGCGGAGCATTGAACGCGCTCGCCACCATGGCCTCTGCCATGAATTTGCGGACACCCCTGATCGGAGTGCGGACCTCGCGCTCCCCCGGCACGCCTGCCCGGGCGGTCGTTCCATCCGGTGCAGCGGCAAGGTGCTGGGCTGCGGCGGGAAGTTCCCCGCCGCCGGCAAAGCTGCGGACGTCGTCCCGGGTGATCAGCCCGCCCGGCCCGGTGCCCGGGACCCCGGCCAACTCCACGCCAAGGTCCTTTGCCAGCTTGCGCACCGGGGGTGTGGACTTGGGCCGTTCGCCGGCCGGCGCCGGCGTTTCCCGGCCAGGCGCGTGTGCTTCCGGGGCAGGAGCCTCCGGAGCCGGTGCCGTGCCGGCAGGAGAAGCCGC
The DNA here is from genome assembly GCA_036565085.1 of Arthrobacter sp. Taxonomy (GTDB): domain Bacteria; phylum Actinomycetota; class Actinomycetes; order Actinomycetales; family Micrococcaceae; genus Arthrobacter. The sequence continues at coordinate 9,417 of DATCNU010000214.1, forward strand.
GGCGGCGGCAAGAGTGCGGGCGCGCCGTGCCGGCCGGCCGGAGCTTTCGACGACGGCGCCATAGCCCACCAGGTTCGGTTGCCTGCCGGACGCTCCCGCCTCGGCCGTTCCGGAGCCAACCGTCCCGGCCCCGTTCGCGGCCGACCCGGCAGGGGGTGCTGCGGCGGCAGGCGATTCGCCGCCGTCGTCCGCTACTTCGAACGAGACGATCGGTTTGCCCACTTCCACGACGGCGCCGGGCTGTTCGTGCAGTGCCGTGATGACTCCCGCGAAGGGTGAGGGCAGTTCGACCACGGCCTTGGCCGTTTCCACCTCGGCGATGACCTGATTGAGGCTGACGGTGTCTCCCACGTCGACTTTCCAGCTGAGAATTTCCGATTCCGTGAGGCCTTCCCCGAGATCCGGGAGCCTGAATTCCTTGATCATGGTGGCGCTCATCCTTCCAGCCCGCTGAGCGAGTTCGGACGGCCCAAGGCGCGGTCCACGCCGTCAAGGATCCTGTCCAGATTGGGAAGGTGGTGCATTTCCAGCTTGGAGTAAGGGTACGGGATGTCGAAGCCGGTGACCCGGACGGGCGCAGCTTCCAGGTGGTAGAAGCACCGTTCGGTGATGCTGGCCGCCACTTCGGCTCCCAGGCCCCCTGACTGCCCCGCTTCGTGGGTGACCACCATGCGCCCGGTCTTCCGGACGGAAGCCTCCACGGTGGCGTAGTCCACGGGAGCCAGCGAGCGCAGGTCGATGACCTCGATGGAGACACCCTCATCCGCGGCAGCCGTGGCGGCATCCCGGGCAGTCCTGACCAAGGGGCCGTAGGCCACGAGGGTGACGTCGGTGCCCTCGGTGACTACACGCGCCTGGTCCATGGGGAGGGCGGTATTGGGGTCAACGGACCCGTCAACCTCACCCTTGTCGTGGTAGCGCCGCTTGGGTTCGAAATAGAGGACGGGGTCGTCGCAGGAGATTGCCTGCTGGATCATTGTGTGCGCGTCCTGGGGGTTCGAAACGCTCACCACCCTGAGCCCTGCGGTGTGAGTGAAGTAGGCCTCCGGCGATTCGGAGTGGTGTTCCGGAGAGCCGATGCCACCGCCGAACGGCACGCGGATGGTGATGGGCATCTTCACCGCGCCCTGCGTCCGGTAGTGCAGCTTGGCAACCTGGCTGACGATCTGGTCGAAGGCCGGGTAGATGAAGCCGTCGAACTGGATTTCCACCACTGGCCGGTAGCCCCGGAAGGCAAGGCCGACGGCGGTGCCGATGATGGCCGACTCAGCCAGGGGCGTGTCCACCACACGGTGCCTGCCGAAGTCTTTCTGGAGACCGTCGGTGACCCTGAATACACCACCCAGGGTGCCAATGTCCTCCCCGAGGAGGATGACCTTGGGATCGTTCTCGAGGGACTTGCGCAGGCCGGCGTTGATGGCACTGGCAAAGGTCATCTGGGTCATCAGCGTGCACCTTCTTGTGGAGCGGCTCCTGCGGGATCGCCGAACGAAGCCAGGAAACGGGAATAGTGGTCCTGCTGCCGGTCCAGCCAGCTGTTCGGCGTGCTGTAGACATGTTTGAAGATGTCCATCGGCTCCGGGTCAGGCATGGTGGTGCAGCCTAAGCGCACGTCGCGGGCCACGGAATCTGCCTTCGCCTGGACGCGCTGTTGCATCTCGTCCGTCAGGAGTCCCTTGCGTTCCAGGAGGGACTTCAGCCGGGAGATGGGGTCCTTGGCGGCCCAGTCCTCCAGTTCGTTCGCATCACGGTAGCGGGTGGGGTCGTCGGCCGTGGTGTGCGGGCCCATGCGGTAGGTGACGGCTTCGATGAAGGTGGGGCCGCCGCCGCGCCGCGCCCGGTCAAGGGCGACACGGGTGGCTGCCATCACTGCCAGGACGTCGTTGCCGTCCACCCTCAGGCTGGGGATGCCGAACCCGGTGGCCCGGTCAGCGAGCTGGATGTGGGACTGCAACCGCACGGGCTCCGAGATGGCCCAGTGGTTGTTCTGGCAGAAGAAGACCACCGGAGCCTGGAAGCTGGCCGCGAACACCATGGCCTCATTGACGTCGCCTTCACTCGTGGCACCATCCCCGAAGTAGGTGATGGCCACGCAGTCCGCGCCGTCGTTCTGGATTCCCATGGCATAGCCCGTGGCATGGAGGGTCTGCGCTCCAATGATGATCTGCGGGGTTGCCATGTTGATGATGTACGGATCCCATCCCGCGGACGCGTTTCCCCGCCACGCCCTGATGATGTCCGTCAGGTCCACGCCGCGGCAGTACGCCACTCCGTTTTCCCGGTAACTGGAAAAGACGAAGTCGTCCTCGCGCAGGGCCCGGGCGGAGCCGATCTGGGACGCTTCCTGGCCCAGGAGCGGTGGCCAGAGGGCCAGCTCGCCCTGCCGCTGGAGTGCAGTGGCCTCGACGTCGATCCGCCGGACGACCAACATGTCCTCATAGAGGGAGCACAGGCTTTCGTCCGTGATGTCCTGCACCCAGGGGTCGAATTCAGGATGGCTGATCCGCTCTCCCGCGGGTGTGACCAGCTGGATCAGGTTCCTGCCCGAAACGCTGTGATCTTCTGCACTGTTGCCGGGGCCTCCGGCGGTTGAACCGCCCTGGCCCGCTTCGTCTGTAGACACGATCGCCCGCAACCTTCTCACGTCGTTTGACCGGCCCTTGGGGACTTCTGGTCCCGCCGGTGGCCCGCCGCCCGGGCGCCGTTGCCCCGGATAATTGTGACCCTACTCACAATGCTCAATGGGTACAACCACCGACAGAATAATTGAGCATAATGCTCTGTCTGGCGTTTCCCGACCGTGCTAGCGTTACGCATTATGCAAGCTTTGGATGGCACCGATACGCGGCTACTTTCAGCCCTGGCACGCGACCCCCGCCGAACCGTGGTGGCGCTCGCCCAAAAGCTGGGACTGTCCCGGAACACTGTCCAGGCACGGATGGCGCAGCTGGAAAAAAAGCACGTCTTCCTGTCCTTCGAGCGGCGCATTAACCCGGTGTCCCTCGGTTATCCCCTGATGGCCTTCATCTCAGTCCACGTGCAGCAACAGAAACTGGGCCAACTGGCCAAAGACCTGGCCGGGGTTCCGGAAATTCTTGAGGGATACGGCCTCACAGGCTCCGCGGATCTGCTCCTGCGCGTCGTTGCCCTCGACGCTGAAGACCTGTTCAGGATCAACGGCAAGATCCTTGCCTGCGACGGCGTGGACCGGACCGACACCGCCCTGGCCATGGGCGAACTCATTCCCTTCCGCATCCAGCCGCTGCTGGAGCGGGGATCCGCAGTCAATTAGGACTCGGGACGGCGGGTTATAGGCTGGTCCAAGTTGAATCCAGGGGACGGCGCACCGTATCCCCGAAATAAGGCAGTGCCGCACTCTGCCGGAAAGGCTCCATCTTGGGCAATCCTCAGGAACCGAACCACCCGGGCCAGCCCGGCGCCGCGGCACCGCCACGGCAGCCACCCCCAGCACAGAATGCCGCAGGCCAGGATCGGGGCCAGGACACCGCAGGCCAGGATCGGGGCCGGCACGCGACTCCCGGCCGTTACGCCGCCGCAGGCATGTATGCAGCCCCTTTTGGCCTTCCCGGCGAGCCGCCACCGGTCAAAGGCCGCAGGAAGCTGTGGGTCATGCTTGGAGTCGCTGGCAGTGTGCTGCTCCTCGTGATTGCCGGAGTGATCATTCTGGTCAACGTTGCGGGAAGCACCACCAACCGGGCCAAGGGCCTCGCGGACAACTTCACCAAACTGGTCATTGCCGGGGAAAGCTCCAAGGCCTACGACGACTACCTGGACCCCGCGCTGAAGGAGGAGCTGACCAAGGAAGACTTCATCGCCGGCATCCAAAGCCTGCAGATGGATGACAGCTGCAAGCCCGCCTACGACAACCTCAAGACCAACTCCGGGAACGGCGCCGGCGCCGCCGATGTCTCAGGCCTCATCACGTGCGACGGCGACAAGAAAATTGATCTCGCCTACCGTTTCGAAGGCAAGGACGAACTCAAGATGATGAACATCAGGCTGAAGCCCAAGGCATAGCCCCGCCCCGCTGCTTCCTGGTGGTCCCGTCCCTGCCGAAAGTGTCACAGCCAAAGAGTCCCTGCGCCTCGGCGCAGGGACTCTTTGACGTTCCCCAACTGCCCAGCATGCAGCTAGCGGCTGGCGGCATGCGGCTAGCGGACCAGCGTCAGTGGTTGACCGCCTTCTCGGCGCCCACCCCCGTGAGGGACCTGACCTCCATTTCGGCCTGCTTCGCCGTGTCCTCGCGCTTCTTATCGAGCACTGTGCCGAGCCAGCCCAGCAGGAACGCCAGCGGGATGGACACGATGCCGGGGTTGCTCAGCGGGAAGAGAGCGAAGTTCACACCCGGGATCATGGACGTCTTGGCCCCGGAAACCACCGGCGAGAAGATGATCAGGATGATCGCCGAGCCCAGCCCGCCGTACATGCTCCACACCGCGCCCTGGGTGGTGAACCTGCGCCAGAAGAGCGAGTAGACAATGGTGGGCAGGTTCGCCGACGCGGCCACCGCGAAGGCGAGCGCCACGAGGAAGGCAACATTCTGGCCGTTGGCGAAAATGCCGCCCAGTATCGCCAGCACGCCGATGACCACCACGGTGCGGCGGGCCACCTTCACCTCAGTTCCGGCGTCGGCCCTGCCCTTGGAGATGACGCTGGCGTAGATGTCATGGGCAAAGGAGGCGGCTGCGGTGATGGTCAGGCCGGCCACCACAGCAAGGATGGTGGCGAAGGCCACCGCCGAAATGAAGCCCAGGAGCAGCGGACCGCCGAGATAGAACGCGAGCAGCGGGGCGGCAGAATTGACGCCGCCAGGGGCAGCCTTGATCGTTTCGGCGCCCACCAGGGCCGCAGCACCGTAACCCAGGACCAGGGTGAACAGGTAGAACAGTCCGATCAGGCCGATGGACCAGACCACGGATTTGCGCGCTTCCTTGGCTGTCGGGACTGTGTAGAAACGCATCAGCACGTGCGGGAGCGCGGCAGTACCCAGGACCAGGGCGAGGCCGAGGGACATGAAGTCCAGCTTGGACGTCTCGGTCTTGCCGTACTGCAGGCCGGGATTGAGCATGTTTGGGTTGCCCGAGGTCTTAACGGCGCCGCCCAGCAGGTCGGAGAGGTTGAAGCCATAGATTGCGAGGACCCAGAAGGTCATCACGGCGGCACCGGCAATCAGCAGCATCGCCTTGATGATCTGGACCCAGGTGGTGCCCTTCATGCCGCCGATCAGCACGTACATGATCATCAGGGCGCCGACGACGATGATCACCAGTGCCTGTCCGCCCCAGTCGCTGATGCCCAGGAGCAGGGAGATCAGGCTGCCGGCGCCCGCCATCTGCGCCAGGAGGTAGAAGAAGCAGACGGCCAGCGTGGAAATGGCGGCCGCGATCCGGACAGGGCGCTGTTTGAGCCGGAAGGAGAGCACATCGGCCATGGTGAACTTGCCGGTGTTGCGGAGCAGCTCAGCGACCAGCAGCAGGGCCACGAGCCAGGCAACCAGGAAGCCGATGGAGTACATGAAGCCGTCGTAGCCGTTGACGGCAATGGCACCGGTGATCCCGAGGAAGGAGGCTGCCGAGAGGTAGTCGCCGGCGATGGCGGTGCCGTTCTGGGGGCCGGTGAAGGACCGTCCGGCAGCGTAATAGTCCGCCGCCGTCTTGTTGTTGCGGCTGGCGCGCAGCACGATGACCATGGTCACGGCAACGAAAAGGCCGAAGATGCCCATGTTCAGCAAGGTGGTGTCCTTGAGCGCGGCCACATCCACCGCAGCGGGTATCCCGATCATTTGCTGACTCCACTCACTCGGTTGCCGTCTTTGTCGAACTCATGGCCTTCAATTTCATTGCGGATCTCCGCCGCGATGGGGTCCAGCCTCCGGTTGGAGTAGCTCACATACCAGCCGGTGATGCCGAACGTGGTAACAAACTGGAGCAGGCCAAGGATCAGGCCGACGTTGATGTTGCCCCACACCTTCGTGGACATAAACCCGACGGCGTAATCGGCCAGCAGGACATAAGCGAAGTACCACAGCAGGAAGGCCACTGCCATGGGGAAAACAAAGCTGCGGTGACGTTTACGCAGTTCCTGGAACCGCTCGGTCGACTGGACCTGTTCAAAGTCCACGGACGCCGCGGCGTCCGGAGTCCGGGCATCGTTACCCATCATTCCTCCTTATTGAGACTTGCCTGGTTCACACCGGCGGCCTGAACGCAGGGATGCCGTCAATGTGACTGCAATCACTGTGCGTGGTGAAGGGCAGGCAAACCATAACAAGCGCGGGAGCGGGCGCCCAACGGTTCCGATGCTGCGGCAAACGGCAGCCACCGCTACGCTGGGCACCATGCCGGACTCCCCGCTCCTGACCGCCGCCGCGGTGGCCGTCATCGCGCTCGCGATTGCCGCCGTCGTTGCTGTCGGACTTAAGGTGCTGCGCTCCTTCCGGGGGCTGGGCACCGACGCCGAACGCGCGACGTACACCACCTTGCATGCCGCATCCCGGGCGGGGCAGCACCTGCGCTCAGGCCTAAACCCCGCCGGGGCGGCCAAGGCGAGCCGCCAGTTGCGGACCCTGCTTGGCTGCGACGCACTGGCGATCACCGATACGTCCAGCGTGCTTGCCTGGGACGGCTCCGCCGAGGACCTGAAGCCGCAGCTGATGAGCCTGGCGGCGGACGTCCTGGCCGGCGGCGGGACCGCCGTGCTTCAGCCGGGCGACTTCGCGAGCGCCGGCGGTGCTCCGGCGGGCCATCTGGGCGCGGTCATCGCTCCCGTCCGGGCGGGCTCACGCGTGGTGGGCGCCGTGGCTGCGTTTGCCCCGTCAGTGGGTGCCGGCCTGGTGCGGGCGACAGGCGAAGTGGCCGGCTGGGTGTCTGTCCAGGTTGAACTGGCGGAGCTGGATGCTTCCCGGACCCTCCTGATGGAAGCGGAGGTGCGGGCGTTGCGGGCCCAGATCAGCCCGCATTTCATCTACAACTCGCTCAATGCCATCGCGTCGTTCATTAACACCGATCCTGCCAGGGCGCGCGATCTGGTGGTGGAGTTCGCCGATTTCACGAGGTACTCCTTCCGCCGGCACGGCGACTTCACCACCCTCGCCGAGGAACTGCGCTGCATCGACAGGTATCTGCTGCTGGAGCGGGCCCGCTTTGGCGAGCGGGTGCAGGTAAGCCTGACGATCGCACCCGAAGTCCTGAGTACGGTAATTCCCTTCCTGAGCCTGCAGCCACTCGTGGAGAACGCGGTCCGGCACGGGCTGGAGGCCAAGGAGGGCCCCGGCCACATCTGGATCACCGCAAACGATTCCGGTGCGTTCGCGGAGGTGACCATCGAGGACGACGGCGTGGGCATGGACCCTGCCCAGCTGCAGTCAATGCTGGCCGGACACAGCGACGGCGACCATGTGGGACTGCGGAACGTGGACGCCCGGCTCCGGCAGGTCTATGGCGACGACCACGGCCTGGTGATCGAGACAGCCCCGGGCGAAGGAACCCTCATCACCATGCGTGTGCCTAAGTCCCAGCCGGGCCACGACGCCTGAACCTTCCCGGTAACGCGGCTAATGTTGGAACCATGATTAATGTCCTCGTCGCTGATGACGAGTTACCGGCGGTGGAGGAACTGGCTTACCTCCTGGGCAGGGATGACCGGATCGGGACCATCCACCGGGCGTCCTCCGGCAGCGAGGCGCTGCGGGCGCTCGCCACCCAAACCGTCGATGCCGTTTTCCTGGACATCCATATGCCCGCCGTTTCCGGCCTGGATATTGCGCGTGCGATTGCCCGCAGCAGCAACCCGCCGGCGGTCGTGTTCGTCACCGCGGACGAGGACTGCGCCCTGGAAGCCTTCGAACTCGCGGCGGTGGACTACCTGCTCAAGCCCGTTCGTGCCGAACGGCTGGCCCGCTCGGTCGGCCGGATCAGTGAGCTGATGCGCGACGGCGGCCCGGCACCTGAGATGATCACCGTGGACCAGGGCGGCACCACGCGGATGATCAGGCGCGACGACGTCACGTACGTCCAGGCGCAGGGAGACTACGCCCGGCTCCACACTGCGGACGCCAGCTTCCTGATCCGGGTCCCGCTGGCGGATCTCGAGAAGCAATGGGCGGAGGCGGGCTTTATCCGCACGCACCGGTCCTACCTTGTGGCGCTGAAGCACATCACCTCCATGAAGCTCGCGGCAGACAAGCCAAGCGTCACCGTGGCAGGGGCCAGCCTGCCGATCAGTCGCCGTCACCTTCCGGCTGTCAGGGAGAAGCTGGAAGCCACGCGGATCCGGCCGCAGCCATGACACGCGTCCGCGTCACGGCCCCGCGAACTGCTGCCCAGCCTGCCGGTGACACACGCGAGGCGGCCCAGGAATCGGACGTGGGGCAGGTGTTCGTACGGTCCCTGATCCGGTCCCAGCTGTGGCTGGCACTCGTGGTGGCAGGGGGGTTCCTGCTGGTTGTCTGCGCCTTCCCGTTGCTGCTGGCGGCTGTCCCCGGCCTTGCGGAGACGCGGGTGGCGGGTATCCCGTTCGACTGGCTTCTGCTCGGCGCCGGCATCTACCCGGTGACGGGCCTGAGCGCGTGGCTGTTCATTCGGACTGCCGCACGAAATGAAGCCCGGTACCGTGACCTGGCCGAGGACCAGTGAGGCTCCGGTGAACACTGCAGTTAATCCCGTCGTCGGCGTGGCGGCCCTGGCAGCCGTTTCACTGGCCACTGCCGTGATCGGTTTCTATGGCCTCCGGGTTTCCCGGACCACCGGCGATTTCTATGTGGCTTCCCGGACGGTGCCGCCGTGGTGGAACGCCTCGGCCATCGGCGGCGAGTATCTGTCCGCGGCAAGTTTCCTGGGCGTGGCCGGGCTGATCCTGCTTTCCGGAACGGATGCACTGTGGTTCCCGGTGGGCTACACCGCCGGATATCTGATGCTGCTGCTTTTTGTCGCTGCCCCGCTGCGGCGTTCCGGCGCCTACACCATCCCGGATTTCACCGAGGCGCGGCTGGATTCACGGGCCGTCCGGCGGGTCACCAGCCTGGTGGTGGTTGCCGTGGGGTGGCTGTACATTGTGCCGCAGCTCCACGGTGCGGCCCTGACCATCCGGATCACTACCGGGCTGCCGTCCTGGGTGGGGTCCGTGGCAGTCGTCGTGGTCGTGTGCTTGAGCGTGGTGGCCGGGGGTATGCGGTCCATCACGTTTGTGCAGGCATTCCAATACTGGCTCAAGCTCACTGCCCTGGCGGTGCCCGTCGTTTTCATGGCGCTGGTCCTGGCCGGCAACGGGACGCGGCCCGTAGCCGAGGCAGCAACCAATCCCACGGGACTCGGGGCCGCCGGGCCATACCAAAACATTTCCCTGCTGGTGGCCCTGCTCTTCGGAACGCTGGGGCTGCCGCACGTCCTGGTGCGGTTCTATACCAATCCTGACGGGCAGTCGGCGCGGCGCACCACCCTGATCGTACTGGGGCTCCTGTCCGTCTTTTACCTGTTCCCCACGGCCTACGGGTTGCTGGGACGCATGTTCGCGCCGGAGCTTGCCCGCTCGGGCCAGGCCGATGCGATCGTGCTCCTCCTGCCGGGCCAGTTCGTGGGCGGAACCGCCGGGGACCTGCTGTCCGCCCTGGTGGTGGGCGGGGCGTTCGCGGCTTTCCTCTCCACCACCTCCGGCCTGGTGGTTTCCCTGGCCGGTGTCATCAGCCAGGATGTGCTCGGCGGCAGCGTCCGCGGTTTCCGGCTGGCCGCCGTCATGTCGGCTGTGGTCCCTTTGGGTTTCGCCCTCACGACAGACTCACTCGCCCTGGCTGGAAGTGTGGGCCTGGTGTTCGCCTTTACTGCCTCCACGGTTTGCCCGGTGCTGCTGCTGGGCATCTGGTGGCGGGGCCTCACGGATGCCGGCGCCATCGCCGGTATGCTGACCGGCGGCCTGCTCTGCGGCGGTGCCATGATCTACGGGGCAGCCGTGGGAGCGGCAAACACCCCCTTCTGGCTGGCCCAGCCCGCCGCGTGGACAGTGCCCGGAGCCTTCGCGGTGATGGTCATGGTTTCGCGCGCCACAAAGAGTCGGGTGCCCAAGACGATGCCGCGCATCATGACCCGGCTGCACACCCCGGAACGGCCCCTGGCCACGGAACGCTGAGCGCTTCCCGCAAGGGCCCTCAGGGGAGGTCCGGTCAGTCGATGGCTGCCATCAGTTCAACCACCCGGTCCAGGAACGCGTCAACCTGGTTTTCCTCGTAGCCGTCTTTGCCGACGGCGGACCGGAAAACTGCCCGGCGGATGTTGTCTACGCTGAGCGGCTTGTCCTCTTCCAGGTAGCCGATGAGGTCGTGGCAGAGGTTGTCCACGTCAACGGTGTTGTAGCTGCGGGCCTTCTTCTTGGCGGGGCGGCGGAAGCGTTCGCCGTCGGGCCTGTGCAGGCGTCCCCGAAGGATGCCGGAGAGGTGTCCGATGTCGCGCAGCCATGCTTCCTCGCCGCTGGCGGCAATCAGTTCGTCGCGTTCGCGTCGGGCGAAGGCGTCCTCAAGCCTGTCCAGCGCTGCGTCCACTACCGCCGCCGAATAACCGCCCTTGACGGGATCGAAGCTGACGGAACGGACGTCGGCGCTCCGAATGGCGTGGACGGCGGCCTTCGGCGTCTCAAGGGAAACGCGGGCGCGCTGAAGGAACTGGTCCACCTGTTTGGCGTTGTAGCCGTATTCGTTGCGCTGTACGCGTTCAAAGGACGCGGGAATCTGCCGTTGAAAATCCACTGCCACTTTTTGTTTCCTTCAATGATCTTCGGACGGGTCGGTGTCGCACCAGTATATTGGCGCCCCGGCTGTTCTCTTGGCACCCGGGTGCGGGTCAGGCTCCTGCGACAATGCCGTAAAGGACAATCGCCACCGGGGCGGCGAACACAATGGAATCGAGCCTGTCCATTACCCCGCCGTGTCCGGGGAGGATACTGCTCATGTCCTTGATCCCCAGCTCGCGCTTGACCATCGACTCGGAAAGGTCACCGGAAGTCGAAGCGGCGACCAGGCCCACGGCCAGGACCACACCCACCCACCAGGGCTTGCCGAGCAGGAAGACGGCGGCCAGGATGCCAATCAGCATGGCACCGGCAATGGATCCGGCGAAGCCTTCCCATGACTTCTTGGGGCTGATCTTCGGTGCCATGGGATGCTTGCCCAGCGAGGCGCCAACCAGGTAGCCGAACGTATCGTTGGATACCACCAGCAGCAGCATGACGGCTACCTGCCATGCCCCTTGGGGAATAGTTCCGCCCGGCCAGAGGCCCAGCGGTGTGGCTCCGCCGGAAGCATGGAGCGGCAACGCCGCAAAGCTGATGAAGAACGGGACCCAGCCCAGGGTGAAGACGCCGGCAAAAATGCTGTTGGCGGATCCTGCCGCGCTTTCGACAGAACGCCAAAGAAGCACGGCCACACAGCTCAGGAGCAAGGCGAAAAGGAGGCTTTCCAGGCCGCCGAAGTACGTGGCGAAAGGCATGGCCACGGTTCCGGTCATGACCGGAACAATGGGCATCCTGGTCCCGTTTGCCTCGAGGGCACGGAAGATCTCCCACACTCCGAAGATGGCAAAGGTGGTGGTTATGGCGACGAAGACGAGCGGCAGGAAAAGCAGCCCGCCCAGGACCGCGACGAGCATTCCCAGCCCCACCGCCGTCGCGGCCGGCAGGTTCCGGCCGGCTTTGGGCGTCGGGTTACTCCGGGGCCGTTTTCCCCTCGTGCGCGCCCGTTGTGCGGGGGCCTGCTCTGCCTGACCCATCAGACTTCGAGCAGCTCCGCTTCCTTGCGCTTGAGCAGCTCGTCGATGCCGTCAACGTGCGATTTGGTCAGGGCGTCCAGTTCCTTCTCGGCACGGCTGCCTTCGTCTTCTCCGGCCTCGCCGTCCTTGACCAGCTTGTCCAGCGTTTCCTTGGCCTTGCGCCGGATGTTGCGGATGGAAACTTTGGCGTCTTCGCCCTTGGTCTTGACGATCTTGACGTATTCCTTGCGGCGTTCCTTGGTCAGGTCCGGGATGGTGATCCTGATGACGTTGCCGTCGTTGGAGGGGTTGGCGCCGACCTCGGAGTCGCTGAGGGCGCGTTCGATGTCCCGCAGGGCAGTCTTGTCGAACGGCGTGATGAGGATAGTGCGGGCATCCGGGATAGCGAAGGACGCGAGTTGCTGCAGCGGCGTCGGTGAACCGTAGTAGTCCACCAGCACCTTGTTGTAGAGGCCAGGGTTCGCCCGCCCGGTACGGATCGAGGCGAAGTCTTCCTTGGCTACCTCGACTGCCTTGTCCATCTTGTCCTCGGCTTCGAGCAAGGTATCTTCGATCACGGTCTCTCCTCAGAAGTTGGTGCAGTCCGGGATGCCGGGTCCATGCACAAATCGCGGTTCAGTGTTCCTGGTTCCAGGCCGTTCCATTGCCGTTCCAATACCGGAAAAGGGACGGTCCTCAAAACATCCTAGCCGTAGCTAGGGCGTCACCAGCGTGCCCAGCTTTTCACCGAGGATGGCACGGGTGACGTTTCCTTCGCCTTCCATTCCGAAGACCACCATGGAGAGATTGTTGTCCTTGCACATGGTCATCGCGGTCTGGTCCATGACCCTGATGTCGCGGCGCAGGGCATCGTCGTAGCTCAGCGTGTCGAGCCTCTCGGCGGTGGGGTCAGTCTTCGGGTCGGCTGTGTAGACGGCATCCACACCGCTCTTGGCCATCAGTACCACGTCCGCGTGGACTTCCAGTGCCCGCTGGGCGGCCACTGTGTCCGTCGAGAAGTAAGGGAGGCCGGCCCCGGCGCCGAAGATCACCACGCGGCCCTTCTCCATGTGCCGGATGGCGCGGCGGGGAATGTAGGCCTCGGCGACCTGCCCCATGGTGATGGCGCTCTGGACCCGGGTTTCGACGCCGGCCTGCTCCAGGAAGTCCTGCAGCGCCAGGCAGTTCATCACCGTTCCCAGCATGCCCATGTAATCTGCCCGTGAGCGGTCCATGCCGCTCTGCGAAAGCTCGGCCCCGCGGAAGAAATTACCGCCGCCGACGACGATGGCAACTTCCACTTCGGTGACGGCCGCTGCGATCTGCTTGGCGACGTCGCGCACGGTTTCGGGATCAACGCCCAGCTTTCCGCCGCCGAAGACCTCACCGGACAGCTTGAGGAGAACGCGGCGCCTGGTCTTCTCTGGCTGGACTGAAGTGTTGACGGCTTCCATGGTGCCTTCCCGTTGGGTGAACTCTGAGCTAGGTTATCGTGCCGGCGGGCCAAAGGTCTCATCTGACTTTTGCCGGTGCATGCAAAAGGGGCGGCCACCGAAGTGGCCACCCCCTGCAGGTTTGGCTAGGAGCCGACGCGGAAACGCGCGAACGCGGTTCCCTTGACGCCGGCCTCTTCGAGGACCTGCGCCACGGACTTCTTGGCGTCCTTGGCGAATGCCTGGTCAACCAGGACCTCGCCCTTGTAGAAGCCCGTCACGCGGCCTTCCACAATCTTGGTCATGGCGGCCTCGGGCTTGCCTTCAGCCTTGGCGGTCTCTTCGGCGATGCGGCGCTCGGACTCGACCAGCTCGGACGGGACGTCTTCGCGGGTCAGGTAGTTCGGGGACATCGCTGCGATGTGGACGGCAACGTCGTGTGCAGCCGTGGCTGCGGCTTCGCCTTCACCGTCGACAGCGAACAGTACGCCGACCTGGGCCGGAAGGTCCTTGGAGGTTTTGTGCAGGTAGGCGTCAACCGTGCCGCCCTCAATGCGGGAGATCCGGCGGACAACAACTTTTTCGCCCAGGACGGCGCCCTCTTCGACGACGACCTCCGACAGCGGCTTGCCATCAACATCGGTAGCCAGCAGGGTTTCGAGGTCGGCAGCGCCGGACTCCACAGCCACAGCCAGGACCTTGTCGGCCAGCTGGATGAACTTGTCAGCCTTGGCGACGAAGTCGGTCTCGCAGTTGACTTCAATCATCACGCCGACGCCGTTGCTGACCTTTGCGGCCACCAGGCCTTCGGCGGTGGAACGGCCTTCGCGTTTGGTAGCGCCCTTGAGGCCCTTGATGCGGATGATCTCGATGGCCTTCTCGGCGTCACCGTTGGCTTCGTCAAGAGCCTTCTTTACGTCCATCATGCCGGCGCCGGTGCGCTCGCGCAGGGCCTTGATGTCAGCGGCAGTGTAGTTCGCCATGTGAACCCCTCTGTCTAGAAATTTAATGTGGTGTACGGACCGACAGGACAGCGGCTCACCAGGTGAGCCGCCATCCTGTCAGGTGCTCCGGCCCTGCACGCAGGACCGGAAAATCCGGATGTACTTGTATTACTTGTCGGCGTCGGCGGCGGGAGCCTCGGCAGCAGCCGGGGCTTCCTCGGCAGCGGCGGGTGCTTCTTCAGCAGCCGGTGCAGCTTCTGCAGCGGGTGCTTCCTCGGCAGCCGGAGCGGCAGCAGCGGGTGCTTCCTCGGCAGCCGGAGCGGCAGCAGCCTCTTCAGCCTTGCTGCCTTCGAGGAGCTCGCGCTCCCACTCGGCCAGGGGCTCTTCCGGAGCTTCGGTGGTGCCGGTGGCGCGCTGGTTGCGGGCGATGAGGCCCTCAGCAACGGCGTCGGCGACAACGCGGGTCAGCAGGTTGACGGACCGGATGGCGTCGTCGTTGCCCGGGATCGGGAAGTCGACTTCGTCAGGATCGCAGTTGGTGTCCAGGATGGCCACAACGGGGATGTTGAGCTTCTTGGCCTCGTCAACGGCGAGGTGCTCCTTCTTGGTGTCCACGATCCAGAGCACGGACGGTGCCTTGGTCAGGTTGCGGATACCGCCGAGGTTGGTTTCCAGCTTGGTGAGTTCACGGCGAAGGAGCAGCAGTTCCTTCTTGGTGTAAGCGGAACCGGCGACGTCGTCGAAGTCGATCTCTTCCAGTTCCTTCATGCGCTGGATGCGCTTGGAAACGGTCTGGAAGTTGGTCAGCATACCGCCGAGCCAGCGCTGGTTGACGTAGGGCTGGCCCACGCGGGTAGCCTGCTCGGCAATTGATTCCTGGGCCTGCTTCTTGGTACCGACGAAGAGGACGGTGCCGCCGTGCGCGACGGTGGCCTTCACGAACTCGTAGGCACGGTCGATGTAGGACAGCGACTGCTGCAGGTCAATGATGTAGATACCGTTGCGTTCCGTGAAGATGAACCGCTTCATCTTCGGGTTCCAACGGCGGGTCTGGTGTCCAAAGTGGACGCCGCTGTCAAGCAGCTGGCGCATAGTTACGACGGGCATGCCGGCGCTCCTTCCGGCAGGTCATTCATGAGAAGGCCCTGAGGCCCTCTTACCCTGCCAATAGTTGACGGTTGTTTAGCGTGGCCCAAGGCGGGCCGTGCTCCTGGCATCCCCTGCACCCCTCACCAGGACGTGAAGCCCTGACCGCAAGAGGCGCAATCCTCCTCGCACGAAGCCGGGGGGGCTTCAGGGTTGGAGGGCTGGATGCGCGTAGTCAGCTGCTGCTCCCCCGCACTCCTGAATGAGGCGTGCTGACGCGATCCGGATTCGAAAGGCGTTGAGGGCGCAGCAAACTGCTCCAGCAAGTGTACTACAGGCGCCTCCTGCCGGCGGACAGCTCCACACCCGGTTCAGCTCGTCCGGGAGCGGTTTTTCCACATAGCAAAGGATGGCCCTGCCGGGCCTGGCGACTCCCCGCCATGGTTGGCAGATGAAAGCATCCGCCCTTCTCGCCGCACTGCTGCTTCTCCCCGCATCCGTGGCCCCCGCCGGGGAGCTGTTGTCCCCGGGCCGTGGAACCCCAGGGACTGCCGTCTCCACCGGCACGCTGCCGGCAGCTCCGCGGCAGGCCTGGGATTGGCCGGTCTCGCCAAAGCCCGCGGTTGTCCGCGCCTTCGACCCGCCGGACAAGCCGTGGATGAGCGGCCACCGCGGGGTGGACCTGGGAGCACTTCACGACGGCGTTCCGGTCACCTCACCGGAAGCCGGCACCGTGAGCTTCGCGGGAGTGGTGGTTGACCGGCCGGTGATCACCATCGACCACGGCAACGGGCTCCGCAGCAGCTTTGAGCCCGTCGAAAGTCCTTTGACGGCCGGGGATGTGGTCGCGAAGGGCGACACTATTGGCACGCTGCGTCCCGGGCACTGCGGAAATGTCGCCTGCATCCACTGGGGAGTCAGGCGCGGTGAGGATTACGTCAATCCGCTGGAATTCGTGCTGGATCTCCGCCCATCGGTCCTCCTGCCCGCGGCAAGCGGCTAAACGATGGCTGAAATCCCGGTGATGGCCCGCCCCGTTACCAGGGTGTTGACCTCGTGGGTCCCCTCGTACGAGTAGATGGCTTCCGCATCCGCGAAGATCTTGGCCATCTCATAGTCGGTCACAATGCCGTTTCCGCCCAGGAGGCTTCGGCCGATCGCAACGCTTTCGCGCATCCTGGCTGTGGTGAATGCCTTCGCAAGGGCGGACTGTTCATCCTGGGCCTGCCCGGCATCCTCTAGCTGGGAAAGCCTGACCATCATCCCCATCGAGCTGACGGCATTGCCGAGAATCTGCACCAGCTGGCTTTGGACCAGCTGGAAGGACGCCAGCGGACGGCCGAATTGATGCCGCTCAACCACGTAGCGGCGGGCCACGTCAAAGGCCGCCAGTTGCTGGCCCACTGCCTGCCAGGCAACGGCCAGGCGGGTGACTTTCAGGACTTTGTTGGTGTCACGGAAGCTGTTCGCATTGGCCAGCTTGAAGAAGCCGGGAACCACTACGTTCTCGAGGACGATGTCGGCGTTCTGGACGGTACGCAGGGAGATCTTGTTTTCGATTTTCGTGGCGCTGAAGCCCGGAAGCCGCGTATCCACAAGGAAGCCCTTGACCTGGTTGTCGGCCAGGTCCCGGGCGTAGACAACCACCCAGTCCGAGAACGTGGCGTTGCCGATCCAGCGCTTGGCGCCGTTGAGAATCCAGGCATCCCCGTCGCGCCGGGCCGTGGTGCGGGTGCCGCCAGCCACATCGGAACCGCCCAGGGGCTCAGTCAGCCCGAAGGCACCGATTTTCTTCAGCGAGTAGATGTCCGGAAGCCAGGCTTCCTGCTGCTCCTGCGAGGCAAGCGCTTCGATGGAACCGGTGAACAGGCCGTCATGGACACCCATGAAGGTGGCGATGGACGTGTCCGCGCGGGTGGCCTCGGCATGGACCAGCCCGGCGAACAGGTTGGAATAGCCCTGCCGCCGGACGGGACTTACCAGGTCGATCTCGGCGAGCTTGGGAATGAGCTCCATCGGAAACTCGCCCCGGTTCCAGCAGTCAACGGCAATCGGCCGCACCTCACGGGCCAGGAACCCGCGGATCTCCGCCAGCCGGTCCTGTTCCTTCCCGGTGAGCAGCTGCTCAAAGGCAAAGAAGTCACCATCGGCATACGGAAGGTCGTTGACGTCAATAACGGCAGTGGACATGGTTCCCTCGCAAAGATCGGCAATGGCAGGCGTGTCCGGACGGGCGCACGCGGTAAGTTACTGGTCAGTAACTTACCGCACGGGGCGCCGAAAACACAAGAAAACGAGAACAAAAAAACCGCGGCCGGCGTTGACGTCGGTCGCGGTTTCCAGGCACTTGGCGGTTTCTCTGTACGCGGTTTCCTGCTTCGTGTAGGGCTACTCGGACTTGAACCGAGGACCTTAGGATTATGAGTCCCGCGCTCTAACCAGCTGAGCTATAGCCCCGTGCGCCCCGCCGGGCCGGTCCGGTGAAAGGCTTCCGGCTCCCGAGGGGCAAAAACACTCTAGCAAACCGCGGAAAGCCTTCAGACCACTTTGTCCTCGAAGCCGGCCCCCCGGTAAAGATCCTCGAAGGTCTGCAGGGTTCCCTGCATGCTGTGAGGTTCCACCATCCGCCGGCTGGCCTTGCCCATGGCCGCCCGCTCCTCGGGCGGCAGTTCAAGGATCCTGGTGATCTTGGCGGCCAGGTCATCGCTGTCATTGGGCTTGAAAAGGTAGCCGTTTTCACCGTCCCGCACCAGATGCGGCAGGGCCATCGCATCAGCCAGCACCACGGGCGTCGAAGCGGACATTGCTTCCAGGGTGACCAAGGACTGCAGTTCGGCGGTTCCCGGCATGCAGAACAGGTCCGCCTTGATGTAGGTCTGGCGAAGCTCATCGTCGCTGGCCAGGCCCAGGAATTTCACCCGGTCTCCCAGGCCAAGCCTTTCCACCAGGGCTTCAAGGGCCGGGCGCACCTCACCGCCGCCTACGATCTCAAGGTGGACGTTCAGCTCAGGAGGTGTCTTGGACACAGCTTTGATCAGGACATCCACGTGCTTTTCCTCAGCCAGGCGTCCCACGAAAACCACGGTGGGATAGGGGCGGCGTTCAATGACCTCGCCCGGCCGCAGTTCGTAGGCAGACGAGTCTATGCCGTTGGACAGGGGCAGCACCTTCCGCAGGAAGGCGTGCTGGTGCATGGCCTTTGCCGCCAGCGGCGTCGGCGTGGTGATGACGTCGGCCTGGCCCATGACCTTTCCCATGTCTTTCCACGAGATCCGGCCGATGATGTCCTTAAGCCACTGCGGGAACGGCAGGAACGGGTTGAGGTTCTCCGGCATGAAGTGGTTGGTCGCCACGATCCGGATTCCCCGCTTCACCGCTTCATACAGGACATGTTCGCCGATCATGTAGTGGCTCTGGATGTGGACCACATCCGGCTGGATGCGGTCGAACAGAAGGCTGATTTCCTTCTTGATTTCCCACGGGAAGCAGATACGGAAGTATTCGTGGGTAAACACCCCGTGCGAGCGGAGGCGGTGCACCGTCGCCTCGGAACGGAACTCGGTGAAGCTCCTGCCGTTGTCCGCGCGGCAGGCCAGCACGTGCACGTTATGCCCGCGGCCGGTCATTCCCTTGGCCAGGCGGTAGCCGAACTGCGCGGCCCCGTTGAGGTGTGGCGGATACGTGTCCGCGGCAATCAGGATGGTCAGGGGTCGCTGGTCAGCGGGCGTTGTCACGTGGAAAGCTCCTGATGGTCACGGCGCGGCCAGCTGACGCTGACAGCAACGGTTGGCCGCTGGCATGGTGGCGCCGGGCCTCTAAGCGAAATCGGTTCGGGAAACAGGCTAGTGGGACGCCCTGCCCGCAGCCTTCCTCGCGTCCTTCCTGCGCTTGGTGACTTCGGGATGGTGCCTGGAGAGGGCGATCACCCCAACGATAGCAAGCGAAGCGGCCGTAGCCATGGCAATCGCCATCACGGCCTGCACGTCCGGCCGGAGTTCGCCCAGGATGACGATGCCTATCGCGATGCCCACAATGGGATCGATGACCGTCAGGCCGGCGATGACCAGGTCGGGCGGTCCGCTGGAATAGGCGTTTTGCACAAACCACGAGCCCAGACCTCCCGCCGCCACGATGGCAACTACGGTGTACCACTGGACGTTGAGCAGAAACAGGCCGTTCGGGTCCAGCAGGTGCTTTCCGATGATGCGGGTCAGGACAGCCACAAAGCCAAACAGGACACCGGCCCCGAGGATATACACGAACGCACTCATCCGGTGCCTGAACATGGCCGCCAGGGTGCCGAACAGGCCAACGGCCAGGGCAAGCAGCAGAACGATGGTGAGCTCGTCCTCCTGGCTGACGTGGTGGTTCTCCTGCGTCACATTCACGGCAAGGAGCACGAACAGGGCCGAACCTGCCACGCAGGCGGAAATGGCCACCACGGTGGCCCTGTTGATGGTCAGGTCCTGGTCCCGCGAGTTGACCACCGTGGTAATGACCAGCGCTATGGCCCCGATCGGCTGCACAACAGTCAGGGGCGCTGACACTAGCGCAACGGCGTTCAGGCCCATTCCGGTACACAGCAGGAGGACGCCCAGCAGCCAGCGCGGGTTCCGGAGCAGGCGGATGAAGCCGTTGGAACTGAGGCCGAGCCCCCCGGTATCGGCCTTGACCGCGCTCCCCTGGCGCTGCGCGCCGAAGGCGAGGAAAAATGCGCCCAGCACCGCGAGAAAGACGGCCAGCCCCATCATCAGGTGGTCCCGCCGTCGTGATGTGAGGCCATTCTGCCTTTTCGCAGGATGGCCCAGAAATAGTTGTACGCGGCGATCCAGTGCCCGGCAAGGCCAAGCCCCAGCACGATCCAGGCTGCAACATAAAGCCCACCGGAAAATGCAATGTCCAGCCTGGACAGGACCAGCATCGGCGTCCCCAGAAGCAGGAGCCCGGTACGGATCTTCCCGATGCGGCTCACGGGCAGGTCCGGATGGCCACCGAAGTAGGACAGTGTCAGCACCAGCAGGACGGCATCCGGTACCACCAGCGCGGCCAGGTACAGCCAGTTCACGACGCCGGCAATGACCAGGGTGACGGCAACAGCGATCAGCGCCAGCCGGTCGGCAACCGGATCCATGATCCGGCCCAGGTTGGAGGTCTGGTCGAAACGGCGGGCCACGTACCCGTCAACCCAGTCCGTGCCGGCCATGACCACGAGCACCAGCACGCCGAAGCCGTATTCGTGCCGGGCAAGGATCAGCCAGATGAACAGTGGCACTCCCATGAAGCGCAGAACGGTGAGCGCGTTGGGGACAGTGAAGACAAGGTCGCGGTCAACCTGTGGACGCCCGGGACGGGAGCCAGCGCCGATGAACCTCATCCGTCCCCCTTTCCTTCCTGCGGCCTGTGAGGGCGTGGGTTTTTACTGTGTGATTGGAACGGCGCCCGGCAATTGTGCCGGGTAGCCTTGGGCGGCCGCGCCTGTATGTCTTACGGGTTCCTGAGCAGCTTGCGGAGCAGCACCACAAACACGGTGCTTGCGGCAGCGAACGCTGCCAGCGGCTTCCAGCGTCCGGCGCCGCCCGGGCGTGATTTCAGTGAGGCAATCTTTTGTTCGGCAAGTGCCTTGCCACGGTTCACCAGCGATTGGCCCGCCCTCAGTGTGTCCCCAGCCGCGGCTGTCAGGTACCGGGCCTGGGCCTTGACGTCGAGTTCGGTATCAAGATCATCGCGGACTTCGCCGAGGTGGTGGCGCCGCTGGTTCAGGCGGCGGTGCAGTTCAGGTTCGGAAGCGTGCGGGAATTCCTTATCGTGGGCCTCGGCCTTTGCCTGCTTCTCAGCCCTGGCCTTCGCCGCAGCTTCCGCCTTGGCCGCCTTGGCGGCCTGCGCTTCCGGGCTGGACGGATCAAGAAGCGCGGCATTGAAGTCCGAGCCTTCCTTCACGATCCCCAGGTCGTGCTTGATCCCGCGGATGGTCTCCTCCGGGACCAGAGGCATGGCCTTCTTGAATTTGCGGAGGCCGATGAGGGCGCCAATCAGGGCGATGAGCAGGAAGGCGGCGCAGACAAGCAGTGCTGCCAGCCACGCCGGCATGATGGTAGCCAGCCCCATGATGGCCGCCACAATGAGTCCCACCACGAGGAACCCGACAAAAACCAGGGCGATGGCGAAGAACGCCGCTGCCACGCCGAGCTGGACACCCTTGCGCCTGATCTCGATCTTGGCGAGCGCGATCTCGTCGTTAAGCTGGCGGGGGGCCAACCGGAAAAGGAGTTTAAGCGTCCTGGGCAGCGCGGTGATGCGCAACCCCTGGCTGGTCCGCCCGCTGTGACGTCCGCTCATCGGTTCCGCCTTACTGGTTTCATGGTCGATTCGGCTTACGTATCCTGCGGGAGCGTGCGGCTGCACAGTCCCCGGCACAAAACTATCATTCAGGTTCAGGCGCAACTTCGGGGCATACCGTGCGGCGTGCCCTGCAACGCTGTAAAAGATAGTCCCGCCGGGCCTAGGATGGTTCTCCGTGACCACTCCCCCCAATCCGGGCGATTTACTGACCCGCCGCCGGAAACTCCTGTATATCCTCCTGCTCGGCGCCCTCACCGCCCTGGGTCCGTTTACGATCGACCTGTACCTTCCGGCGTTCCCGGCGCTGGAGACCAGCCTGGGGGTCTCTGCAGCGCAGGTCCAGCTGACCCTGGCCGGCACCACGGTGGGCTTTGCCCTGGGCCAGCTCGTGGTAGGTCCCATCAGCGACAAGTTCGGCCGCCGCGGTCCGCTCATCCTGGCCACAGCCCTGCACATCACCGCCTCGGCGGGGGCCGCGCTTTCGACCGACATTGGCACCCTGGGTCTCTTCCGGGTCCTGATGGGCATGGGCGCCGCCGGCGGCGGGGTGGTTGCCATGGCCATGGTGCGCGATCTGTTCTCGGGCTACGCGATGGTCCGGATGTTCTCCCGGATGGCACTCGTGAACGGTCTCGCGCCGATCCTGGCGCCCGTCATCGGCTCGCAGCTCCTCCTGGTGATGCCGTGGCCCGGGATCTTTGTGTTCCTGGCCTCGTACGGCACCCTGGTGATCGTGGCGGCGCTCTTGCTGGTCCGGGAAACCCTGCCACCGGAAAAGCGCGGTCAATCCGGCATGACGGCACGCCAGCGATACAGGGTCCTCTTCACCGACCGGACCTTCGTGGGACTCCTGGTCCTGGGCGGAATGAACTTCGCCGGGCTGTTTACCTACCTTTCCGCATCGCCATTCCTCTTCCAGAACGTCTTCGGTTTCTCACCCCAGCAGTACGGCCTCCTGTTCGGCATCAATTCCTTGGGCATCGTCGGCGGGGTCCAGACCAGCGCGAGGCTGATCAAACGTGTGCCGCCACAATGGATCCTTGCCTGTTCCACCGCCTGGATGTTCCTAATGGCCGTGCTGATCGTGATCTTCGACCAGCTGGGCCTGGGATTGTGGGGGGTCATGGTGCCGCTGTGGTTCTACATCCTGGGCACCGGCTTCACTTTTCCCTGCGTCCAGGTCCTGGCACTGGCCAGCCACGGCGCCCAGGCCGGAACGGCAGCTTCCCTGCTGGGCGCCGCCACTTTCCTCATGGCCGGGCTCATTTCGCCGGTCGTGGGCTGGCTTGGAATTAAGAGCGCCACCCCCATGGGCGCCGTGCAGGCAGCCTGCATCCTGCTCTCGATCGCGGCCCTATGGCTGGTGGTCAGGCCCCGCACCGTCCCGTCAATCCACTGAATGGCCGTCCCTTCAATTCCCCAAGCGACGCAATTCCCCCCGCGACGCAGAGGCCGGCTGACCGCTCCGGCGGCGGGACCTCGCCAGTAGGGTGGAACGATGAAACGCAAACCGCACCGGAACCGGAGGGGACTGTTCCTCGGCGCGGTGCTGGGCGCCGTCGTGGGCTATTTCGCCGGCCGTGCGCTGGGCAGTCCCGCCGTCGGTATCATCCTGGGGACGCTGGCAGGCTCTGCGCTGCTGTACCGGGTCAACCCCGGCCCGTGGAACCTCCCCTGAGCCAGTCCGCCGCACGCCACCGCTGCCGGTTCGGCTCCGCCACCCCTGCCGCGCGGGACCATTCGAGCGATAAAATAGTCACGTGCACAGCTGGCAGGACCAACCGCCGCTCCCGGCCACGTGGCAACGGTGCGATACCGGCATTTTGCCTCTGTGGTGGGAGCGGTTGTGCGCCCAGACAGGTCAGCAGTCAGCTGCTCTCTACGCCGCCGGGTTGTTCACGGAAGACAGGCGGCGGCCCATCGCCCAGTGGTTTAACCCTGCCTTCAACGCGGCTTTGCTGGTAGCCCCGGAAACCTCGCCCGAGTGGCCTGTGCAGCGCTTCGGTATCTTCTATGCCCCGCCGGACTCCGGCTTTGTCCGGGTCCATTCGGCCCCGCACGAATGGCACCCCCGCGAGCCCCGCAAGTCCCCCACCGAGCGTGAGGCCTTCCTGGCAGCGATTGCGGAGGCCGAGCGCTTCCTGCAGGTGGAGATGGACTTCGTCTAGCAGCCGCGTCCAACGACAGGCCCAACGCAAAGGTCCCCGTCCTCACAGTGGAGGACGGGGACCTTTGCTTGGGGTTTGCTCCTCCTGCTGGACTTGAACCAGCAACCCTTCGATTATTGGTCCGGAATGCTGCGGTCCTATGCCTTGGCTTACGCTCTCGTTTTGGCTGCCGCAGCCAGTGTTCCGTCCGGCTCCACCGACGAACGGACTGGATTATGAGCTATGTAGTGACACTGACAGCCAAGGGTTCTGGCAAGACGTGGACGGTTACCTTCGACAGCGCAGCTGAGATGCTTGATTGGACCCAGGCGCACCCTGACCTCGTCGATTCCTGGGCGCCGATCGTGCCCCTCGATGAAGCCATCAAATATCTCTACAGGGAGACCAGTCGCGTCGCCTCGGAACGCCTCCAGGAGACCAGCGAGAGCTGAGCATTTACTGGCCTTCGCAAACTGTCGGGGGCCACTGTTAGCGTGCCGTCGAACGATTCATTCGAGACAGGAAACAAGGCATGTTTTGGCTATTTACCAGCATCGTTGGCATCGGCCTCGTTGTTGTTTGGAACATTTTCGTTCACCCCATCTGGTCTATCACAACACTTCTCAAGGTTGCTCTTGGGGCCGTCGGTATCGTTTACCTACTCGCCGGGCTTCTGGCTGGTTACGGCATGAACATCTTCATCGGCGTCGCCATGCTTGCAGCGGCCTCCGCCGTCAGCATCCTGCAACCGCGTAGATCCAACTAACGGTCTTCCGACAGGACCGGCATGGAACCGGCAATCCAAGGACTACGAGGGCAACTCACAGCGCCGTCAACACTGTCGCCGGGCGACGGGACCCGTTGCACAGCCGACTTAATTGGCTTGATGCTTGGTGCATGCCTATGGAGACTCGTGAGGCGCTGGCTTCACTACACAAGTACTATTTGAACGCGTCCAAGATGAAACACCTTTACGAGCTGCGCACGCGGGAACGCGGCTTCGCTATCGCACTGGAAGATGATGACTGGGCGGAGCAGTGGATCTACCTCTCCCTCTGGTATGCGACCCTGTTCGTCGTGGCGGAAGGCTGGAGCGAGCTTCAATTTACAGATGAGGGGATCGAGCAACTGCTGAGCGAAGAGGTGAAGCTGAACGCGCTGCGCCGATTTAGGAACGGGGTTTTCCATTTTCAATCGAGCTATCACGACGATCGGTTTGTCGACTTTGTCGCACTTGGCGCGGCGTCCGCGGAGTGGGTCAGAGCCCTTCATTCGGCACTTGGCCGCGACTTGCTGACGAAGATGCGCACCATCATGCAGGCGGACGGGTGATGTTCGAACCGCATCCAACGAGATGGACATTTGAGCTGGACACACGAACCACGCACATGTCCTTGACCTCAACCTCGCCGAGCGATAGACCAATGTTTGCAACTCCCGACACAATCGAAAAGTTGACGGCAACCTTCGATCGCACGGACGAGACACCGGAAGAGATCACTGCTCTGCTGGACGTGAGCAGGAAGCTTCTCCGAGGCAGCACCGCGCACTACGAGTTCGCCGCGGTCGGCTCAGAGAAGTCCTTGTAGGCTCTCGAGCTCGCTATTCGGACGCGCTTGAAGGCCGGCAAAAACGTGCGATTCGCGGCACTGGTGAAGCGGCTCAACGCCGAGGGAATTGTCCATAACGTCAACGTCGAGCTGATTGATACGGGCCGCCAGATCCGCAATGACGCGTTCGCTCACCCGAAAAATGTCATCGCGTTCCCGCTGGTGATGGCTGTCAACACGATCCGAACTTCGCATCGACTCGTCGCGAGACTCTTCCCTGATGCCATAGCCTCATCCCGGACCACACAATCCTCGCAGCGAAGATACCTCGCGGGAGCACCAACGGTGATAGCTGGTTATTCACCTTGGCACGCGAACAGTGCGGGGTTGGCGGCCGGAAACGCGTAATGACGGAGTCCAAAGATCCGTTCCGCCCTAAGCTCCTCAGCTAAGGGAACACTACCCAGGGGTGGCCAGCAGCTTAGGCTCCTCTGTGCCCGCCTCTACGGGTGGGCCCCCGCCGCGGACACCGCGAAGCTTCTTTAACTTAGTTGCCTGGTTTTGCGCAGACGACTTCGACACAAAGTTCTTGTTGCGTGTTTGTGCAGGCGCCTTCGAATACCAGCGGCTCACCCCGCCTTCACAACGTCCGCCCTTACCGGCTACTCCCTCACTCCTATGAGTGGCTACCAATTTGAGCAAATGACTAGCACCTTTAGTGGGCCTTCACTATGGCGCGACTTCGTCATAGCTCATAGAATATTCATATTGAGCATGAAATATTGTCCCTACTTATGCTGGTGTTACTTGTCCACAGTCTCGCGATCCTTGACTTTACATAGAGGCCCTCCATTTGCCACGCTGGCCAATAAATCTATCGATTGGAGAAAAGCGTGTCGGGGAACTTTGAGGCCGATTTGGTCAGCTACGAGAAGTGGCTGGAGGTATACCTCCGCCCGGGATCGGTGAAGCTGCGGATCTACTACGCTCAGCGGTTGGGCCGCTGGAACCCTGAGGTTGTTCCTTGGGAACTAACGTCCCAGAAGCTCGGCGATTTCGTCTCAAGTTGCGGAAAGTCCCCCTCGACGAGGAAGAACGTCGTTGACGCGGTTCGAGCCCTGTTCCGTTGGGGCGTGATGGTTGGAAAGATACCGGTGAGTCCAGCGGAAAATCTGCCCAGAATCACCGTTCCCCGCGCGGTGCCAAATCCGACCCCGACAGTCGCGTTGAGAAGGGCCCTGAAGGAAGCTCCACCTCCTGTGGACGTCGTCCTCATTCTTGTGGCTACTTTGTCAGGTTTGCGCAGGTCTGAGCTGGCGCATCTGCATTCACGGGACATTCGCGACAGCATCATCCGTGTCCGAGGCAAGGGCGGGCACGAGCGCATGGTCCCTTTGCATCCCATCCTTCAAGAGGTTTTGGCCGACATCGATGACGGCTATCTGTTCCCGTCCGAGAAGAATCCGACCGGGCACCTGCTCCCGGGTTCCGTCGGCCAGCGGCTCGGTGATCTCCTTGGGCCGGGATGGTCCGGGCACACACTCCGGCACCTATTCGCAACGTCGGCGTTTGCCGCCACCTTGGATATCCTCGCGGTTCAGCAGCTCCTCGGGCATCGGAACATCAATACGACGATGGGCTATACCAAAGTCCCGTCACTGCACCTCCAAGAAGCCGTCAACGGCATCGAACTGCCGATATCGACCTTCGAGCTGAAGCAGCTCCAAAAAGCGGGGTAGTCAAAGCACGACACATGACCAGCACCTGGAATCCGAACTGATGGTCATCCAACCTTCAGGAGGACCCGATGGCTATAGCCACGACAGTAAGCATCAAATACAAGTGCGGCCACACCCAGGCAACTGACCTGTCCAAAGTCCCGGCCGGCCGACGTAAGGCCCATGCCTACGGACTGGGGCTGAACCGGATCTGCGGCAGGTGCTTCACAAAGGAAAACGCCGCCGCAAGGGAATTGTGGCTCGCGGAACGAAACGCCCAGGCATTGGCCGACGCTGAGTCTTTCGAGGCGGACCACCAGTTGCCGCCGGTCGAGGGCAGTGAGAAGCAGGTTCCGTGGGCCACAAGGGTCCGGTACGAACTTCTTTCCAACGCGCTGCAGGCGTTGACGGTTGACGCGGACGAAACGCTCAGTGCCGAGGACTTTGAGGAACGGATCCTCGTCCCGGCGCGAGCAATCACCCGGGCCAGGTGGTGGATTGATAACGGCGACGCCGACGCCGAGGACGTCGAGGAACTTGTCAGCACGGCTCTTGAGGACGCAGACGATCACGTCGAGACCGAGAACCCGTTCTAGGTCGGCACTCATGCCCGAGAAGGAGGAGCCCGTGAGCATCAAAATCTA
>DATCNU010000215.1:0-9279 GCA_036565085.1 Arthrobacter sp.
GGTCAGGCCCGCCACAAACGCGCCAGCGGCAGCCGGGTTGAAGATGTGGCGCCCGCGCCAGGCAAGGGCGTATTTGGACGCAGAAGCCAGCACGCAAGCCAGCGCCACTCCCATCATGTCGGTCGGCGCAACGGTCGGCCAGAACAGGAAGTACAGGAGCAGGCCGGTGATCAGCGAAGACTCCGAGTGGGGACGGACGCCGAACAAGGCCGCCAGGCCACGGTTGGACGCGTAAGTCAGGCCCAGGCACAGCACCAGATGGACAAGCATCTGCGGCAGGCCGAACGTGAGCCAGCCGAGAGCGTTGAGCAGCAGGCTGTAGGCGGCAAGCGAAGCCAGCACCAGGAGGATGAGCCGGTACATCGTGACCTTGCCCAGCAGGGTGTCCAGCCGCGCTGCGGGGGAGAGGGTTGCCCCGGTTTTGGGGGCGCCAACGGCGCTCATGTGAACAGTGTCCCTTCAAATCCTGCCGAGTAGGCAGCGCTTCCATCGGAAAAAACGGTCAGCCAGGAGAAGTCGAAGGTCCGCTCCAACTCGGCTCCCGGCGCAAAAAACAGTGCCGTGGCCAGGGCATCGGCCAGGACTGTGCTCTCTGCCATGGCCCACGTGGCCACCGCTGTCCGGACCGGGCTTCCCGTAGTGCCGTCGAGCACGTGGTGCAATCCGTCGCCCCAAGCCCGCCGGTTTGACGCTGACGCACATAAAGCCCCGCCTGCCAGCAGCACAGTGCCGATTGCCTTGGCCTGATCGTAGGGGTGTTCCAATGCCACAGTAAGCGGCTCAGGTCCGCTGTTCAGCAGGTCGCCGCTCGCATCAACGGCGAACGTGCCCACACCGCCATCCTTCAGTTCCGCGGCTAGGAGGTCTACCAGTTGGCCCTTGCCGGCGGCGCCAATATCCAGGATCAAGGGAGCGGCGGTGGTCAGTACGGTACCTTCCCATTCCAGGAGGCCCTCCCAGTGCGGCGCCGGCAAGGCCGCACCCGCGGGACGCAGGGAATATTCCGCATCGTAGCCCAGCCGCTCAAGGCTCGCGCCGATGAGCGGGGTCATCGCCCCATCAGTGATTCTGTACAGCGTCCGGTACAGGTCCCCGAGGGCAGCCGCCTCGTCCGGCAGTTCAAACCGGCCCGGCCGCCGGGACATGGCACTGACAATGGAGTCGTCCCGGAACCGGGACCAGTCTGCGTCGTAACGTTCCACGGTTGCCAGCAGCCGGGCACGCAGGGAAGCATCAATCGGCCGGGGTGTGGAGATGATCCAACGGGTACCGATCCCGTCGAAAGTGAAGTCCTCCCAGTCCGCGTAGGCCACCGCTTACTGCGCCTCCGACTTGATCTTTTCCACTGCCTGGTTGAAGCCGCCGCTGGTGAGGGACGACCCCGCCACCTTGGACACATTGAGTTGGCCAATGTTCTTGCCCACCACCTGGGCTGCGATGCCGTCGGCAAATTCGCCCTGGAATTTGCGGGTGTTCGGATTGGAGGGGTGCTGGGTGATTTTGACGTCCGTGACCGTGCCCGACGCGAGGGATAGTTCAACACCCACGGTCTCCGTCCCGTTGGGCGAGACGTACGTTCCGTCGGCGCTGTACGTACCGTCCTTGTAGCTGGAGCCACTGCTGGCCAGTGAGGAGGAACTGCCCGACGGCGTGGCGGCCTGGGTCTCGGTGGAGCCACTGCCGGAGGACGGGCCGCCCGCCGCCTGGGACGCGGCAGGCGCGCAGCCGGCCACGGTTCCAATCAGGGACAAGCCGGCCATTCCGGCGAAAACACTTTTACGGACTGACGGTCTCATGCAGGGGCTCGTTTCGCTGGCGGAGGTGTTGTTGGCTGATGCGTACGCTGATCCCAACGCAGGATTTAGGCTAAAGGCTAATCCTGAGTGACACCCGGGCAATTCCTGTGAATAGGTAAAGGCTCTCGCCGCGGGGGACAGGGGTTCCGGCCCGTGAGTGACGGGTTTCACCGTCCGGACCCCAAATTCGCCCCTGTGGCGGGCCCCGGTAGGCTAGAGGGGTGACTCCCGAAGAACTCTCCCTCGCCATATCCGCCTGCCTGAAGGATGCCGTCGCCGCGGGCGAAATCGCCCTCTCCGCATCAGCCCTGCCGGATGAGGTGCGCGTGGAGCGTCCAAAGAACCGGGAACACGGCGACTGGGCCACCAACATCGCCCTCCAGCTCTCCAAACAGGCCGGCACAAACCCGCGCGAATTCGCCGCCATCCTGAGCGCGCGGCTGAAGTCGATCGACGGCGTTTCGGCCGTGGATATCGCCGGTCCCGGTTTCCTGAACATCACCATGGACGCCGCGGCCTCCGGCGCCCTGGCGAAGGCCATTGTTGAAGCCGGCCCTGCCTACGGCACCACTTCCGTGCTGGCCGGCCACGTGGTCAACATGGAATTCGTCTCAGCCAACCCCACCGGACCGCTGCATATCGGCCACACCCGCTGGGCAGCTTTGGGCGACTCCATTGCCCGTGTGCTGCGCGCGTCCGGCGCAGAGGTCACCGCCGAGTACTACATCAACGACGCCGGCACGCAGATGAACGTCTTCGCCCAGTCCGTCTACAACCGCCTCCACGGCCTTCCCGTGCCCGACGGCGGCTACCCCGGCCAGTACATCGCCGACCTTGGCCATGAGGTGCTCACCGAGCACCCGGGCATCCGCGAGCTGACCGAAGTGGCGGCGATTCCCGTCATCCGGGCCGCCGCCTACGAGGCGCAGATGAAGGACATCCAGTCCACCCTGGCTGACTTCGGCGTTCACTTTGACGTTTTCTTCTCCGAACAAGAACTGCACGACGCCGGCGCGATCGAAAATGCCGTTGCCCGCCTCCGTGAACAGGGACACGTCTACGACGAGGACGGTGCAGTCTGGCTGCGCACCACCGACTTCGGGGACGACAAGGACCGGGTGATGATCCGTGCCAACGGCGAGCCCACGTACTTCGCTGCCGATGCCGCCTACTACCTGTCCAAAAAGGACCGTGGCTTCACCGAGAAGATCTACCTTCTGGGAGCCGACCACCACGGCTACATCAACCGCCTCAAGGCGATTGCAGCCTGCGCGGGCGATGACCCGGACCAGAACATCGAGGTGCTGATCGGCCAGCTGGTTTCCGTCAACGGAGCCAAGCTGTCCAAGCGTGCCGGCAACATCATCGAGCTTAAGGACCTGATTGACTGGCTAGGCAAGGACGCCGTGCGGTACTCCCTGGCCCGCTTCCCGGCAGATTCCCCGCTCACGCTGGATCCCGACCTGCTCAAGAAACACAGCAACGAGAACCCGGTGTTCTATGTGCAGTACGCCCACGCACGCTCCCGGGGCACCGCCCGGAACGCTGTTGCTGCCGGGGTGGACCGCAGTGTCTTCGACGCGTCGCTGCTTGACCACGCCACGGAAAACGAGCTGCTGTCCTACCTGGGCAGCTATCCGTCGATCGTGGCCATGGCCGCTGAGCTGCGCGAACCGCACCGTGTGGCCCGCCATCTCGAGGTGATCGCCGGCGCTTACCACCGCTGGTACGACGCCTGCCGCGTCGCCCCGCAGGGCGACGAGCCCGTGACCGACGTTAATCGCACCCGGCTGTGGCTGAACGATGCCACGAGCCAGGTGCTGGCCAATGGCCTGGACCTCCTTGGCGTCTCCGCGCCGGATCGGATGTGATCCCCATGCAAGCACAGCCTGCGGATTACCCCGATTACGCGTCGCCTTTGGCCCCTGAATGGCTTGCGGTGCCTGCCGATCCCAATGCCCTGCACCGGCCGCTGTGGGCACAGGATGTTGACCGGAACGACGACGGCGAACTCACCATCGGCGGCGTCACCGTCAGTGAGCTTCAGCGGCAGTACGGAACGCCCCTGTTCGTCATGAGCGAGACGGATTTCCGGGCCCGTGCCCGCGCTTTCAGCGACGCGTTCAACAACGCCTTCGCTGACATCTGCGGGGGAGTGGACGTCTATTACGCCGGTAAATCCTTTTTGTGCACCGCCGTGGTGAGGTGGGTCGAGGAAGAAGGGCTCCGGCTGGACACGTCCTCGGGCGGCGAACTCGCCGTCGCGGCCAGGGCCGGCATCCCCGGCCCCGACGTCGCCCTCCACGGCAACAACAAGTCCGACGCCGAGATCAACCGCGCCCTGGACATGAAACTGGGCCGGATCGTCGTGGACAGCCTCGTCGAACTGGAGCGCATCGCCAAAATCGCCGCCGGCCGCGGCGAAACCGCCAAGGTGATGCTGAGGCTGACGCCCGGCGTGCACGCGCACACCCATGAGTTCATCGCAACCGCCCACGAGGACCAGAAGTTCGGCCTTTCCATGGCGGAGGACACTTCAGAAGAGACGGGCCTGTCAGCGGCAGAGGAGGCCGTTGCTGCAGCGACTGGCTATTCCAGCATCGAATTGCTCGGATTGCACTGCCATATTGGTTCCCAGATCTTCGAACCTGACGGCTTTGCGCTGGCCGCCCAGAAGCTGCTTCGCTTCCTTGCCGCCATGCAGGAAAAGTACTCCATCATATTGCCCGAACTGGACCTCGGCGGTGGCTACGGCATCGCCTATACGCCCGTTGACACCCCCCGTCCCCCAGCTGAGATCGCGCAGGCCATGGCCGCCGTCGTGCGTTCGACCTGTGCCGAACTCGGCATTGCCGCTCCCCGCATTTCGATCGAGCCGGGACGCGCCATCGTGGGCAGCACCACCTTCACCCTGTATGAAGTTGGCACCCTGAAGACCGTCCGTGTTGACGCTCCGGCGCCCGGAACAGGGAAAACGGCGGAAACCGAGGACCAAAACGTTACGTATCCCCGCCGCTATGTGTCGGTGGACGGCGGCATGAGCGATAACGCCCGCCCGGTGCTGTACGACGCGGATTATTCGGCGATTCTTGCTTCCCGTACCTCCGTGGCGGGGCCGCAGCTGTCCCGAGTGGTGGGCAAACATTGCGAGAGCGGCGACATAGTTGTTAGAGATGTATATCTGCCCGAGGACGTGGCAGCCGGTGATCTGCTTGCTGTACCGGGTACCGGCGCCTACTGCTGGGCCCTGTCAAGCAACTACAACTATCTGGCCCGGCCGGGCGTTGTCGCGGTGCGCGACGGATCTGCCCGGCTGATTGTCCGCGGGGAAACCGAAGAAGATCTGCTCAACCGCGACATGGGAGTCTGAATGACCGAATTGCGAACCCTGAAAGTGGCCCTCCTGGGCTGTGGCAACGTTGGGGCCCAGGTTGCGCGGATTCTCATTGAGGACGCCGACACCCTTGCCGCCAGGACCGGCGCACGCCTGCAGCTGAGCGGTATTGCGGTCCGCAATGTCAATGCCCGCCGTGACGTGGACCTGCCGCAGGAACTGTTCACCACCGATGCGGACACGCTGGTCAAGGATGCTGACCTCGTGATTGAGCTCATGGGTGGAATCGAACCCGCCCGCACGCTGATCGTGTCGGCACTGCGCAACGGCGCCTGCGTTGTCACCGGTAACAAGGCGTTGCTGGCACTGGACGGTCCCACGCTCTACGAAGAGGCCGACAAGGCGGGCGTCCAGCTGTCCTACGAGGCGGCGGTGGCTGGAGCCATTCCCATCCTGCGGCCCATCCGCGACAGCCTGGCCGGCGACCGCATCACCCGGGTCCTTGGCATCGTGAACGGGACCACCAACTTCATCCTCGACCAGATGGACTCCACCGGAGCGCAGTTCGCCGACGCCCTCGCCGAAGCCCAGCGCCTCGGCTACGCGGAAGCGGACCCGACAGCCGACGTCGAAGGCCATGACGCCGCCGCCAAGGCCGCCATTCTCGCGTCCCTCGCCTTCCACACCCGTTTCGCCTTGGAGAACGTCCACTGCGAAGGCATCACGTCCGTGAGCGCCGCGGACATTGCCGCCGCCAAGGATGCCGGTTTTGTCATCAAGCTGCTCGCGATCGCCGAAAAGCTCGCCACCGCAGGCACGGAAGGCGTGTCCGTGCGCGTGCATCCCACACTGCTGCCACGCGAACACCCGCTGGCTGCCGTCCACGGCGCCTTCAACGCAGTGTTCATCGAGGCAGAGAACGCCGGAGAGCTGATGTTCTACGGCCAGGGCGCCGGGGGCACCCCGACGGCGTCTGCCATCCTGGGCGATCTGGTCTCGGCAGCCCGACGCCTCGTCCTGGGCGGGCCGGGACGCACCGAAACCACTACCGGGCATGTCCCCCCGCTGGGCATCGAAGCGTCCACCACCAGCTATTACATCGGCCTCGACGTGGCGGACCAGCCCGGTGTGCTGGCCAGGATTGCCCAACTCTTCGCCGAGCACGGTGTGTCCATCGAAATCATGCGGCAGACCATCCACACGGACACCGCGTCCAAGGTGGAGTCCGCCGAACTGCGCATTGTCACCCACCGCGCATCAGAGGCTGCGCTCGCGGCCACCGTCGAGGCCGTCAAGGGCCTGGACGTCATCAATTCAGTTACATCCGTTCTGCGGGTAGAAGGAGTCTAAGTGGCTCACCAATGGCGCGGCGTCATCCGCGAATACGCTGACCGTCTGCCCGTGACGGAATCCACCAGGGTCATCACACTGGGGGAGGGCGGCACCCCGCTCGTGCTCGCACAGAAACTGTCCGAGCTGACAGGCTCCACGGTGTACCTGAAGGTCGAGGGCATGAACCCCACGGGTTCATTCAAGGACCGTGGGATGACCATGGCCATGACCGCCGCCGTTGCCTCCGGCGCCAAGGCCGTCGTCTGCGCTTCGACCGGCAACACCTCCGCCTCAGCCGCGGCCTATGCCACGGCGGCCGGGCTGAAGTGTGCAGTGCTGGTTCCGGAAGGCAAGATCTCCATGGGCAAGCTCAGCCAGGCCATCGCCCACGGTGCCACGCTGCTGCAGGTGGACGGCAACTTTGACAACTGCCTGGACATTGCCCGGAAGCTGGGGGAGTCCTACCCGGTTTTCCTGGTCAATTCAGTCAACCCTGCCCGCATCGAGGGGCAGAAGACCGGCGCCTTCGAGATTGTCGACACGCTCGGTGACGCCCCGGACATCCACGTGCTTCCTGTGGGCAACGCCGGCAACATCACGGCCTACTGGAAGGGTTACAAGGAGTACTCCGCCCCGTTCGAGTCGGAGACGGCCGGCACCCTGCCCGCCGTCTCCACCAAGACTCCCGTAATGTGGGGCTTCCAGGCAGCCGGTGCGGCGCCGTTCGTTGCCGGGCACCCCATTACCGAACCGGACACCATCGCCACCGCCATCCGGATCGGGAACCCGGCATCCTGGGATGGTGCCATCGCGGCCCGCGACGAATCCGGCGGTTTCATTGACGCTGTGACGGACGAGCAGATCCTGGACGCCCACCGCTGGCTGTCGGCCCGTGAAGGAGTCTTCGTTGAACCGGGTTCTGCCGCCGGTGTGGCCGGCCTGCTCAAGAAGCACGCGGCAGGTGAGGTTCCCGCCGGAAAAACGATCGTCATCACCGTGACCGGCCACGGCCTCAAGGATCCCCAGTGGGCACTGCGCACTGAAGACGGCAGCGAGGTGCAGCCGGTCAAGGTTTCCAACGACGTGGTCACTGTTGCCGCCGAATTGGGACTGGAAGAAAAATAGCCGTGAACACCACCCCGCAGACCACCCTCGGGCTGCCTGTTATCGACGCCGGCCAACGCGTTACCGTCAGGGTCCCGGCCACCAGCGCGAACCTGGGGCCGGGCTACGACAGCCTGGGCCTGGCGCTGGCACTGCACGACACCCTGACGGTGGAGACCCTTGAGACCGACGAGTTGCAGTTCGAGCTCAGAGGCGAGGGCGCGGACACCCTTCCCCGCGACGCCAGCCACCTGGTAATCAAAGCAATGGAAGCCGCCTTCGCGCGGCTGGGATACCGTCACGGCGGTCTGAGGATCACGGCGGAAAACGTCAACCCCCATGGCCGCGGCCTGGGGTCTTCGGCGTCCGCTGTGGTGGCTGCCGTCTCCGCAGCCAATGCGCTGGTCCCGCTCCCCGGCCGGCGGAACCTGGACTGGATCCTCCAGCTCACCAGCGAGCTGGAGGGTCACCCGGACAACGTCGCGCCCGCAATTTTCGGCGGACTGGCGCTGTCCTGGCAGGACAGTGACCAGTACAGCAGCACCTGTGCGACGGTGGTCGCATCCGTGATTCCCGTGGTGGCCGTTCCCGACTTTGAGCTGTCCACCGAGGCTGCCCGGGCCCTGCTGCCGGCGTCGGTGGGGCATCACGCGGCCGCCATGAACTCCGGCCGCGCCGCCCTGCTGATCCATGCGCTCACGCAAAAACCGGAATTCCTGCACGCCGGCACGGAGGACTTCCTCCACCAGAGTTACAGGGCCGAGGCCATGCGCCCCAGCGCTGCCCTCATCACCGCATTGCGGAAAGCCGGCCGCGCCGCAGTCGTCTCCGGTGCCGGACCCACGGTATTGGTGCTGGCCAACGGCGAGGCCGAGGCCGCGGAAGTGGTCTCGTTCATCGAAACGTTCACCACTGCGAACACGCCGGATATCGCCTGGCGCGTGATGAAGCTGGCGGTCGACGTCGAAGGTGCTAAAGTAGACTTGCATCGCCGGTAATTCCGCCTATCGGATCTGCTATAGCACCAGTTGCTAATCGATCTCTTACTGCGCAATATTTTCGGTGCCACCTGCTTGGTCTGTCGCAGGAATCTGCAGCATGAAGAGTCTGCCCCTAAGCGTCAGTCCAGCGTTCCGTCATTAATCGGCACGTGAGGTGTATCCATATCCGGCCCTGCTGGCCGAAATCCAACCGGCAAGGCCGAAAATCCCGGCTGCAGATCTGAACTGCAGCCCAGATCAAATCATCGCGTCCAGCTCCCAGTCTGGACGCCGTCGAGGGGGAAGGATCCTTCGTGACCGAAACCACTGAGCTGTCTTCAGCTGTGGAACTATCATCTTCTGCTGCCGGGCCATCAACGGCAGCACCCGCCAAGAGCAGCGGCCTCGCCGGCCTGAAGCTCGCCCAGCTGCAGGCCCTTGCCAGCCAGCTGGGCATTTCGGGCGGCTCCCGGATGCGCAAGGGGGACCTGGTCGCGGCCATTTCCGCCCACCGCGCCGGCACTCCGACCACCAAGGCTCCGGCCAAGGTTGCTGAAAAGGCGAGCACCAACCACACCGCTCCTGCAGCCACCGCGCCAGTGGCAGCGGCCATTGAAGCCCCGGAGCCCCCGGCCGCCGAGGCACCCCGCGGCCGTGGCCGCAGCCGTCGGGCCGGAAGCGACGGCGTAGTTGCCGGCGCTGCTGCCGGAGCCGCACCTGCTGAGGCTCCTGC
>DATCNU010000216.1:0-53010 GCA_036565085.1 Arthrobacter sp.
TCCTTGCACAGGATGGTCTGGTGCGCGCGGTCGTTCAGCTTCAGGTGCACCCAGTCAACCGTGTAGTCCCTGCCCAGTTCCTGTGCCCGGCGGACGAAGTCCCCGCGCAATTTGGCCCTGGTGGTCTGCGGCGGCGCGTCCACCGCGTCCTTGACCACGGTGTCATCCACAATGCGCCGCACCGCACCCCTGGACTGCAGCAGGTAGTACAGGCCCCGGCTCCGCGAAATGTCATGGTAGGTGAGGTCCAGCTGGGCAATCCGCGGGGCATCGAGCCCCAGGCCATGCCGTTCGCGGTAGTTGTCCATCAGCTTCTTCTTGATGGCCCAGTCGATTTCCGTGTCGATCGAGCTGGTGTCGCCGCTTTCGATGGCTCTTAGGGTCCTGCCCCAGAGGTCAAGGATGAGCGGTACATGCGGGTTGTGCGCCCCGTGCTCCTGGACGAAGGCTGTGACCTTGGTCAGGTACTCCTGCTGGATCTCCAGTGCCGTCAGCTGCCGGCCGTTTGCGAGCCGGACGAGTGCCCGGCCGCTGAGGTCGTGGGAAATCTCACGGATGCTGCGGATGGGGTTCTCCATCCGCATATCGCGCATGATCACACCGGCCTCGATCATGCGCAGAATGAGGTCCACCGTTCCGACCTTCAGCAAAGCCGTGGTTTCAGACATGTTGGAGTCGCCGACGATCACGTGGAGACGACGGAAGAACTCGGCGTCGGCGTGCGGCTCGTCCCTCGTGTTGATGATGGGGCGCGACCTTGTGGTGGCAGACGAGACGCCTTCCCAGATATGGTCGGCGCGCTGGGAAAACGCGTAGGTGGCCCCGTGCGGCGTCTTCAGGATCTTGCCTGCCCCGGCCACCAGCTGACGGGTGACCAGGAAGGGAATCAGGATTTCGGCGAGCCTGGAGAATTCGCCCCGCCGGGGGATCAGGTAGTTCTCGTGGCTGCCGTAGGAGTTCCCGGCCGAATCAGTGTTGTTCTTGAAGAGGTAGACGGTGCCGTTGAACCCCTCGGCCGCGAGCCTGGTCTGCGCCTCCTCCACGAGGTCGTCCAGGATGAGCTCGCCGGCCCGGTCATGGGCGATGAGCTGGGCGAGGTCATCGCACTCCGCCGTGGCATATTCGGGGTGCGAGCCGACATCGAGGTACAGCCGCGAGCCGTTGGTCAGGAAGACGTTGGATGACCTGCCCCAGCTGACGACCTTGCGGAAAAGATAGCGGGCCACCTCTTCGGGCGCCAGCGGACGCGAATCCGGGCTCGAATAGGAAATACCGAATTCGGTCTCGATACCGAAAATCCTCTTGTCCATTTCAATCCTCCTCAGCAAGCAACGCTGTGATGTCGGCCTCGTTCAGTCGACGGAACGCCCGACGGGAGCCACGGGAGCTCTCCGACATCCGGTCAAGGACGGCGACTTCCACGGCATGGACGGGCAACGCCTCGGGCTTCGCCCCAGACTCCGTGCCGGTGACAAGGCCCCGCATGGCCAGGCGGATCGCGTCGCGGAACCGCAGCGAGGCACGCCAGCCCCCGGCGATGGCG
The DNA here is from genome assembly GCA_036565085.1 of Arthrobacter sp. Lineage (GTDB taxonomy): Bacteria > Actinomycetota > Actinomycetes > Actinomycetales > Micrococcaceae > Arthrobacter. The sequence goes on from DATCNU010000216.1 coordinate 1,544, forward strand.
GCAGACACCTTCTCCGCCTGGCCGCCCATCACGATGAAGCCATCCTCATCGGCGATGGAGCCATCGAAAGTCAGCCGGTAGAGATGGTCCAGCTCCTGGGTGGGTCCCACCTCCGCGACCGCCAGCTCCACTTCGAATGGCTTCTGTTCGGCTGTGAACACAGCTCCGAGGCTTTGGGCGTAGACACTGGCCAGGCCGCGTGCCGTGACGTCCTCACGGTCGTAGGAGTAGCCGCGGACATCGGCATATCTCACGCCGGCCTGGCGGAGGCTTTCGAATTCGTTGTACTTACCCACCGCCGCAAACGCGATTTTGTCGTAGATCTCGCCGATCTTGTGCAGCGACGGAGAGGGGTTCTCAGCCACCAGGGCGATGCCGTCCTCGCAGCTGACCACCACCACCGACCGGCCGCGTGCGATGCCTTTCCGTGCGAAGTCCGCACGGTCCTTCATCAGCTGCTCAGGGGATACATAAAACTGCTGTGTCATCTCAGGCCTCCCGCCGGGCGGAGGACCGCGCTTCGATGATGGTTCCCGCGACCGCTGCCAGTTCGGATTCCTGGACACGGCGGGCGCCGCCCCGGTTCACGGTGTACACGACCGGCCACAGCTGCCGGACGGGATCGGGACCTCCCGTGGCGGAGTCGTCGTCGGCGGCGTCATACAACGATTCGACGGCGACGGAAACAGCCTCGGACTCGGAAAGGTCCGGCCGCCAGAGCTTTTTCAGGGCGCCCCGGGCAAAAACTGAACCGGACCCGACCGTATGGTGCTCGCGCTCTTCGTACCTGCCGCCGGTGACGTCGTAGGAGAAAAGCCGGCCTACCCCCGCGGTGATGTCAAAGCCGGCAAACAGAGGTACAACCGCCAGCCCCTGCAGCGCCATGGGCAGGTTTCCGCGAATCATCGCGCCCAGCCTGTTCGCTTTGCCGTCCAGGCTGAGTTGGGTGCCTTCAATTTTCTCGTAGTGTTCCAGCTCAACCTGGAAAAGGCGCGTGAGGTCGATGGCTATGCCGGCCGTGCCCGCAATGCCAAGGACCGAGTATTGGTCCGCCGGGAATACCTTCTCAATATGCCTGCTGGCGATCACGTTGCCCATGGTGGCCCGCCGGTCCCCCGCCATCAGCACGCCGCCGTTGTAACTCATGGCCACGATGGTGGTGGCATGAGGCACCTGGAGCGGGGTGGCCGGGCCCGGGCCCACCGGCAGCGCGCGCCCGTAGGGAAGCAGTTCCGGGCGGTCACGCTGGAGATGCTCCGAAAATGACGACGTCGTGTTGGCGGCTACCTGATTGGCGGTTGATTCCTGCACTGATGCACTCCTTGTACTGGTACTTCAACGTCTGTACAGATTCCGGCCGTCCGCGGGCTTCCGCCAGCATTCGGAGCCGGGTTACTGACCGCCCTTTTGAACGAATGCGCGGACAAACTCTTCGGCGTTGGATTCGAGGACGCCGTCGATCTCGTCGAGGAGGTCATCCACGCCCTGAGTGGACGCCGAAGCCTGGGCTTCGGGGGGCGCGGGAGGCGCCTGCGGCACGTCCTCCTCGACCTGGCTGTCACGCGATTGTGGCTGCTGCTGCTCCTGGCCTGCCATTGTCATTTCTCCCTTTGTGAGTCATCGGATCCGGACGGATCTTCCGATACGCCCATATTGCCACGACATGGCCCTGCTCGGGCGGTTTATGCCGCAGGCGGAGCAGTCGTGTGGCCAAGCAGTTCGGCAAGGAAAGGACCCGCCATCCGGTGGCGGGCGAAGAGACCGCCGGTAAGGGCTTTCGTGCCCCGCAGCGGCTCCCTGGTGGGCACCCGCTGGAGCCGGCCGTAGCCCGGGACATCGAAGATGACGGAGTCCCAGCTGGCCCCAACCACGTCCTTGCCAAAGCTGCTGATGCACCGGCCCCGGAAGAAGGCCCGCGTGTCCGACGGCGGTTCCGTCACGGCCGCGGCGATGTCGCCGTCGTCGACGATCCGCTGCACCCGGTTCCGTGCGAGCAGCCGGTAGTAAAGGCCCTTCTCGGGCCTGATATCGGCCCACTGGAGGTCCACCAGGCCGAGCCTGGCATCGTCCCACGCCAGGCCGTCCCGGCCCCGGTACCCCTCCAGGAGGGAAAGCTTGGCCAGCCACTCCACCGACGAGGCGGCCCCCGCCCTGTCCGAGTCCAGCTGGGTGAGGGTCGTGGCCCACCGTTCCAGGACCTCGTGGGTGTGCCCGTCTCCGTCGACGGCGTCCCCGACCCCGGTATCCTGCGCGAGTTTGGCCGCCGCTTCGTGGTACATCCATTGCAGGTCCAGGGCCGTGACCCGCCGGCCGTCCAGCAGCCTGAGCATGGCTGTCAGCGAGGTGTCGTGGCTGACCGTCTGCAGGGCCGAAACCGGTTCGTGCACCTCCACCTTCGGCGCCAGGCCCGCCTCGATGAGGCTCAGGACCATAGCGGTCGTGCCGAACTTCAGGAAGTTGGAAACCTGGCACAGGTTGGCGTCGCCGATGATGACATGGAGCCGGCGGTACTTGTCGGCCGTGGCGTGGGGTTCATCGCGGGTGTTGATGATAGGCCGGCGGATGGTGGTTTCCAGTCCCACTTCCGCCTCGAAGAAATCAGCGCGCTGGCTGATTTGGTAACCCGGGGTGGAGCTGTCCTGGCCCAGGCCGACCCGCCCGGCGCCGCACATGATCTGCCGGCTGACGAAGAAGGGCGTCAGGCCGCGCACGATGTCGCCAAACGGGACAGAACGGGGCATCAGGTAGTTCTCATGTGAGCCGTAGGAGACGGACTTATTGTCCGTGTTGTTCTTGTAGAGGTTGACTGCGGGCAGTTCGGGGTCGGCTGCCAGGCGGCGCACGGTGGCCAGTGCCACGAGGTCTCCAGCGGCGTCCCAGGTCACGGCGTCGCGGGGGTTGGTGACCTCGGGACTCGAATACTCCGGATGGGCGTGGTCAACGTACAGGCGTGCACCGTTCCCGAGGACCATGTTCATCAGGAGTGTGCCGGACTCATCCTGGCCGTCGAGCTCCAGTTCCTCCCGTCCGTACGCGAGGGCAACCGCCTCCGCGTCGAGTACCGGCGGCTGGTCCGTGAGCTGGCTGGGATGGGCTGTTCCCCGTTCAACTGTCCAGCCGCGGGCATCGTGCAGCGGTTCCTCGTCGGTGTAGTCCCACCGTGTCTCGGCACCGCCCGCCGCACGCTGCCGCGTCACCTGGGCGTATGCCTGGACCACCCGGGCAGACATCATGGTGGCGTTGGCGCTCGGGGCTGACGGGGCGTGGATGCCGTATTCCGTTTCCGCACCCATGACGCGCATTGCCCCGCCGGCCGGGAGTGCTCCCCCGACCGCTGGTTGCCGGGCAGGCGTCACAGGTACTGCCCCGTGTTGGGCATCGTTTCGATGGACTTCCCGGGTTCCTGGCCTGCCTTGCCCTGGACGATGGTGCGGATGTAGGTGATCCGTTCGCCTTTCTTGCCGGAGATACGGGCCCAGTCATCCGGGTTGGTGGTGTTGGGCATGTCCTCGTGTTCGCGGAATTCGTCAACCACGGCGCGGAGGAGGTGGTCGATGCGCAACCCCTTTTGGTGGAGGGTGAGGAGGTCTTTGATGGCGTATTTCTTTGCCCGGTCCACCACGTTCTGCACCACGGCCCCCGAGTTGAAGTCCTTGAAGTAGAGCATCTCGGTGTCGCCATTGGCGTACGTGACTTCCAGGTACTCGTTGGACTTCTCGGTGGAGTACATTGCTTCCACCGTGCGCTGGATCATGGCATCGACCGTGGCCTGGACATCGCCGTCGTGCTCGGCGAGGTCAGACTCGTGGAACGGCAGGTTAGTGGTGATGTATTTATTGAAGATGTCCGCCGCGGCTTCGGCATCGGGGCGGTGGATCTTGACCTTGACGTCCAGCCGTCCCGGGCGGAGGATCGCGGGATCGATCATGTCCTCGCGGTTGGAGGCGCCGATCACAATGACGTTGTCCAGCCGCTCCACGCCGTCAATCTCACTCAGGAGCTGGGGCACGATGGTGGTTTCGACGTCGGATGAGATGCCCGTTCCCCGGGTGCGGAAGAGCGAGTCCATTTCATCGAAGAACACCACTACCGGGCTGCCGTCCGAGGCCTTCTCCCGCGCCCGGGAGAAGATCAGGCGGATGTGCCGTTCGGTTTCGCCGACATACTTGTCCAGCAGCTCAGGGCCCTTGATGTTCAGGAAGTAGCTCTTCAAGTCAACGTTGCCTGACCGTTCGGCGGCACGGGCGGCGAGGGAGTTGGCCACGGCCTTGGCGATCAGGGTCTTGCCGCAGCCCGGCGGACCGTACAGCAGGATGCCTTTGGGTGCCTTGAGGCCGTGTTCGCGGTAGAGGTCCGGGTGCAGGAACGGCAGTTCCACGGCGTCGCGGATCTGTTCGATCTGCGGTCCCAGGCCGCCGATGTCCTCATAGGTGATATCCGGAACTTCCTCCAGGACGAGGTTCTCCACTTCGGACCGGGGAACCTTCTCCAGGGCATAGCCGGTGCGCGAATCGATGGACAGGGCGTCCCCCACCCTCAGTTTTTCGTTCAGGAGGGCCCCGGAAAGCCGGATGACGCGTTCTTCGTCGGCCCGGCCGACTACCAATGCACGGTCCCGGCCGAGCATTTCCTTCAGCGTGGCGAGTTCGCCGGCCCGCTCGTACCCGAGGCCGGCGACAATCAGCAGCGCCTCGTTCAGCAGCACTTCCTGGCCGACGGCCAGCTGGCTGATGTTGACCAGCGGGCTGATCCCGACGCGCATCTTCCGTCCGGCGTTGAAAATATCGGCGGATTCCTCTGTGGCCGCCTGCCCGCTGCTGCCCGGTGATGGCTGGCGCTTCGGGTTGAGCTGGACGATGGTGCCGAAGCTGTAAGGCGGCTGCCCTTCCTGGTCCAGGGCGTTCTTCAGCCGAAGGATCTCCGCTTTCGCGGTTTCCAGCATGCTGACCAACTTGGCATTGTTCTGCGTCGCGGCTGCCAGCTGCCGGTCAATGTGCCTGAGTTTGTCCCGGAGGATGTTCACCTGCCGCTCCGCAACGGACAGATCGTTGGCGGCAGACTGCTCTGCCGGTGTGCGTCCGGAGTCCTGGTTCGGCGTCTCCATGATGCATCAGCCCCTTCCTACGCTCTTCTTAAGACCTTAGCCCCAAGTTGACGGGTACAGCTGACGACTCCCGAAATGTGGACTAGTTCGTGATCTCAGGCTCATCCTTGACGTTGGTGCCGGCGATGGCGTCCCGCGCGGCGCGCCGGAGCTTCTTGTCCGACACCAACCGTTCGCCGACAGCGCCGGGCGTCCAGGCGTTGACGTCGTCCTCGTTGAAGCCGGTTTTCGACGGGCGCCGCTTGACCGAAATGCCTGTGACACCGTCGGCCAGCCGCCGGGTGACCAGAAGGAAGCCGGTGTGGGCCACCATGCGGTGGTCGGGGCGGACCGCAAGGCCCTCCAGATGCCAGCCGCGGACCATGGATTCCCAGGCGTCAGGTTCAGTGAACCGGCCATCTGCCCGGATGGCCTCCGCGGTCCGGGAAAGCTGGGTGACCGTGGCTACATAGTTGATCCAGACGCCCCCGGGCGCGAGTACGGTGGCGACGGCGTCGAGGCATTCCCAGGGCGCCAGCATGTCCAGCACCACGCGGTCAACGGAGCCGGGCGCCTCGCTGCGGACCACTTCCTCCTGGAAGTCACCCAGGGAGATCTTCCAGGCCGGGTGGGGGCCTCCAAAGATGGTCTCAACATTTCCGCGGGCGATGTCGGCAAATTCTTCGCGGCGCTCGAAAGAGTGAAGGTAGCCGTTGTCCCCTACGGCGCGCAGCAGTGAGATGGACAGCGCGCCGGAACCTACCCCGGCCTCGACCACCCTTGCGCCCGGGAAGATGTCAGCCATGGTGACAATCTGTCCGGCGTCCTTCGGATAGACCACGGCAGCGCCTCGGGGCATGGACAGGACGAAATCCGAAAGGAGCGGGCGGAGGGTCTGGTATTGCTGGCCAACATTGTTCACCACAACGGAGCCGTCAACCTTGCCGATGATCTCATCGTGGTTAAGGAAGCCCCGGTGGGTGTGGAACGCGCCGCCGCGCTCCAGGGTGATGGTGTTCATGCGGCCGCGTTCGTCAGTCAGCTGGACTCTTTCTCCCTCTCGGAAGGGTCCCCTGCGGCGGGAAGCCCCCACCGGCTGCAAGCCGTTGGCGGCAGTACCGGCTTCGGGTGCTGCTGTGGCTTCATTGGCGGCAGTTTCGCTGCTCATGGTCTTTTCCTCGCTCCTGTAAAACTGTGGGGCCGTGCACTGGAAGGTCAGCCCGGGTCTCGCAGGGGGCCCCTCTTCGGAACGTGCGCCGGCGATGCACGACCGGCAGGTAACTCTACCGGTTCTGGCCCTGCGGATACCTATTGGGACGGACACTCCTGCCCGTCATGGCCGCCACCACGGCGTTCTGTCCAAGCAGGCCGGTCACCGTCCCTCGATGGTCAACCACAGCATATTCCCGGCCCTCCAGCTGGGCGAGGTACTGGATGAGCTCTTGCCCTTTGGACCACTCAGGCACGTAGGCCCCGGCGCCCAGGGCGTACGAAACGGCTGATGCCGGAGTGGATCCGGCAGCGTGCGCGGGTACCGCCGAAACGGCCCCTGCGTCCACCACGGCCTGCGGCCGTCCGTCAGGTCCGCAGACCACGACAGCCGGTATTCCGGCCGGTGACAGCTGCAGGATGTCGGCTACCGTTGCGGTGGCTGGAACGCCGACGGCGGGAACCGCCAGGGCAGCTGCGCTGACAAGGTGCAGCCTGCCGCGCAGCGTTCCCTGCTGGATGGAGGCTGACGCGCCCATCCAGAGAAAGCCGCCGACGAGGACGGTGAGCATGAGCATGCTCAATTCAGGCGGTTGCCCGTTGATGATGGGCAGGGCCAGGAACCAGAATCCGAGTGCCACAACGATGAGCCGTCCGGCCCAGCCGGCTGCGACGGTGCCTTTGGCCTGGCTGCCCGTGGCCTTCCAGACAGCCGATTCGACGAGCCGTCCGCCGTCGAGCGGAAGTCCGGGCAGCACGTTGAAGATGCCGATCAGCAGGTTGGCCCACATGAAGATATTGGTCAGGATGTCCGCCACGCCGGCCAGGTCAGCGGAGGAGAGGACAGCCCAGGCCAAGCCGGCGAGTACGAAGTTGGCAGCAGGGCCGGCCAGCGCAACCAGAACGGAGCGGCCGGGGGTGGCGGTGAAGTTTTCGAACTGCGTGTGCCCGCCCCAGAGGTTGAGGACGATCTTCTGGGTGGGCCAGCCGTATAGCTTGGCCGTCAGCGCGTGGGCAAGTTCGTGGACCAGCACCGAGATCAGCAGCAGCACGGCGTAGGCAAATGCCACCGTGTAGGCGCCGACGCCAAGGGCGGGGTTCCGTTCCAAGAGCACCGGGCCGTAGACAATAACGGTAAAGGCGGCAATGACGAACCAGGAGTAAGCCAGAATAACTGGAATGCCTGCGATTCGCCCCAGCGGAATTCCGTCCCGGCGGGAGGCCGTGTTGGTCTCAGTCAACGGCCAGACTCCTTGAAGCCAGCGACAGCTGCAGTGAAGCGTCGGCAGTCCCGATCTGGTGGCAGGCAGCTATCGATTCAAGCTCTGACACGGTACGGCCCTGCAATGATTCCCAGGTGGTATGCCGCGGATTTTCGGGTAGCGGGACGATATGCGGAATGGCCACGGTGGCAACACCCGACGCAACGGCGGCGGCCACGCCAGGACCGGAATCCTCCAGCGCGACGCAGTGGCCGATCCTCAGATCCGGATCCGCCTGCTGCAAGAGCCCGACGGCTGTAAGATACGCTTCCGGATGCGGTTTGCCCTGGCGCACGGTGTCCCCCGTGACCAGGAACTCGAAGTACGGGCGGGGAAGGCTCGCCACAATTTCGCGCGCGAGTGGGCCTTCGGACATGGTGACCAGGGCGCAGCGGACACCGGCCTGGTGGAGGTCATCCAACAGTTCGCGGGCGCCTGGCCGCCAGGGGACGTTCCGCTGTACGTTGCGGATGACGTCCCCGGTCAGTGTGTCGATGATCTGCCGGACAGTGAGCTGCACTCCTGCTTCCTGCAGGATCCCGGCGGAGAACGTCAGTGACTGCCCGACGAGCTGCATGGCTTGCTGGTGGGACCACGATCCGCCATGGGCTTCGACAAGCGCATGTTCAGCCGCGATCCAATAGGGCTCCGTGTCCACGATGGTGCCGTCCATGTCCCAAAGAACGGCTCTGAGCGGGGAGACAAGGGCTGGCGATTGCATGGTTTCAGTCTACGGTGCCACCCTGAACGCCAGCTGCGGGGTACGCCCTCGGCGAATATTGGGGTGCTGGCGCCGCAAGAGCGCCGCTCATTGTTTTTTTGGCCGCTTCATTCGATGCGTTGCGCATGTTCTTGGACGTAGGGTGAAGAAATGAATAGCTTTGACGGAGACACCACGGAAACAGGTGCCGAGCCCGAGCCGGACCGGTTCCTGCTGCCAGTGGCCGACGGGGAGCGCGTCACGGTGATGTTGGCCGCCTTTGAAGGCTGGAATGACGCCGGAGAGGCAGCCAGCGATTCGCTGCGCTACCTCAACAAACTCTGGGGTGGCAAGAAGGTGGCGTCCATTGATGCGGACGAGTACTACGACTTCCAGTTCACGCGCCCCACAGTTCGGCGAAACGCTGCGGGTGAGCGCAAGATCAAGTGGCCATCCACCCGGATCTTCAAGGCAAGTGCGCCGAATTCCAATGTGGACGTTATCTTTGTGCAGGGCACCGAGCCATCCTACAAATGGCGCGCCTATACCGCAGAGCTGCTGGTGCATGCGGAAGCGCTGAAGGTGGACTATGTGGTGCTCGTCGGAGCGCTGCTTGCGGACGTTCCGCACAGCCGGCCCATTCCCGTCAGCACCTCCTCTGACGACGGCCCGCTTCGGGAACGACTGAACCTGGAAGCCTCCCAATATGAAGGACCCGTGGGCATCGTGGGAGTCCTGTCCGAGGTTGCCCTGCTGGCGGGTATACCGACCGTATCCCTGTGGGCGGCTGTTCCGCATTATGTGGCCCAGGCGCCGTCCCCGAAGGCCCAGCTGGCCCTTCTGCACAGGATCGAGGAACTCCTGCAGGTGCCGCTGGACACCCATGAGCTGGCGGAGGAGTCCGATGCCTGGGAGCGGGGGGTGGATGAGCTGGCCACCGAGGACCCGGAGATCGCAGCCTACGTCCGCCAGTTGGAAGAGGCGAAGGATACCGCTGACCTGCCGGAAGCCAGCGGCGAGTCCATCGCGCGCGAGTTTGAGAGGTACCTCAAGCGGCGGGGCCAGGACAGGCCCTGAACGGAAGCCCTGTTGCGGGCCTCCGCCCGGGTCTTCCTGGCGATATCTGTCTGTTGAGATGCCTGTCCGTCAAGAGGTTAGCGGTTGCGGTCAGGGGCTGCGGTTGGAGTCCGGCTCAGAGCTCGATGCCAAGGAGGGCGTCGACGGCGTCGCCGACCAGCGCCTGGTCGTGCTGGCAGCCCGCTTCGGCAGCCGTCCCCGCTGCAGCGTTGGCCCGCTCTGCCCAGCGGTCTACTGCGTCCAGCGCCGCAGGGGCGTTCAGGTCAGCGGCCAGTGCGTCGCGCATTTCGGTGACGAGCCCGGCAGCGGACCCCTCAGGGGCGCATGCCAGGGCGCGACGCCAGGAATCCAGCCGGTCCTTGGCCTGGTTGAACCCCTCGTGGGTCCAGGACCAGTCTGAGCGGTAATGGTGGGCCAGAATGGCGAGCCGCATGGCGGCCGGCTCTTCCCCCGCAGCCCGAAGCGTGGAGACCAGCACGAGGTTGCCCTTCGATTTGCTCATCTTCTCCCCGTCCAGCCCCACCATCCCGGCGTGGGCGTAGTGCCGCGCCAGCGGGACGCCCGACAGTGAGTAGGCATGCCCGGCGCCCATCTCGTGATGGGGGAAGATCAGGTCCGAGCCGCCGCCCTGGACGGTGAAGGGAGCCGGCAGGTACTTCCGCGCGATGACCGTGCACTCAATGTGCCAGCCGGGCCTGCCTGAGCCCAGCTCTCCTCCCGGCCAGCTGGGCTCCCCGTCACGGGCGACCCGCCACAGGAGGGGGTCCAGGGCCTGGCGTTTTCCGGCCCGTCCGGGATCACCGCCGCGTTCAGCGAACAGTTCCAGCATCTCGGATTCGCTGAGTCCGGAGATGGAACCAAGGGTCCAGGCATCAGCGGCGACGGAGTGCTTGCTGGCGGCCTCGACGTCGTAGTACACGTCGCCGTCGGGCTCCCCCGCCGTGCCCGGTACGCGGTAGGCAAGGCCAAGCCGGATGAGGCGCTCGACTTCCGGGACAATCAGCGGAACGGACTCCACGGCGCCGACATAGTGGTCCGGCGGCAGCACGTTCAGGGCCGCCATATCGGTCCGGAAAAGCTCGATCTGGCTGGCCGCGAGCTCTTTCCAGTCAACTCCGGTGGCAGTGGCGCGTTCCAGCAGGGGGTCATCGACGTCGGTGACGTTCTGCACGTAGGACACGCGCTGCCGGGCGTCCCGCCAGGCCCTGTTCAGCAGATCAAAGGCCACATAACTCGCCGCGTGGCCCATATGGGTAGCGTCATAGGGAGTGATTCCGCAGACATACATTGATTGCTCCCCGCCGGCCGGAAGGGTTACTTCGCTGCCGAGGGCTGTGTCGAACAGCCGGATGGCCAGCATGCTGCCAGGCAGTTCGGGTACAGGGCGGGATATCCAGGATTTCACAGGCCAAGCCTAGTGCTAGGCGTTGATGACATTGAAACCGAGCAGGATGTACAGCGCCATCCCCAGAAAGATCCGGTACCAGACGAAGAGACGGTAGCTGCGCGTGGAGACGAACTTGAGGAACCATCCGATGATGACATACCCGACACCAAACGCGATGACCGTGGCCAATGCCGTCTCCGGCAGTCCGTAGGGCCCGGTGAGGCCTTCTTTGGAGAGCACCTTGTAGAGCTGGTAAAGCCCGCTCCCGAACACGGCCGGAATGGCCAGGAGGAAGGAATACCGGGCGGCCGCCTCACGGGTGTAGCCCATCAGCAGGCCTGCGGTGATGGTGCCACCGGATCGGGAAACCCCTGGAATGAGTGCCATGGCCTGGGCAAAGCCATACAGGATGCCGTGCTTATAGGTAAGGCAGGTCAGGTCCCGTTCCTGTCTGCCGACGGCATCTGCCACGGCGAGCACCAAGCCGAAGACGATCAGCGTGGTGGCGACGATCCAGAGGCTTCGCAGCACGGATTCGATCTGGTCCTGGAACAGGAGACCCAGCACGATGATCGGCAGGCTGCCCAGAATCACGAGCCACCCCATGCGCACATCCGGGTCCTGCCGGGAGACCTTGCCCGCCAGCGAAGCGCTCCACGCCTTCACGATCCTGACGATGTCGTGCCAGAAGTAGACGAGCACTGCCGTTTCGGTACCCAACTGGATGATGGCCGTGAAGGCCGCGCCGGGATCGGCTGCGTTGGGCAGGAACTCGCCCACGATCCGCAGATGTGCGCTTGATGAAATCGGTAGAAATTCGGTCAGTCCCTGCACTAGGCCCAGCAGGGCCGCCTCAAACCAGTTCACGGTAAGACCCTACGTCATGGACCATGAGGATTCCCCGTAAGCTTGCTGCTATGCAGCAGCGTTACGTCGGCAACAGTGGATTGCGAGTCTCCGCCCTTTCCCTCGGCACCATGTCCTGGGCCAGCGAAACCGACGAACAGGACGCCACAGAACTGTTGCGCACCTTCGTGAATGCCGGAGGCAAGCACCTCGACACCGCGGCCTCGTACGGCGACGGGCGGTCCGAGGCGATGATCGGATCGCTCCTGGGCGACGTCGTCTCCCGCACGGAGGTTTCCATTTCCACCAAAGCGGGAATGACGACGTCGGACGGCCGCCGCACGGTGGACACCTCACGCGGGGCGATGCTCGCCGGTCTGGACGCCAGCCTGGCCAGGCTCGGGACGGACTACGTGGACCTCTGGTTTGCGCAGGCGTGGGATGGCAACGTGCCCTTGGAGGAGACACTGTCCGCCCTCGAATTCGCGCTGAAGAGCGGGCGGGCCCGGTATGCGGGCGTGTCGAACTTCAACGGCTGGCAGACGGCCAAGGCCGCCGCGGTGGCAGGCTTCCCGCTGGTGGCGGCACAGGCTGAGTATTCCCTCCTGCATCGGAAGCCGGAGGCGGAACTCATTCCCGCCGTCGAGGATGCCGGGCTGGGCCTGATGGCGTGGGCTCCGCTGGGCCGCGGTGTCCTGACGGGCAAGTACCGGGGCCACATCCCGGCTGATTCCCGGGCGGCCGGTGTCGTCCTGGCCCCGTACGTGGAGCCGTATCTGTCGCAGCAGCCGTCCCGTGTGGTCGAGGCAGTCGCGATGGCGGGCAAGGGCCTGGGACGGGCTCCCCTTGACGTTTCCCTGAGCTGGCTGCTGTCACAGCACGGCGTGGCCACGGCTGTCGTAGGTCCCCGGACCCCGGTTCAACTCAAGGAAATCCTGGATTCCCAGCTGACTCCCTTGCCGCCCGAAATTTCCAGGGCGCTTGAGGATGTATCCGGACCGTCCTGATCCCGGGCTGAAGCGGTTCAGGCTGCTCGCTGCTGGCCGGTGTGGAAGCTGGCCGGTGTGGAACTCAGTCCTTCAGGATCTCCAGGTCCTCGTCGTCGTCATCGATTTCGCCGTCTTCATCCTCGTCCTCTTCGTCTTCAAAGACCTGAAGCGGTGTCACTTCGTTGTACGCCTCGTAGAGTGCGTCCTCGTAGACTTCGAAGGCATCCGCAACTGCAAAAAAAGCTGCTTCCACGGCGGGGTCGCCGTCTCCGCGCCGGTTGGACGCTGCGATAAGGTGTTCTTCCAGGGCGGAGGTCAATGACTGAAGCGCGACACGCGGATCGATGCTCATGACTTCACGTTAGCTGGAAAAGGACGAAAATGGAGAGCAATGAAGGAACATTTTCTGACCAGCTCGGTCCAGCGGGAACGGGATTATTTGAGGCAGTACGAGTACCTCGTGCTGACGGTCAGTCCTGAGGATTCCCTGCCTGAGGCCAGGCGCCGGCTCGTGGAACATTCCGAGTATGGCAAGTGGGAACTGGAGCGCAGCAAGCTCTATTTGGGCGGCGGCAGACGCTTCTGGCTCCGCCGGAGGGTAATGCAGGTCCAGCGGACTGTCTGACCAGGCCCCCGCTGCCGCTCAGCTTTCCAGCGGGCCCAGCCAGGCGCTGGCGACCGTACTGTGCGCCGACTCGTCAGTGGACGGGTGGAACATTCCCGCCAGCACATCGCGGTAGAGCCGCTCGAGTTCACTGCCCTGAAAGTAGCTTGAGCCACCGCTCACCCGGATGGCGAGGTCCACTACCCGCCGTGCCGTCGCTGTCGCGCTGACCTTCAGGCCCACGAACAGGGGGAACCACTGGGATCCGTGGTCCACCAGAGCGTCGACATCCCGGGTCACCGAGGTGAGCTGCGGGTAGAGGCTGTCCATGGCCATCGCCGCCTCCGCGACTTTCCAGCGGATGTCAGGGTCTTGAGCATAGCTTCGGCCGCCGTTCTTGAACGAGGTCCTGCGCTTCACCGAATCCACGCCCAGCTCCAGGGCGCGCTCCCCCAAGCCCGTGTACACGGCGGCAAGGAGGCTCTCAAAGCAAGCGAAGATGGCGAAGATCAGAGGATCGGAATTCGGTCCCACCGGCAGTTTGCGGAAGATGCGCTCCGCAGGCACCCTGGCTCCGTCAAGGACTGTGCTGTTGGACTGGCTGGCGCGCATTCCCAGCGTGTTCCAGTCGTCAAGGATCGTGTAGCCGGGTGCCTCACGTGCCAGGAACCCGTGAATCAGCTCCCCGTCCCCCGCACGCGCAGCGGGGTCCTTGCCGAAGATCCCCAGCCGGGTCCAGGCAGGGGAAAGGCTCGTGAAGATCTTTGTTCCGCTGAAGCTGTAGCCGCCGCCGGGCAACGGGCTGGCTGCAGTCCGTGAATCGAAGAGTACTGAATCATTGCCGGCTTCGGAGTTGCCGAAGGCAAAGATCTCGCCGCGTGCCGCCTCCTCCAGGACGAAGTCAAGGGAGCTATCTGCCCTCGCCGACAGGACATGCGCGACGCCGGTCCACACCAGATGCATGTTGATGGCCAGGGCGGTGGCAGGGGCAGCCGTTGCCAGCCTCCGCTGGCACTGTGCTGACGCTTCAAGCCCCAGCCCCAGGCCGCCGTCGGATACCGGGACAAACAGCTTGAGGTAGCCGGCCGCAGTGAGTTCCTCAAGGTCTTCCTGGAAGAAGGCGTTGTCCCGGTCGTAGGCTGCCGCCCGGCCGCGGATACGGAGCAAAAGGTCCTCGGGCAGCACGTCTTCGGGCGTCATGGCCGGGCCCTGCTCAGTAATTGGTGAGCAGGGTGTTGAGCACCCTGGCGCCGAACCTGAGCGAATCGGCGGGGACCCGTTCATCCACGCCGTGGAACATGCCGGTGAAGTCGAGCTCGTCGGGCAACTGGAGCGGCGCAAAGCCATAGCCGGTGATTCCGAGCCTGCTCAGCGACTTATTGTCGGTGCCTCCGGAGAGCGTATAAGGGAGTACCTTGGCGCCCGGGTCCTCCGAGTGCAGTGCGTCGATCATTGAGTCCACCAGGTTTCCGGCGAAGGGGACCTCCAGGGAGACGTCTTGATGGACATAGCTGACGTCCACGCCCGTGCCGGCCAGTTCACGCACGATCTCGAGGACGTGGTCCTGCTGGCCCGGCAGCGTGCGGCAATCGATCAAAGCCTCGGCGGACTCCGGAATGACGTTGTGCTTGTAGCCGCCTTTCAGCAGTGTGGGGTTGGTGGTGTTCTGCAGGGTCGCACCGACAAAGCGTGCCACGGTCCCGAGTTGGCTCAACAGCTTATCCGGGTTGTCGGGATCGAATTCCACCCCGGTCAGTTCCGTCACGCCGTCAAGGAACTGGCGGGTGGTGGGGGTCAGCTCAATAGGCCACCTGTATTCGCCGATGCGGGTCACCGCCGCGGCAAGACGGGTGATGGCGTTGTCGGTGCTGATCTGCGAACCGTGTCCGGCCCTGCCGTGTGCCACCAGGCGCAGCCAGGAAATTCCTTTCTCGGCGGTCTGCAGGAGGTAGGTGCGCTGGCCGCCGATGGTTGCCGAGAATCCACCCACCTCCGAAATGGCTTCCGTAGCGCCCTCAAACAGTTCGGGACGCTTGTCCACCATGTGGCGGGCGCCGTACTCGCCGCCGGCTTCCTCATCGGCGAAGAAGGCGAAGATGATATCCCGTTTGGGCTTACGTCCTGTCCTTGCGAAGCCGCGCATGACCGAGAGGATCATGGCGTCCATGTCCTTCATGTCCACGGCGCCCCGGCCCCAGATCAGCCCGTCCTTCAGTTCGGCGCCAAAGGGATCCACCGACCACTGGTCCCTTAACGCGGGAACAACGTCGAGGTGGCCGTGCACCACCAGGGCGCTGGCTGACGGGTCTTCACCGGCCATCCTGGTGACTACGTTCGCCCGTCCTGGGGCTGATTCGAAGATTTCCGCCTTCAGGCCCACTTCCTCAATCAGGGCCGCGGTATGCTCCGCGGCGGCCCGCTCCCCCGGCCCTGAGCCATCACCAAAATTCGACGTATCTATCCGGATCAGCTCCTGGCAGATCCGGACGACTTCATCCTCGGGGCGGATGTCAGACATCGATAACTCCTCATGCAGGGGACAGGCTGCTGTCAACCGGGCGTACTCAATTGCCTTCAGCCTACCTACCCGCCCCGATTCCATCTTTGAGCCAGGTTCGTGTTAGAGTTTTTCTCGCTGCTTCGGAGAAAAGCGAACCGCTGAAAGGCGGAAACGTTGTCCGAAATACCACCTGCGCGGGTGGCGGAATGGCAGACGCGCTAGCTTGAGGTGCTAGTCCTCGAAAGGGGGTGGGGGTTCAAGTCCCCCTCCGCGCACAAGGGAAAACCCCTGGAATTCAAGGATTCCGGGGGTTTTTTTTGTTGCCCCGATCACGCGCGCTCCAGTTTCACCCGCGCGCACGGGAACACCGTCGACTCAGCTCTGGAGAGTGTTACGGCTCACCATCAGGGCGTACACCGGACGTCGAGACGATTTGCGCCGCCTGCTTCGAGTTCGTCGAGCCAACCTATTCCCCAGTGCGGCCTTGCCGAGGTGACGGATTCCGGGCCGCCAACAGCTCCGTGAGATGCTGCACCTGGGCCGAAAGCCGGCGAAGCTCCTCATGGACAGGCGCCTCAGCGGCGTCCAGCTCCGCCTGAGTTTCCTGGGCGACTGACTCCACCATCCATGAGGCAACCGAGGCAGTGACAACACCAAGAACCGCGATACCACCGACCATCAGCCCTGCAGCCACGCAGCGGCCAAGGAAGGTAATCGGGTAATGGTCACCGTAGCCAACGGTGGTGATGGTCGTCATCGCCCACCACACAGCGTCTCCGAACGTGGTCAGATTCGACCCCGGCGCGTTTTCTTCGGCGTCGAGCACCCCCAGAGCGCCCGCGTAAATCAAGAGGGCGGCAGCACCAAGGACATAGGTCAGGACCCTGCCGCGCAGAGCATTGCCCCCGACCCGGTGCATGACCCGCAGGAGCGTGACCAGCCGCAGCAGGCGCAATGGCCGGAGCGCCGGCAGCGCAACGATGGCCAGCTCGTGCAGGTTCCGGATGAACCAGCGTCCGCGTTGCTCAGCCAGAGCAAGGTTCATGACGTAGTCCGCAACGAACGCCGCCCACGTGCCCCAGATCAGGATCTCGACGATCGGCATGTCCGTGTTGGCGATGACCTGGATCGAGTAAGCGCCTAAGAATACGAGTGCTGCAGCGGTCAATGGCCATTCGGAGCGACTGCGCCATGCTTCCTGTGTCATTGCTGAATTCTAGGGCAGCCCACGTTCCCAGAATGGGCCTGATGCAACCGAAGCATCTGCGAATGCTGCTGTCGCCGTTCGGTGCGCTCCAGGCGGCCACCTGACGGCGCGGCGCGGCCGCGCGGGGCAAACCGCGGGATAGAACTTTGAAGGGGACGCTCCGGCGTCGCCTTCTCTGCTGTCCGACCGGGCACACACTTCCAACCCGCTATACACATGAGGACCATGAACTTCTCCCGCTCCCGCCTTGCCCTGTTCGCCGCACTCATCGTCGCCGCACTTGTGATCGTCGGCTTCCTCTACACCAGTTCACAGTCCCGCAACGCGTCGCCGAAGGCCGAGGCCACCGCAACACCGTCCACCGCCGACGGAGAGGACAGCTCCGCAGACTCAGTTCCTGCCGACGGAGTCACTCCGTCCGTGGCAGCTGTCCCGGCAGGGCCGGTGATCCCCGCGACCGATGTGAAGTCTGTGCATTCCCCCGACAAGGTAGCCATCGATGAAACCCTGGCCCCTGGACAGTGCGCGGCCCGGATCATTGACGCCGCTGCCGGCCTGTACCTGCCGGACCCGGCATGCACCCCGGGCGCCATCGATCCGGCCGTCACCCAGGACAACCTCGCCTCCACCATCTGCAAGTCCGGATACACCGCCACGGTCCGCGCGCCCGCCTCCGACACCGATAAGACCAAGGCGCTGAGCCTCGTCCAGTATGGCCAGACGCGTGCGGCCTCCACCGAATACGACCACTTGATCTCGCTCCAGCTTGGCGGCACCAACGCCGTCTCCAACCTCTGGCCGGAGCCAAACCGGGCCGGAGCCCCGGGCACGACCAATCCCAAGGATGCCATCGAGACCCGCCTGAACAAGGCCGTCTGCTCGCACCTCGTCACCCTCGCTGCGGCCCAGAAGGCTATCGCCCGTGACTGGGTTACGGCCAAGAATGACCTCGGACTCTAGCTCTCTCGCTCAACTGCCGCCAGGGAGTCCGGCTGGTCCAGGCCGTCCCGGCAAAGCACTGCGATCCGGTGCCTGTCACAAGCGACAGCTCCGGCCGGTGGATGGTTCCGCAGACGCCGCCGTTCGTCCAGCCCGACAGCGCTCCGACCCCGCTGCCCCGGATCCGCGTCGTAGCTGCCAAACCCGACCAGTCCATCTCAGACCGGCTGTACGGGATCGAGCACACGCCGCCGCGCGGAGGTTGCGACAACACCTACGAGCTGCTCCCGGTCAAGCTCCTCTGACCCGCACCCGGGGCTTTCTCTTTGTCTGTTGAAGGGGATCGCGTGAGAGTTGACCGCTGCGCGCTGGAAGGCGCGCTCACCTGATCCCGGACGCCCGAAGGATCTTGGCCAGCTTGGCTGACGCAGAAAGCACGACGCCGGCAACCCGTTCGATTTCTTCGTCAGTTGATGTTTCGAGTGGCATGGAACAGCTGATGGCGTCAGTCCCCGGAATCCGATATGGCACCACGGCCGCAACACAACACAATCCAAGGGTGTTCTGCTCGCGCTCAATCGCGTATCCAGCGCTCCTGAAAGTCTCCAGCTCAACATCCAGGTGCTCCAGGTCAGGGACGGTGTGTTCCGTCAGTCGAGGATACGGGCCTGGACCCAGTCGCTGCCGGACTTCGGCCGGGGTGGACTCAGCCAGGATGGCCTTGCCGAGAGCCGTCGCGTGCGCCGGCAGTTTTCGGCCCACCCTGGAGGACAGCCGGCGGCGGTCGACCGACTGCCGGGTCGCGAGGTATATGACGTCCGTGCGGTCCAGCCGGGCAAAGTGGGTGGTGTATCCGGTCAAGTTGCGGACTTCTTCCAGGATGGCCGGAACATGGCCCATAACGGGATCCCTGTCCAGATAGGCAGTTCCACAAAGCAAGGCATGCGTTCCGATCCGGTAGCCACCGTTCTCGTCGCTCTGCTCGATCCAGTTCAGCTGCTGCAAAGTCAGCAGCAGCCAATGCAGGCTCGATCTCGGATAGCCGGTTTGCCTGTAGATCTCCGCAGAAGTCATCGGCTTTGGGGCTGCCGCAAGGAGTTCCAGGATGGAGATGGTCCGTTCGGCCGACTTCACCATTTTGACCCCGGCGGCATCCCCTGCCTGGTCCGTGTGAAAGCGCGTTTCGCTCTCTGTGCTCATAGATTCAGTCCCCCCTTGGCTGCGTCCCGGCCATTAGGCGCCGGATAGTTGTCTACTCCCAGCACGTGATTCTCTGATGTCCAGTATCCGCCGAGGAGATCGTCATAAGGCGCGTTTTCGCCCATCTGTGGATCAACAGATTCACAGAAGTCCTCCGCATCGTCCTGCGGTTCAAAACCGATACGGCGTCCGGCCGCAAGATTCGCCCACCCCCGCGTGTTGTTGGAGACCGCCCACACAATGTGGTTTCCGGGAAGTCCCAACTCGGACAGAGTGGCCTCGACCAGGCGGAAGGCGTCCCCGGGAGAAAGCCAGGTGGACATGCTTCTGGAGTTCGTTGGACGATCGCCGCCCGTACCGATCCTCGCGCAGACGATCTTCATGCCGTATTTGTCCGCGTACAAACTGCCTAACGCTTCCATGGCAACCTTGCTGAATCCGTATAACGTGTCCGGCCTTGGTGGGAGGACCTCATCCTGTCCCGCCTCTGACACCGGCCGGAAACCCACCGCATGCGTTGAGCTCGCCAAAAGGACCTTCTTGATTCCGTTGCCCCGCGCCGCTTCCAAGGTGACATATGTACCCGTGACGTTGGTGCTGAGGATCTGCTCCCATGGCTTCTCACGATGGATCCCGCCAAAGTGGATCACGGCATCCGCACCCGCCAGCGCGCGCTCCATAAAGACGGCGTCGGCCACGGAGCCAACCCACGCAGTCTCGTTGTCGCCCAAAGGTCCGGCCGGCTCAACGAGGTCAATAAGGCGGGTCCGGTAGCCGGCTTCGTGCAGGAAGGGCCGCAGGGTACCGGCGATCATTCCGGCCCCACCGGTGAGGGCAATCGTCGGCGAACTCAGCATAGGTTCCATGGCTACTCCATCCTTGACACGCTGTGACTCGAATCATACACTCACTCATGAATCACGTTCGCAAGTATAACCCTTGTTTACATATATAAATAGGAGAACGTCCGTGTACCAGCGTTCCAGATCACCCAAGAAGCAATTCCTCATCGCAATGGCAGCGACAGCAGGACTCCTCTGCGGCTGCGCAGGCGGAGCCGGAAGTGCGGCGAGTGCCAATGACGGCAAGCCAATCGAAGTGTGGGCGCGTGCCGGTACCGACGCCTCCACCACGTATGCGGCCCTGTTCGATGCCTTCACCAAGAAGACAGGGATCAAGGTCAATTTCCAGGGAGTGGCGGATCTCGATAAGCAATTGCAGGCACGCGCCGCATCCAAGACACTGCCGGACATCATCATCAATGACTCCACGGCCCTTGGCAGTTACACCGCCCAGGGGTACCTGCAGGCGTTCGACCCCTCATCCGTCACAGGCAAGGACCAGATTCCAGACAAGCTGTGGGAGGAAACCAAAGGACTGGATGGCAAGAACTACGGCGTTCCGTTCTCACGGCAGACCATGGTCACCATGATCCGGAAGGATTGGCGGGAGAAGCTGGGCATGAAGATCCCTGAGACCCAGCAGGATCTTCAGGCCCTTGCCGCGGCATTCGCTTCGCAGGACCCTGACGGCAACGGCAAGGCGGATACCTACGGCATGACCGTTCCCGGTTCCACCGATCGCGGGTACCTGGGTTGGTGGGCGTCCTCCTATCTCTGGCAGGACGGCGGCGGCTACCTGAAGGATGAGGGCAATGGCAAGTTCTCCTCGATGGCGAACTCAGCAAAGACCCGTGAGGGAGCCGCCTGGATCAAGGCGCAGTTCTGCACTCCGGGAAACACCCAGCCCGGAGCCCTTACTGCAGCGACGAGCGCAGCCACCCCGTTCTTCCAAAATGGCAACACCGGCATCATTCTCACCGGTCCCTACAACTTCTCCTCGTTTGACGCAACCCTCGGAAAGGACAAGTACGAGGTCATTAAGGCGCCCAAGGGCTCTGTGGACAACACAGTGCTGGCTGAGGGAGAAAACATCTACGTCACCGCCACCAACGCCAAGGCGGACGACACCAAGAAGGTCATCGACTTCCTCGTTTCCTCCGAAGGGCAGCAGCTTGGCATGACCGGCGGCAAACAACCGATCGTCCGGATTCCCGTCAACTCTGGTGTCGATGCCGCCAAGGTGTACGGGGACGCGCGCTGGGCTGTTGTCCAGGATGTGCTGAACAGTTCCTCAAAGTCCCTCCCCTCCGCAATCAATGTCATTCCGATCAAACAGGACGCAGCGGAAGCGTTGAACAAGATCATGTCCGACTGCTCCGCCGACAGTGTGGCCTCCGGCCTCGATCAGCTCAACAGTGCGATCAATGACGAACTGAGCGCCCAGAACGCGAAGCAATGAGTACGACGGCGACGGGCCGGAGTCCGGCACCCCCGGACAGCGAAGTAATCACCAGGCCGGAAGAAGGCAGGAAACGCGGGCCGCGCCGGAGGGGAAGGCTCTGGACCGTCTGGCTGTTCCTTGCCCCTGCGATGGTCCTGGGCCTGTACTTCAAGTTCATCCCCATGTTCGAGGGAATCAGGCTGAGCCTCTTCAAGGTCCAGCCGTTCCTCGGCGACGTCTTCGTGGGGCTGGACAATTACGCCAAGGTCATGACCGACGAACGGTTCATGGATGCCCTGAAGAATACGGTGTTCCTGGGTGTCGTTCAGGCCGGCGGCGCCCTGATCGTCGGCTTCGCCCTGGCCCTGCTGCTTGAAGGACAGACCCGGTCCCTGTGGTTTCTGCGCACGGCGATATTCCTGCCCGTGGTAACGGCCCTGGCCGTTGTGGGCGAAATCTGGCGCATTCTCTACTTCCCCACAGCCGACGGCATGCTCAACGTGATTCTCGGCTGGGTCGGACTGGGGCCCTTTCAGTTCCTCAACGGCACAGACTCCGCACTCTGGTCCGTTGCCGTGGTCGGAATTTGGAGCGGCGCCCCGTACAACATGGTGATAATCCTGGCAGGCCTGGCCGGCGTTGACCGGGCGTTGTATGAGTCTGCCGGCGTTGACGGGGCAAAGGTGTGGCAGCGGCTGCGCTACATCACCATTCCTGCCCTGCGGCCTTCCCTGGTCATCGTGCTGACCCTGGCTGCCATCCGCAGCCTGCGCAGCTTCACCGAAGTCTATGTACTGACAGGTGGCGGCCCCGCAGGGTCCACTGAAGTCTGGATGACACGCGTGTTTTCCCTCGGCTTCCAGCGCAACGATATCGGTCTGGCGTCCGCCGCGTCCGTGCTGCTGTTGGTGGTCACCCTGCTGCTCACGGCAGGCATCCAGTACTTTTCCAAACGTAAGGCTGCGAAATGAGTCTGAAGTCCGCCGGCGCAAGAACGGCTGCGCCGTCATCCACGTCCTCCCGGTTCGACTCTGCGCTGGGCTGGTCACCAAACTGGGGAGGAAACAAGCTCCTGAGGACCGCCCTGTGCATTCTGGTGTTCTGCATCTTCGCCCTCCCGTTCGTCACCATTTTCTCAGCGGCGTTTGACAAGAACATGAGCCCCACCCAGATTTCGCTTTTCCCCAAGACTCCCACCTTGTTGAATTTCGAGGTGGCCGGGCAGCAAGGTCTCTGGGGGTACTTGCTGAACTCCCTCGTCATTGCCGGCGGCGGCCTCCTGCTCCAGATGACTGTCTCCGTCTTTGCGGCGTACAGCCTCGGGCGCCGGAAGTTTCGCGGCCAGTCGCTGGTGCTGGTGCTGATCCTGATGACCATGATGCTTCCCGAGGAAGTCATCGGGGTTCCCCTGGCACTTGTCCTTGGCGATCTGCCGCTGCTCGGATTGAGCCTCAAAGGTTCGGTCCTCGCCGTGATCCTGCCCGTCGGCATCTGGGGCTTCTCCGTCTTCATCATGAGCGAATTCATGAAGGACATTCCCGATGAAATCGAGGAGGCGGCGCGGTTGGATGGCGTGGGCGAGCTTCGCATGCTGTTCCAGATCATCCTCCCCCTCTGCAAGCCGGCCCTGGGAGTCATCGGGATCTTTGGATTCATGATGATCTGGGACCAGTACCTGCTGCCGCTGATCGCGGCCAACGACCCCAGTGACTACACCCTTACCGTGGCGCTCTCTGTCCTCCGCAATGACACACAGGTGGGCCCGGGCGTCCTTGTCGCGGGCGCGGTACTGGCCATGATCCCGAGTCTGATCGTCTACCTCTGCCTGCAGAACTCCATGGTCCGGGGGATAACCTCCGGTGCCACCAAGGGGTGACCCGGGCGGGCCGATGAAGTCCCGACACACGCGAATCAAACTGGTGAAACTGATGAACAAGGAACTGGAGCTGGGAACAGCATGAGGATTCTCGACGTACGACTAACCCCTATCGCGTTTTCGGATCCACCGCTTCTCAACGCCGTAGGAGTACACGAGCCGTTTGTCCACCGCGTCATCATCGAAATAGAGGTTGACGGCGGAGTGCTTGGACTGGGCGAATGCGCCGGGGGTGCGGAAAGGCTTCGGAACCTTGCCGTGGGGGCAGCAGCCATCAAGGGCATGAACATCTTCGAAACCTCCAAAATGAAGGCATCCATAGCCGCGGCTCTGGCGGACAACCAAGGCTCCTTCGAACTGGGCAGCGTGTTCTCGGCTTTCGAGGTTGCCTGCCTGGATGCCCAGGGCCGCCTCAGCGGGCGGAGCGTGTGCGATCTGCTGGGCGGAAGGGTTCGGGACGAGGTCCCGTTCAGTGCCTACCTATTTTACAAGTGGGCCGAACACCCCGCGATGGACGGCAGGCCTGCCATCGGTGACGAATGGGGTGAAGCCCTGGACCCGGCAGGCATCGTGCGCCAGGCCAGGAGAATGATCGGACAGTACGGCTTCAAATCCATCAAGCTCAAGGGAGGAGTCTTCCCTCCGGCTGAGGAAATCGAAGCGGTCCGGGCGCTTCGTGCGGCATTCCCTGATATGCCGCTGCGGCTGGATCCCAACACCGCCTGGAGCGTGCGAACCTCACAATGGGTAGCGGAGCAGACGGCGGGCCTCCTGGAGTATTTGGAGGATCCGACTGCGGGGCTGGAAGGAATGGCCGAGGTAGCGGCCGCAGCCAGCATGCCCCTGGCCACCAACATGTGTGTGGTCGCATTCGACCAGGTCAGGCGAAGCGTTGAACTCGACTCAGTCCAGGTGATTCTGGGCGATCACCATTACTGGGGAGGGCTCCGCCATACACGGGACCTTGGCGCCATCTGTGAGACGTTCGGCATAGGCATGTCGATGCACTCGAATTCGCACCTGGGAATCAGCCTGGCTGCCATGGTCCATGTGGCGGCAGCGACGCCGGCCCTGACGTATGCGTGCGACACCCACTTTCCGTGGAACGGCCACAACGACGTCATCCTGCCCGGGACGCTGGCATTCTCCGATGGCAGCGTCCGGGTTCCAGAAGGACCCGGCCTTGGCGTGGAACTGGACCGGGAGAAACTGGCTGGGCTGCACCAACAATATCTGGACACCAACAGGGGCTCCCGCGACGATACCGGCTACATGCAGAAGTTCGTGCCCGGGTTCACCGCCGAATTGCCCCGGTGGTGACGCGAGCCGTCCCGGGAATCACCGGGTACATGTATCCCTGGGACCTTGTCGGCGACCCGGCGGCGGGCGCCGCTGTGGCCGCACTTGGGGTCGACCGGGTGGCACTCGCGGCGTCATATCATTCGGTCCGCGCAGCCACCCCCCGCCATCCCGCCCGGCGCGTGGTGGACGCGCACAGTGCCGCACTGTACGTTCCGGTTACTGACGGGGCATGGGCCGGACACGCACTGGTCCCCAGGGACGCGGCGGACTGGACAGGGACCGAGAACTCGTTCGGGGCTGCCGCGGGGAGCCTGCGCGCGGCAGGTCTTGAGGTGGATGCCTGGACCGTTTTGACACATTCAACCTACTTGGGCCGGGCAAACCCGCAGCTCTGCGTGCGGAATGCGTTCGGCGAGGTGTACAGCTACGCGCTGTGCCCCTCCCAACCTGCGGTGCGTGAGTACGCGCGGACAGTGACGGGCCAGGTCCTGGACATTGGGGAACCCGACGGACTGATTTTGGAGGCCGTGGGAGCGCTCGGATTCGGCCACCAGAGCCGGCACGAAAAGACTGACGGGGCCGATTACGGAGCCCCGGTTCAAAAGCTGCTCTCCCTGTGCTTCTGTGAAGCCTGTGCGCAGGAATATAAAGGACGCGGCCTGGAACCGGAGTCCCTCAGTGCGCACGTCCGGGACACCATCCGCCGCTTCCAGTGTGAGCCGGACGCCACGGCCGGCAATCTCGATACAGGCGAGTTCCGTGAGCTGCTCCAGTGCCGCTGGGACGCGGCCGCCGCCCTGCTGGACGCCGTATTGGAGCAGGCCCATGCCTATGGAATAACCAGGATGGTGGTGGATACCGACCCAGATCCTTGGGCTACCGGACCCTTCCTGCCCGCGCAGGCCATGGAAGGCGTGGAGAATCGCGGATCCGTGGTTTCGGTCCTGCAGGCCTGGGGCTCCCCGGCCGACAGCATCGGAAAGCTGGACGCCCACCGGGAAGCCGCACCAGGCGCCGGAGCGAGCGGTGCCTATGTCCAGACCCTCCCGCCCAGGGATGCCTCGCCCGCTCAATGGGCCCACGACTGGCGGCTGCTCACGGATGCCGGATATGCGGAGCTGCACGTCTATCACCTGGGGCTCGCGTCGGACAGGCGCCGCAGTGCCCTTGCAGATGCCCTGCGGACGCTGCGCAACGCCTGACAAGTACGCGGAGCCCGGC
Organism: Arthrobacter sp.; assembly: GCA_036565085.1. GTDB lineage: Bacteria > Actinomycetota > Actinomycetes > Actinomycetales > Micrococcaceae > Arthrobacter. The sequence goes on from DATCNU010000216.1 coordinate 27,229, forward strand.
CGGACGGCCGGCGTCGAGACTTTCGCCGCGCCGTCGTCGTCGCTCGTTTACTCCTCAGGGCGTGCGGGCCCGTAGATGGCGATCAGCACCCCCGTCGTCGTTGTGCTGCTCTCGACAAGCCGCAGTGATGCATGGGTGCCGCCGGCAAACAGCCTGCGTCCGGTGCCCAGCACCAACGGATGGATCATCAGCAAGTATTCGTCGATCAGGTCGGCCGCCATCAGCGAGCTGATCAGCACGCCGCTGCCCATAATCACGAGATTCGTAGCAGATTCCTTCCTGAGGTCTGCCACGGAGGCCGGAATGTCGCCGTGAAGCAGAGTCGAGTTCGGCCAGGCCAGTCCCGCCTCGGGGTTGCTCGAGGCGACGTACTTCCGGGCACTGTTCAGCGCTTCCATAAAGGGGCCGCCCCGGGCATTCCAGGACGCCAGGAGATCCTCGTAGGTACGTCGCCCGAACAGAAAGGCACGGTCATTGCCCATCCGTTCTCCCATCTTGGCGACCATTGACTCATCGCCGCGGGATGCAGCCCATCCGCCCTCCTCAAAACCCTCCCGGGTATCCTCGTCCGCACGGCCGGGCCCCTGCATCACGCCGTCAAGCGTGACGTGGTTCATTACGATTACTTTTCCCATATCCCTGGGCCTTTCTGTTGAGCTGATGGAGTCTGTTGAGGTGACATGACTCATATCATGCGCCAGTTCGTCGTCCTCGGCACTGCCTCCCACGTCCCTACCCGGACCCGCAACCGGATCCATTTCCCGGCGCGGAGGCCGGTGGTGGGGTGATTCCTCACGGGTCAAGTTCCTCTGGGGCCTGGAGTCCGCTGGCGTATGATCGCTCCAGGCAAGTCCCAGATGCATGCCGGAAGTGCCTTTGGTCACAAAAGCAACCCTCTGGCCATGACTAACGCGCAAGATCATCGCTACCTATTGGGGAATACCAGCTGAATGCTGTACGTTGCATACGCGACAGACAGAACCAAAGAAAAGAGAAACACCTAAGTGGCAACCGATTACGACGAACTCCGCTCCGACGTCAAGGAGTCGCAAGACAACTCGCTCGAGGCACTCCAGTCCGCCAATGCGCCGGACGCCCGCAGCGTCGTCCTTGAACTGGATGAGGCTGACGGACTCGACGGCGCAGGCGTTCCCGGTGGCGAATTCGTGGCCGAGGAACTCGTTGTGCAGGTCATCCCCCAGGCCGATGACGAGTTCACCTGCTACTCCTGCTTCCTTGTCCGGCACCGCTCCCAGATTGCGCGGCAAAAGGACGGCCACAGCTACTGCACGGACTGCGAAGGCTGATTCCGGACCCGCCGGATACCCCCTTCTCTGTGGCTGCGGCCAGGGCGGAGGGTTGACGATGAGGCACGCCCACGTACCAGTGGACGTGCCTTTCGTCTCGAGGCACCTTCGTCTTGAGGGCGGCCGGGTGCCTTAGACGAGCCGGCTGCGCACGATCTCGCTGACGGCCTTGCCATCGAAGCGGCCGGCGACCTTCGCGGTGACGGGTTTCATGACGTCCCCCATCTGCCTCATACCGGGAACGACGCCTGCTGCCCTCAGCGCTGCGATGGTGTCATCGACAATTGCCTCTACTTCTGCGGCCGTCAGCGCCCGGGGCAAGTAGGCCTCAATGACCTCCGCCTCAGCGATTTCCGCTTTGGCGCGTTCGGGCTCGCCTGCCTCCGAGTAGATACGGGCGGTGTCGCGGCGTTTGGCCGCTTCCTTTTGGAGCAGCGCTGTCACCTGTGCGTCATCCAGAACCACAGGCGTCTTTCCCGATTTCTCACGCGTTTCGATTTCCCCCAGGACATTGCGCACCGTTGTGAGAGCGGTCTTGTTCCGCTCCTTCATGTAGGTGACAACGTCGGCGTGCAGTCGTTCCTTCAAACTGGTCACGATATTCCTCGATTCGTAGGGCACCCAAAAAGCTCAGCAGACAGTTGTGAACCGTGCCTCTAGTACCGTAGAGGTCTATGGCTGACAATAACTACTCTCCGACCGGCAGGGCATGACCCCGCAACCCGTCGACCTGTGGCAGCGCCTCATTGAGGCCTTCAGCCGGACGGACGTCCCCCAGGTTTCCCTCGTCGAACTGTCGCTGGTGCTGCTGATGGCCACGGCGCTTTCCATTCCACGGGCCACCTGGCAGTATTTCGGCCTGCTGGCCACCGCCACCCACGAACTTGGCCATGCCTTCGCTGCTGTACTGAGCGGCCAGCGGCTCGGCGGCATCCGGCTCCGGCTGGACCATTCGGGGACGACCACGAGTTACAGCCGCGGCCGGCTGCCCACCGTCTGGTCGGGATTCTGGGGCTACCCGGTCCCGGCCATGACCGGCGCCGCACTGGTCTCCTGTGGTTTCGCGGGATGGGGTCCCGCAGCCCTCACCGCCGGAACACTGATACTGCTGGCCTCGCTCCTGTTCATCCGCAACCTCGCCGGCGTCCTCATCACCGCTGCAGCCATCTCGGGAGGTGCGGCGCTCATCATTTTTGTGCCGCATGCCTTTACCGGCCACGTGGCGATAATCCTGGGGCTCGCCTTGCTGGTCGCCGCGGTACGGGACCTGTTCAAGCTCATGCAGGTGCACCTGCGCAGGAGGGACAGGCTGGCGAGTTCGGATGCGTACCTGCTCTATCGGGCCACCTCGATCCCCTCGTTCATCTGGATTGCCCTCTTCGCAGCACTCGTGGCAGGCTCCTGGATCGTCGCCTGGCAGCCCATCTCGGTGATACTGGCCGCCGGAGCTTAGGCTTGTCCGCATGAGCGACAGGACAGCGCCTTCGTCGGAGGCGGCCGGCACAACGGAGGGCACGGCGCGCAGCCCCCGCGGGCGCCTATGAAACCGGCGGTGCGGCTTTCGACCGCGACACCATTACATCGAGGACTTGACCTGGACCCAGGCGGAGTGGACCCGGTGCTCGGTATCGAGAGGCTCCAAAGCGCCCATTTCAAGCGGTTCCCCGGCTACACGATTACATCGTGCACGGGGACATCAACCTCACAGGCGTCGTGCCACAGGGCCCCGACGCCTCAGGCTGGCTCGAAGCCCATGGCCGGGAATTTCTCGCCGGCCGGCCCTTCGGAGCGGGGACTCCCCCGGCCGGGTAAAGCCGGGTGTAAGCGCAGCGGCCTGCCGTGGGCCCGCAATAGTCGGGAAAGCGATTTCTAAGCCACTAGGATAGGGCCATGCAAATTTCCCGTGCCTTCGCAGCGCCCGGTTTTGAAGGCGTTCTGGACCTGTTTACCTCCCTGCTGGCTGTCGATCCGCACTACAGTGCCCAAGTGGCCGCGTATCGGGACGGCGTGAAGGTGCTTGACCTGACAGGCGGACCGCACATCACGCCCGACTCCATTACGGGCGCCTACTCCTGCTCCAAGGGTGTGGCCGCGATCGTGATTGCCCTCCTGGTCCAGGACAGGCTGCTGGATCTGGACCGCCCGGTCACCCAGTACTGGCCTGAGTTCGGCGTTCACGGCAAGGAGCGGCTGCTGGTGCGTGAGGCGCTGTCCCACCAGGCGGGCCTCGTAGGGGTGGAGGGCGGCTTCGCGCTGGACGAGTTCACCACACCGGAGGCCGCGGCCCGGCTGGCCGCCGCCCGCCCGTCGTGGCACCCGGGCCGGAGCTTCGGCTATCACGCCCTCACGATGGGGATCCTGATGGAGGAGCTGTGCCGACGCGTCACCGGTGAAACCCTGCAGCACCTCTACGAGCACCGCATCCGTCAGGTGTGCGGCATCGATTTCTTCCTGGGCCTGCCTGAGGACCAGGAACCCCGATACCGGGACGTGCTGTACGACGCCGACACCTCACAGCCGTGGCTGGATCCCCTCAGCCTGGACGGGCTCAACAGCAACGCGCCCGTCAGCACCGTCATGGAGCTCCCGAACCACCGCGCCATCCGGGCCGGGGGAATGAGCGCCGCGGGAGGAGTGGGCTCGGCTGAGGGCCTGGCACGGGTCTACGCCGCCGCGACCACCGGCGTTGACGGTGCGGCCCCGCTGCTCACACCGGAAACGGTCGGGGTGATGTCCCAGGAGCAGGTTTGGGGTCTGGACCGTTCCTCCGGCATGGACAACGCCTTTGCCGTGGTTTTCATGAAGCCGCATCCCTCGCGGAATTTCGGCAGCTACCGCGCATTCGGCCACGAGGGCGCGAACGCTGCCCTTGGCTTCGCCGATCCCGCCTACGGACTCAGCTTTGGTTACATTCCGCAGCGGCAGGAGGACGGCCGCACCTCCGGCAAGTCCCACCGGTTGGCTGCGGAGGTCCGGCGGGCCGCCTCAGCCTTGTCCTAGCCTCAGCCTTGTCCTAGCAGGACCAGGCCCCTAGGGTGGGGCGGATGGGTGATACTCAACCGCAGCCGGGGTCCGGGGCCGCCACGGCGGCCCGTTTTTTCAGACAGGCGGTCAGAAACGCGGTGGCCGGTGTCTCCGCGGCGTTCACGGGCCAGCGCCTGCAACTGGCATCCAAGGCTGCCCTGGCGGCTGGCGTGGCCTTCCTCGTTGCGCCGCTCATGCCCGGCTCGGCGGCCGAGTACCCCTACTACGCGCCCCTGGGTGCGTTGGTTTCGATGTACCACAACGTGGCGGGTTCAGTGCGACAGGGGGTCCAGACGCTTGTGGGCCTGGCCATGGGAATCGGGCTCGCCTTCCTGCTCGTCAACATCAGCGACCCGTCACCGCTCACGGTTGCCATCCTGATGGGCCTGGGCGTACTGCTCGGGGGACTTCCCCGTCTGGGTTCGGGCCGCGACTGGGTTCCGACGGCGGCCCTGCTGGTTCTGCTCGTCGGCAAAAGCCACCCGGGTGACTTCTCCTTCGGTTACCTCCTCCAGATGGGAGCCGGGGTAGCAGTGGGAATCGCAGTGAACTTCCTTGTCTTTCCTCCGTTGCGCTTCACTGCGGCGGCCGACAGCCTGGACGGGCTCCGGCTTGCGCTTGGCCGGCAGCTGACGGATATGGGGGCCGCACTGAAGGAACAATGGCCGCCTGAGCATGAGGACTGGGCCCGACGCTCGGACAGGCTGGCGACCGCTGCGCGGACGGTACGCCACCTGGTGCAGGAAGCCGATGCCAGCCGTCGCGCCAACCTGCGCCGGAAGCGCCATCCCCGGGACGTCGATCTTGATTACCGCAACCTGCGGGAGCTTGAGCGTGTGACGTTCCACATTCAGGACATGACCGAAGTACTGTCAGATGCCATCTGGGAGGACGATGCCCCATACACCGTTCCGTTCCAGGAAAGCGGCCCGCTGGCCGATGCGGTGACTGCCACCGGTGAGCTCCTGTCGTCGTTCCAGCATGATGATGTTGACGTGCAGCGGAAACTCTTCTCAGCGGCGGAATCGGCGCTGGAGACGTGCATTGCAGCCACAACCGAGCGGGACCCCAATGAAACGGCGGGGACCGCGTCCGAGTCCATGCACCTGAGCCTGCACTGGATTCTCCGGGCAGTCCGGCCCGCGTCCTAGAGTTCTGTCACGGCGCCACTGAAGTGCCGGCGTCCCGAGCGCGGGTTCCACGCCACAAAATCCGAACGCTGCCATGCCCCGTCGGCGTCCTGCGCCGTGCTGATATGCAAGGCAACGCGGCCAGGCAGGAACACCGGCGCATCGAATTCAACGCCCCAGGCAAAGGAATCACCTTTGACGGGCCCCACATCCGCCAGCGCCCTCGAGGCGAGGTACATCCCGTGGGCTATGGAACGGCGCATGCCCAGTGCTTTGGCGGAGAGCACGCTGAGGTGGATGGGGTTGAAGTCACCGGAAACAGTGGCGTAGGCGCGGCCGGTATCGACCCCCAACTGCCACAGTGCCGTGGGATCGGGCGCCATGAACTCCGTGCGGGCGTTGTGCGGGGATGGGTTGTGCGGGGACGGCCTGTCAGAACCGGGGAGCTTGTCAATGCCGGGGAGGAAGACGCCCTTCGCAAGGTAGGTGGAGACACCAATCCAGCGGAGGTCCGGAGCGCCCGCCCCGCGGACCTCAGCCACGACGTCCAGTTGGGTGCCCGTGCGGTGGCCCCGGAGGTTCTCTACCCGTGCCGTGACGTCCAAGGGCTCGCTAAAGAGCACGGGCGATCGCTGCTCCACATGGTTGCTGAGGTGGATCATGCCCAGGAGAGGCAGGGGAAAGTCGTCCCGGTTCATGACGCTCATGGCCAGCGGAAACGTCAGCGCGTGGATGTAGCCGGCAGGCAGGACGTCGCTGGCGGTCTCCCCGATGAGATGCTGATACGCGGTGAGGTTGCCGACGTCGGCGGTAACACCGCGTACTTCGTGGCTGGCATCCGGCAGGACTGACGCATTGTGGGTCCCCAGGACCCGGCGTCGCGCCGCCTGGGCTGCCGCGTTGAGGTAAAGCCTGGAAAGTGACGGCATTTCCCCCAGGATGACCGGCTGGACAGTGTTCATGCCCCCACCAGGTTCTGTCCGCAGACGCGGAGCACAGCACCGTTGATGCCAGCGGCACCGTCACCGGCGAGAAAGGCGATGGCTTCGGCGACGTCGGCTGGCTGGCCGCCCTGCTGGAGGGAGTTGAGCCGGCGGCCCACTTCCCGCACCGCGAATGGAATCCGGGCGGTCATTTCCGTTTCGATGAAGCCCGGGGCCACAGCGTTGATGGTTCCCCCTCGGGCAGACAGGAGAGGGGCCGTGGCCCGCACCATCCCCATCACCCCTGCCTTCGAGGCCGCGTAGTTGGTCTGGCCGCGGTTGCCCGCTATGCCGCTCGTCGAAGCGACAGACACAATCCGGGGTGCGGGGCCGAAGTGTTCGGATGCGAGCAGGGCCTCGTTGATTCGGAGCTGGGCGGCAATATTGATGTTCAGGACCGAGTTCCAGCGCGCATGGTCCATATTCGCCAGCAGCTTGTCGCGCGTGATACCGGCGTTGTGGACGACGATATCGAGATGGCCGTGGCGCTGCACCGCATGATCGATGATCCGCCGGCCGGCATCCTCCCGGCTGATGTCCAGCTGAAGGGCGGTGCCGTGAACCTCGTTCGCTACCCTGGCCAGGTGGTCCCCGGCCGCCGGGATATCGACCAGCACCAGCGTGGCGCCGTCCCGGTAGAAGGTGCGGGCAATTGCGGCACCGATGCCTCGGGCAGCACCTGTGACGACAGCCACCTTACCCGCGAGTGGTTTTTCACTGTCAGAGGGCAACTGCCCGTCGGCTGTGCTGACCGTCAGGAACTGCCCGTCCACAAAGGCCGAGCGGCCGGAAAGGAAGAACCGCAGCGCCGCCAGCGCGCTCGGGCTGGTGGCAGCAACCCCGTCCGGCAGGAGTATGCCGTTGGCTGTGGCGCCGGCACGCAGTTCCTTGGCCAAGGAACGCAGGAAGCCGTCCACGCCCTGCCGCGCCGCGGCCTCGGACGGGGTTCCGGCGCTGCCTGCCGGCCGGGACACAGTGATGAAGCGGGCGCTCGGGCCGAGATCGCGTAGCGAAGACGCCGCGGCCAGTACCGGGTTCTCCAGGTTTTCAGGGCCGGCCAGCCCATCGAGCACCAGGATGATGGCGCCGAGCTTTTCACGCGGCACTGCATGCCGCCGGACGTCCAGGTCCCAGGAAAGCAGGGCGGCAGCCAATTCGTCGGCACCCGAGGAGTCTCCCTGCACCAGGACGGGTCCGGCAATCAGGTCCTGCCCGGGCTTATACCGGCGCAGCAGCACCGGCTGGGGCAGACCCAGCTTCCTGGCGGCCTTCCTGCCGAACCCCTCGCTGACCAACTGCGTGTACTTATCTGTCATCCGGTCCCCCTAGAGTGCTTCGAGTATGGCGACGACGCCCTGGCCGCCCGCGGCGCAGATCGAGATGAGGCCCCGTGCGGGCCGACCGTTCACGGTGCCCCGGGCCTGGAGCATTTTGGCGAGGCTGGCCGCGATCCGTCCGCCCGTGGCCGCGAAAGGATGCCCTGTGGCGAGGGATGAGCCGTTGACATTGAGCCTGGCGGGGTCGATGGTGCCGAAGGCACCACCGAGGCCAAGCCTGCTGCGACCGAACTCCTCGTCCTCCCAGGCTGCGAGCGTGCTGAGGACGGTTGAGGCGAAGGCCTCGTGGATTTCAAAGAAATCGAAGTCCGCCAGGGTGAGGCCGTTGCGGGCCAGGAGTCGCGGCACGGCGAACGCGGGCGCCATCAGCAGCCCGTCCTTGCCGTGCACAAAGTCAACAGCGGCAGCTTCACCGTCCACCACGGCTGCGAGCTTGGGCAGGTCATGGGCGTCCGCCCATTCTTCCGAAGCCAGCAGAACCGTGGATGCCCCGTCTGTCAGCGGGGTGGAGTTTCCCGCCGTCATGGTGGCCTCGGCGCCCAGGTTCTTTCCGAAGACGGGCTTCAGCGTCGCGAGCTTCTCCGGGGTGGTGTCCACCCGCAGGTTGGAATCCCGGGTGAGCCCGCGGTAGGGCGTCAGGAGGTCATCAAAGAACCCGGCCTCGTAGGCCGACGCCAGATTGCGGTGGCTATTGTACGCGAGTTCATCCTGCGCCGCACGGGAAATGTTCCATTGGGCTGTGGTGAGCGCCTGGTGCTCCCCCATGGACAGCCCCGTGCGGGGCTCGCCGGTGCCAGGGGCATCAGGTGCCAGATCCTTGGGGCGCAGCCTGCTCAGGACCTTCAGCCGCTCGGGCAGGGTCTTGGCACGGTTGAGGTCCAGGAGGACCTCGCGCAGGCCCTCGCTGACCGCAATCGGCGCATCGGACGCGGAGTCCACCCCGCCCGCGATGGCCGAGTCAATCTGGCCCAACTTGATCTTGTTCGCAAGCCCGAGGACGGTTTCCAGTCCTGTTGCACAGGCCTGCTGGAGGTCATAGGCGGGCGTCTCCGCCGACAACGCCGACCCCAGGACAGCTTCACGCGTGAGGTTGAAGTCCCTGGAGTGCTTGAGGACGGCCCCCGCCGCAACCTCACCGATCCGCTCATCCTGAAGGCCAAACCTGGCGATGAGGCCGTCCAGGGCGGCGGTGAGCATGTCCTGGTTGGAGGATTTGGTGTATGCGCCGCCGGACCGGGCAAAGGGAATCCGGTTGCCGCCCACGATCACCGCACGGCGCAGGGTCCGGGCAGCTCCGGGAGCTGCGCCCGGGCCGAAATCCTGGGGTTCCGTGGCGGACTGTCCATTGATGGACATGGGTGTCTCCTCTGATCATTTCGATTACCGATACCCAGCGTACCTGATACGCTGGGTATCGTGAACAACCTCCAGCCGCAAGTACCGCCCTCGCCCGAGGCCGGCAGCGCCGACGGCAGATCCGCAAGGTGGCAGACCCACCGCGAGGAGCGTCGACGGGAACTTATCAAGTCTGCCCGACGGGCCGTCCATGCTCTTGGCAGCGACGCTTCCATGGAGGAAATCGCGTCGGCCGCCGGGACGTCAAAATCGGTCTTCTACCGCTACTTCGGCGACAAAGCGGGCCTCCAGCAGGCGGTGGGGGAAGTGGTCCTCAGCCAGATGCAGCGCCGTATCCGGGAGGCCGCCCAAAGCGCCCAGACTCCGCGCGAAGGGCTCTTCGCCATGGTTTCCGCGTACCTCCAGATGGCTGAGACCAGCCCGAACGTCTATACCTTTGTCACCCGCCCCCCAGTGGCGGAGACGGAGAGCCCCCAAGGTGCCGCCGCCCTTTCGGGAGCGCTTGGCCACTTCTTCGAATCCATCGGGGAAATGATCGCCACTCCGATGCGGAACCACCTCGGCGCCGGCAAGGAGGCTGTGATCGGATACTGGCCCAGTGCCGCCATCGGACTCGTCCGGAATGCCGGCGAGCAGTGGCTGAGCACGCCTGCATCGCCGGGGAAGCCGGACCAGGAAGCAATGGCCCGCCAGATCACGGCCTGGCTGTGCGTAGGAATAGCGCCCGAGCTTGACCAGTCCGGGGCACGGTAGCTGCCACAGCGCCCTCGGAAAACCTTGGAGCATCAACCCCTCTGTTAGTACCAGCGAAGGACATTGACATGACTGAAGTAGTGGACCGCACCGCAGGCAGGCCGAACCGGCCCGGCGTCCGGAGGGCGGCAAACCCCGAGTCCGCACAGCCCGCAGTGGACGTTGCTGCGCTGGGCGAACAGCTCCTGGGCAGGTGGGCCGGAGTCCGCCGGCAGGCGCGGGAACTCGCTGCGCACCCGCGGCTCCACAAGACCGAGGGCACGACCCACAGCGACCACCGGGAGCGAACCTTCGGCCAGCTGAGGTACCTCGTGGACAACGAGGCTGTCCACAGGGCCTTCCCCGCAGCCCTGGGTGGTTCAGACGATCACGGCGGCAACATTGCCGGTTTCGAGGAACTTGTCACCGCGGATCCTTCCCTGCAAATCAAAGCAGGTGTCCAATGGGGCCTGTTCGGGTCGGCGGTGATGCACCTCGGAACGGAGGAACACCACGCCAAGTGGCTCCCGGGCATCATGAGACTGGACATTCCCGGCTGCTTCGCCATGACGGAAACCGGCCACGGTTCGGACGTTGCCAGCATCGCCACCACCGCCACCTATGATGCCGAAGCCCAGGAATTCGTCCTGCACACGCCATTTCGGGCCGCGTGGAAGGACTACATCGGCAACGCTGCCATTGACGGACTCGCTGCAGTGGTCTTCGCCCAGCTGGTCACCAAAGGGGTCAACCACGGCGTCCACGCGTTCTACGTGGATCTCCGTGACGGGCTGACCAAGGAGTTCCTCCCCGGTATCGCCGGCGAGGACGACGGCGTGAAAGGCGGCCTCAACGGCATCGACAACGGCCGCCTCCACTTCGAGCATGTCCGCGTCCCCCGGTCCAATCTCCTCAACCGCTACGGGAACGTGGACCCCGACGGCACGTACACATCCCCCATCATGAGTCCAGGCCGCCGCTTTTTCACCATGCTGGGAACCCTCGTCCAGGGTCGAGTCTCACTGGACGGTGCGGCAGTCGCCGCAGCCAAGATCGCGCTCACGGCCGCCATTCGGTACGCCACGGAACGTCGCCAGTTCAACGCCTCTTCACACACCGACGAGGAAGTCCTCCTGGACTACCAGCGGCACCAGCGGCGCCTGTTCACCCGGTTGGCTACCACGTATGCGGCCGGATTCGCCCACGAGCAGTTGCTCCAAAAGTTCGATGACGTGTTTTCGGGCGCGCACGACACGGACGAGGACCGGCAGGACCTTGAGACCCTCGCCGCAGCACTCAAGCCGCTCAGCACCTGGCACGCCCTGGACACCTTGCAGGAGTGCCGTGAGGCATGCGGCGGCGCCGGCTTCCTGACCGAAAACCGTTTCACCTCACTCCGGGCAGACCTGGACATCTATGTCACCTTCGAAGGCGACAACACGGTGCTGCTTCAGCTCGTGGCCAAACGGCTCCTCGCCGACTATGCCAAGGAATTCAGGAACGTCGACTTCGGCGTCCTCGCCCGATACGTGGTCAGCCAGGCGACGGGTGCGGCCATCCACCGCACCGGCCTGCGGCAGGTCGCGCAGTTCGTGGCGGATACGGGTTCAGTCCAGAAAGCCGCCCTGGCGCTAAGGGACGAGCAGGGCCAGAGGGATCTCCTCACTGACCGGGTCCAGACCATGGTGGCGGAGGTGGGGGCGGCTCTGAAGGGTGCCGGCAGGCTGTCCCATGACAAGGGGGCCGCCCTGTTCAACCAGCACCAGAACGAGCTGATCGAAGCCGCGCAGGCGCACGCCGAGCTCCTGCAGTGGGAGGCCTTCACAGATGCGTTGCGGGACGTCACCGATCCGGGGACCAAGAGAGTCCTGACGTGGCTTCGTGACCTCTTTGGGCTATCGCTGATCGAGAAGAACCTCGCCTGGTACCTCATGAACGGGCGGCTTTCCATGCAGCGCGGCAGGACCGTGGGCGATTACATCAACCGGCTGCTGGTGAAGATCAGGCCCCATGCCCTGGACCTGGTCGATGCCTTCGGCTACGGCGACGCCCACATCCGTGCCGAAATTGCCACCGGCGCGGAGAAGGTCCGGCAGGACGAAGCCCGCGCCTACCTGCGGTCCCAGCGAGCCAGCGGCCAGGCGCCGGTGGACGAGAGGGTGCTCCTTGCCCGCACTGCCGCGGCAGCCAAGGCTGCCGTTACTTCCCCGAGGCCCGGGGCTGAGTAAGGGGCGGCCGGTGTAAGGTTGCCGGCCAAAGCGCGACGGCGCCGCTCCCCGGGTGGGGAGCGGCGCCGTCGTACGTTGCAGGGCTAGGAAAGTACGGGAGTGGGAAGCACCGAGCGGTACACCTCAAGGGTTGTTTCAGTGATGGAATCCCAGGAGAAATGTTCCTCGGCGCGGCGCCGGCCTGCCTGCCCCATGGCGCGTGCGCGCTCAGGATCGGACACCACCTCTGTCAGTGCCGCGGCGAATTCGGTAACGAACTTCTCCGGGTCCAACGGCGTGCCCGTTCCGTCGGTGACCTGCTCCAGATCCACCAGAAGGCCGGTCTCGCCGTGCTGGACAACCTCGGGGATGCCGCCGGTGGCGCTGGCTACCACTGCCGCGCCGCACGCCATGGCCTCAAGATTCACGATGCCCAGCGGCTCATAGATTGACGGACAGGCAAAGGCAGTGGCGTGGCTCAGCACCTGGATGAGCTCGTGGCGCGGAAGCATCCGCTCGACAAGTACGACGCCGGTCCGCTGGCTCTGCAGCTCCTCAATCAGGCGAGCGGTTTCCGCGGCGAGCTCAGGCGTATCCGCCGCACCCAGGCACAGCACGAGCTGCACGTCGGCCGGGAGTTTGGCCGCGGCGCGGAGGAGGTAGGGCACCCCCTTCTGACGGGTATTGCGGCCTACGAAAACCACGCTGGGTTTCTCCGGATCGATGCCAAGCGCCCGTACAGCGTCTTCGCCTTCATCGCGGTGCCACAGGGCTACGTCGATGCCGTTATGGACCACGCGAACCTTGGCGGGATCAACCTCAGGGTAGCTGCGCAGGATGTCCTGGCGCATTCCCTCGGAAACGGCGATGATGGCTGCTGCGGACTCGTACGCTGTCTTTTCGACCCACGAGGACAGGGCGTAGCCGCCACCGAGCTGCTCGGCTTTCCATGGCCGCAACGGCTCGAGGCTATGCGCGCTCAGCACATGCGGGATGCCGTGGAGCAGGGACGCCAGGTGCCCTGCCATGTTGGCGTACCAGGTGTGCGAATGGACGAGGTCTGCCCCCTCGACGTCCGGAACGATCCGCAGATCGACTCCCAGTGTCTGGACTGCGGCGTTCGCCCCCGCCAGGTCTTCCGGAACGGAATACGAGGTCACCGCGGCGCCATGGTAGTCGGCGTCGCGGGCTGCACCGAAGGCACGCACCTGCAAGTCGACGTGTTTGGCCAGGACCCGACTCAGCTCGGCAACGTGGACGCCCGCTCCGCCGTAAATCTCCGGCGGGAATTCTTTAGTCACAATGTCTATTCGCACGATACCCAAGGTAGTCGTTACGGTTGAACTGTTCTAGTGTGAAGGAGTCCGGGCGTGCCGGACCTTTGGGGATAGTTACGAAGGCGTACAGGAGCAGCCACATGCCGTTGAATAAGAAAGTCCTGGCCATTGTCCTTGCAGGCGGCGAGGGAAATCGTCTTATGCCGTTGACCGCTGACCGGGCAAAACCTGGAGTGCCTTTTGCCGGCAGTTACCGGCTCATCGACTTTGCCCTGTCCAACCTCGTGAATTCCCGGTATCTGCAGATCGTGGTCCTCACGCAGTACAAGTCGCACAGCCTCGACCGGCACATCTCCGAAACCTGGCGGATGTCCACCCAACTGGGCAACTATGTGGCGTCGGTACCGGCGCAGCAGCGCGTCGGCAAGAGCTGGTTCCTGGGCAGCGCCAATGCCATCTACCAGTCGCTTAACCTGATCCGCGACGCCAACCCTGACATCGTCGTCGTCGTGGGCGCCGACCACGTTTACCGCATGGACTTTGCGCAGATGGTTGAGCAGCATGTGAAGAGTGGGGCCAAGGCCACCGTTGCCGCCGTGAGGCAGCCGCTGAACATGGCCGACCAGTTCGGCGTCATCGAGGTGGACCAGGACAACCCGCAGAAGATAGCGGCTTTCGTTGAGAAGCCAGCCACCACGCCCGGCCTGGCCGCGGATCCCACGCAGTTCCTGGCGTCGATGGGCAACTACGTCTTCGACGCCGACGCCCTGGTGGATGCCCTCCATGTCGACGCCGAGCGCCTCGACACCAAGCACGACATGGGCGGGGACATCATTCCGTACTTTGTCAACAAGGGCGAAGCAGGAGTGTACGACTTCACCCTCAACGACATTCCGGGCTCCACTGAGCGTGACCGCACGTATTGGCGTGACGTCGGCACCATCGACTCGTTCTATGACGCGCACATGGACCTCATCTCCCCACTACCGGTCTTCAACCTGTACAACTCCGAGTGGCCCATCTACACCCGGCAGACCATTTCCCCGCCGGCCAAGTTCGTCCGCGGAGAGGCCAACTCGGTGGGCACGGCCCTGGATTCGATTGTGGCCAACGGTGTGGTGGTCTCCGGCGGCGTGGTGGAAGGCTCCGTCCTTTCCAACGACGTCTTCGTGGGGACCCGCAGCCGGGTGATCGACTCCGTCCTGATGGACAAGGTGAACATCGGCGAGGGCGCTGTGGTCAACCGGGCCATTATCGACAAGAACGTCAAGGTTCCGGCCGGCGCAGCGATCGGACTGGACGCGGAACTGGACCGGGCCCGCGGCTTCAAGGTGACCGAATCCGGCATCACCGTGCTGTCCAAGGGCCAGGAAGTTCCGGAACCCGGAGAAGCGGAACGCGCCCTCTCGGCGAAGAACCTGCACCTGGTTCCCAACGCCGTGAAAGCGGCCACAGCAAACTACCCCGAACTCCGGGAATCAGTAGAGCAGGCCGCGAACGCGCAGTCCAGCGCAGCCGCACACACCCCGCAGGGCGCCCTCCGTTCCTGACGGCGCCGCCCCGGAGGGAAAGTCCGGGAGGGAATGTCGGGAGGAAAGCCCGGTGGAAAAGTCAGGCGGGATGCCGGGCGGACAGGCAGGATCTTCCTGAGGCTGTAAAATCGGTACAATGAACTCCCCCGATCTGACGCCTGAGGAAATCCAGGCCTGCCTCAAGGTTCTGAACAGCATCCACGTTTACGACGAGGAACACCCGGACTACGTTTCTGTGCGCCGTGCTACCGGGAAGATGTTCAAGGCCGTCAAGCGGCACCGCCGGGTAACCAAGCGCGACCTGATCTCCGAAGCCGACAGGGCCGTCATAGCGCAGACCGCCACCGCCGCCCCGGACCGCATCGACGACGAAACCCGCGGCAACAAGCTGGAGACGTCAGCCACGGGCAAGGTGGCCGGGCACCTCATCCGGTCCCGGCCGTGCTACATCTGCAAGCAGCACTACACCCAAGTGGACGCCTTCTACCACCAGCTGTGCCCGGAGTGCGCCGCGTTCAGCCACAGCAAGCGCGATGCCCGGACCGACCTCACCGGCCGCCGTGCGCTGCTGACCGGCGGGCGGTCGAAGATCGGCATGTACATCGCCCTCCGGCTGCTGCGGGACGGAGCCCACACAACCATCACGACGAGGTTCCCCAAGGACGCTGCGCGCCGCTTCGCCGCCATGGAGGACAGCGGAGATTGGCTGCACCGGCTCCGGATTGTGGGAATAGACCTTCGCGATCCCTCACAGGTCATGGCCCTGACGGATTCGCTAAACGCTGCGGGACCCCTGGACATCATCATTAACAACGCTGCCCAGACAGTGCGCCGCTCGGGCAACGCGTACAAACCGCTGGTGGACGCCGAGGACGAGCCGCTTCCGGCAGCACTGGAACCGGCCAACGGCGGACCGGAGCTTGTGACGTTCGGACACGCCCACGACAAGCACCCCCTTGCCCTGGCCAGCACCGTCACGGAGCACCCTGTCCTCGCCGGAGACGCCGTCACCTCGCTGGCACTGTCCACTGGCTCCGCCTCACTCGAGCGGATCGCCTCCGGAACCGCCATCGACGCCGGCGGTCTGGTTCCGGATCTCGCAGCCATCAACAGCTGGACCCAGGTGGTGGACGAGGTTGATCCGCTGGAGATGCTGGAAGTCCAGCTCTGCAACGTGACCGCTCCATTCCTGCTGGTCAGCAGGCTTCGCGACGCCATGAAGCGGTCCACGGCCCGCCGCAAGTACATCGTCAACGTCTCGGCAATGGAAGGCCAGTTCTCCCGCGCCTACAAGGGACCAGGCCATCCCCACACCAACATGGCCAAGGCCGCGCTGAATATGATGACCCGCACCAGCGCCCAGGAAATGCTGGACAGCGACGGAATCCTGATGACGGCCGTCGACACTGGCTGGATCACCGATGAGCGGCCGCATTTCACCAAGGTCAGGCTCATGGAAGAGGGCTTCCACGCGCCGCTGGACCTCGTTGACGGGGCGGCCCGCGTCTACGATCCCATCGTCATGGGCGAGCAGGGCGAAGACCAGTTCGGGGTCTTCCTAAAGGATTACAAGCCCAGCCCCTGGTAGGTGGACGGAAACACCTCCTGCCAGTGAACCGGCCGGCGGGTTCTGTGTCTGCCCGTACGGGAGCTGTCCTGCCAGTCCAGTCTGGCGTAGGCTCAGCGACATGAGCAGCGATACAACCCCGGAAGTTCAGAACCTGCAGCACCACGAATGCTGGGCCCTGCTGCGGACCGTCTCCGTCGGCAGGCTGGCGGTCCTGGTGGACGGCCGCCCCGACATCTTCCCCATCAACTACACCGTGGACCGCGGTACCCTGGTGTTTCGCACGGGGGAAGGGACCAAGCTCGCCCACGCTTCCGGCGGCGCCAACGTCGCGCTGGAAGCCGACGGCGTGGATGCCGTCACCGGCCTCGCCTGGAGCGTCGTGGTGAAGGGCCAGGCTGCCGCTATCACCGGAACGGAGCACATCCTGGACACTGCTGCCCTCTACCTGTTCCCGTGGCAGGCGGGAAAGAAGGACACGTTCATCCGCGTGGATCCTGACTCGGTGACCGGCAGGCGGTTCAAGGTTACGGCACCGATGACATGGTGGACCCAGCTCAGCGGTGCGGTGCAGGCAGCCCCCGAGTAGACACCCGCCCTACGCCAGCCTGGCGATTTCCACGCTGACGCTCAGACCCGAACCTCCGCCGCCGGACAGAATGCCCTTCAGCGGCGGCACATCCCGGTAGTCCCGGCCCCTGGCGACCGTGACATGGTAATCGCCCGCGGGCTTGTGGTTGGTCGGGTCCCAGCTGCGCCAGGCACCGTCCCACCACTCAAGCCACGCGTGTGACTGGCCGGCCACTGTTTCGCCGATGTCCGCCGTCGACCGCGGATGCAGGTACCCGGAAACGTAGCGGGCCGGGATGCCGCAGCTGCGTAGCGCACCGATGGCGAGGTGGGCAAGGTCCTGGCAGACGCCCTGCCGCTGCCCCCAGGCTTCCTCCGCGTTGGTGGTGACGGCGGTGGACCCGGACATGTAGGTCATCTCTCCGCGCATCCACCCGAAGATGGCCAGCGCTGCCTCATGCGGATTCCTGCCGTCGACCACTGCAGGAATGAGGCCCAGGACCTCCTCGCCGGGGCCGCTGAGCTGGGACTGTGGCAGCCAGTCACTGAACGTGTTCAGGGTGTCCGGAGACGACAGCACATCCCAACCGGCGATGTCGGCGTCGGAGGGGACCTTGTCCGGCCGGTGGACCTCCACTGTGATGTTGGAGATGACCTCAAGGTGGTCATGCGGCATCTGCATGTCGAACGCCGTCACCCTGGTGCCCCAGTAGTCCCGGTAGCTGCTCACTGCCGCCTGGGACGGCGAGACTTTGAGCACCGATTCCAGGACCACCTGCTGGGGATCCGTCAGTGGCGTCATGCGGGCCTCGTTGTAGGACAGCGTGACCCGCTTGTTGTACTTGTAGGCCGTCGTGTGGATGATATTCAGCCGGGTCATGAAACTTCTCCCACCCAGGCAAGTTCGTCCGCCTGATTGAAGTACTTACGGGAAATGGCGTCCGAGGCCTGCGAGACTGCCTTCTGCACGCGTTCCATGTGTTCCGGCAGTTCCGACATGAGATCGTCCGTCCGGTGGAACTCGAGGAAGGTGCGGGCCTGGCCCACGATCCGGCGGGCATCATTAATGAAGCCCACACGCTGGGCTGACGGGTCCAGTTTGGCCAGGCATTCGTCCGCGTCGCGCAGGGCGTAGACGATCGAGCGCGGGAACAGCCGGTCCAGCAGGAGGAATTCGGCGGCGTGCTGGTCGCCAAAGGCGGCCCGCCGGGTACGCAGGAACGACTCGTAGGCGCCGGCACACCGCAGCATGTTGACCCAGGACATCCCGGCCGAGAGGACATCGCGGGTGGAGAGCATGCGGGCGGTCATGTCCGCCCGCTCCAGGGAACGCCCCAGAACCAGGAACAGCCAGCTTTCATCGTGGCTCACGGTGGTATCGGCAAGGCCGCTCACCATGGCCGTCCGTTCGAGGGTCCAGTTGCAGAAGCGGTAAGTGCCCACGACGTCCTTGCGGTGCTGGCTCAGCCCGTAGTAGGTGGTGTTGAGGCTTTCCCACAGGCCGGAGGACACGGTCTCGCGGGCACGCCGGGCATTCTCCCGCGCTGCCCCGAGCGAACCGGCAATGGACGTTGCGCTCGTCTTGTCGTAGGCGAGAGCATGGAGCAGCTCAGGCAGGCCGAAGTCTTCGCTCTCCGGCCGGCCGCCCATCACGGCGAGGAGCTCCTGGGCCACGCTGCGGCGTTCCTCCATGGGCAGGTGGTTCAGGCGCTCAAGGTGCACGTCCAGGATTCGTGCGGTACCGTCGGCCCGTTCAACATAGCGTCCGATCCAAAAAAGGGACTCAGCAATACGGCTAAGCATTCGCGGCTACCTCCTGCGCGTCCGAAGTTTGTGTGGATGGAACCGCCGGAATTCGTTCCCGGCTCACTGCTGCTGCTCCGACTGGCTGTCGCGCCAGTTGCTTTCAACGGGCCAGACCGATACACGCTCGCGGATGGAGATGGACGGCCGCGGCAGTCTCTCCACCGGGACCTGGGGCGAGTCCGCCAGCACCCAGGTGTCCTTGGAGCCGCCGCCCTGGCTGGAATTCACGATCAGCGAGCCTTCCTTCAGTGCCACACGGGTGAGGCCTCCGGGCAGGACCCAGACGTCGTCGCCGTCGTTGATTGCGAAGGGACGCAGGTCAACGTGGCGCGGACCGAACCTGTCACCACTGAGTGTGGGCACGGTTGACAGCTGCAGCACCGGCTGGGCGATCCAGCCGCGGGGGTCGGCGACAACCCGCCTGCGCAGCGCCTCGAGTTCGTCTTTGGAGGCGTCAGGACCGATCACCAGACCCTTGCCGCCGGACCCGTCCACGGGCTTGACCACAAGTTCCGCCAGATTGTCCAGGACGTATTCCCGGGCTTCCTTTTCCTCCAGCCGGAACGTGTCCACGTTCGCGATGACGGGCTCCTCGTCGAGGTAGTAGCGGATGAGGTCCGGGACGTAGCTGTATACCAGCTTGTCATCCGCGACGCCATTGCCCACGGCGTTGGCGATGGTCACGCCGCCTGCCCGGGCAGCATTGACCAGGCCGGGGCAGCCGAGCATGGAGTCCGAGCGGAACTGCAGCGGATCCAGGAATTCGTCGTCGATCCGTTTGTAAATCACGTCCACGCGCTGTTCGCCGGCGGTGGTGCGCATGTAGACGCGGTTGCCGCGGCAGATGAGGTCGCGGCCTTCGACGAGCTCGACACCCATCAGGCCGGCCAACAGGGTGTGCTCAAAGTAGGCGCTGTTGAACACGCCAGGGGTAAGCACCACAACTGTGGGGTCGTCGACGCCGGAGGGTGCCGTCTTGCGCAGGGCGGAGAGCAGCCGGCGGGGGTACTCCTCCACCGGACGGATGAGCTGCTGGCCGAAGGCCTCGGGCAGGCCCTTGGCCATCGCCCGGCGGTTCTCCAGGACGTAACTGACACCGGAGGGGACCCGGACATTGTCCTCCAGTACGCGGAAGGTTCCCGCCGCATCGCGGACGACGTCAATGCCGGAAATGTGGACCCGAACCCCGCCCGCGGGCTCGAAGCCATGCACCTGGCGATGGAAGTGCGCGCTGGTGGTGACGAGCCGGCGCGGGATCACCCCATCATTGACGACGTTCATTTTGTCGTACACGTCGTCCAGGAATGCCTCAAGGGCCCGCACGCGCTGGGCCACTCCCCGCTCCAGCACATCCCACTCGTCGGCGGGGATCACCCGGGGGACGATGTCGAGCGGAAAGGGCCGCTCCTCCCCCGCGAAGTCAAAGGTCACACCACGGTCCAGGAACGTCCGGGCCATCGAATCCGCCCGCGCACTGACATCGGCAAGGGAGAGCCTGCCCAGGGCATCTGCCACCTGGGCGTATGACTCACGGGACTCCTGGCCGGGGGCGAACATCTCGTCGTAGGCACCGGTTCTCCCGGCAGCCTCGGAGTAATCCTGAAATAGGTCTGACATGTCCTTTAGCCAACCATCTTTTTGTTTCGAAATCATTACTGCCATCCATTGTGGCGTGTTCGGGCGGGCACTCTGGTTCGTGGAATCCGTGTCCCGTCCGGCAAGGTAGGTGAGTGCCAGTGAACAAAAGCCACGGAGAATTCGAAGACGGACAGATCAGTGGACGGAACAGCGCCCCGCACGTCATGCCGGACCGACTGCACCCCGGTCTGCTCTCCGCCGCCCTGGCCCTGGCCGCAACGTTCGCCGTCCATGCCGCGCTGCCTGTCCTGCCGGCCATGACGCTCGCCGTCGTCCTGGGCCTGCTCGCTGCCAACCTGCCCGGGACGGCAGTCTGGATAGCCGGCCGGGCCAGACCGGGCCTGGACTTTGCAGGCAAGCATTTCATGCGCGCCGGGATCGTCATGCTTGGGCTCAAGGTCAGCATCATGGATGTCCTGGGCCTGGGGTGGCCGGCATTGCTCCTGGTGGCCTTCGTGGTGGCCGCAAGTTTTTGCGGCACGTATCTCATCGCCCGGCTTTTCCGCCTCCCGCCGGAGACGTCGTTGCTGGTGGCCACCGGCTTTTCGATCTGCGGGGCGTCCGCCATCGGCGCCATGGCCGCAGTCCGGCGGATCCGGCACGTGGACACCGTGCTGCCCGTGGCCCTGGTGACTCTCTGCGGAACGCTGGCCATCGGAGTGCTGCCGCTGCTGGTGCAGCCCCTGCAGTTGAGCCCGCGTGCGTTCGGCGCCTGGACAGGTGCCTCAGTCCACGACGTCGGCCAGGTGGTGGCAACGGCGCAGACCGCCGGCACGGCGGCGCTCGGCATCGCCGTCGTCGTCAAACTCACCCGGGTGCTGCTCCTGGCGCCCCTTGTCGCCGTCGCGGGAGCGCATCAGCGGCACAGCACCGCCAGAGGGCGCCGTGAGGAGCTGGCACGGCGGACGGCCCAGGGAACGGCCGGGACAGGGGCACCACAGGCAGCGTTGCCGCCTGTGGTGCCCCTGTTCGTTGTCGGGTTCGTGGCCATGGTGGCGCTTCGGTCCAGTGGCTGGCCGACTTCCGGCTGGCTCGATGCCGGAGCGGGCCTCCAGGACATCCTGCTTGGGGCCGCGCTGTTCGGGCTGGGGTCCGCGGTTCGGATCCGCGCGCTGCTCCACACCGGATCCCGCGCACTGCTGGCCGCTCTCGTTGCGTGGCTGCTCATCGCGGTCCTGGGCCTGGCTGCGGCACAGCTGATGACCTCCTGGCCGCCCATGCCGGCAGCCTGACCCCGGGCCGGCGCCGGGACACCGTGATTAGATAGCGGGGTGTCACATGAGAATCTGCAGCGCGATGAGGCCGCTGAACGTTCAGCCCTGATTACCACCCACAGCTACGACGTCGCGCTGGATGTCCGCCACGCCGCGGACCCGGATGTGGCGGGGTACACCAGCCGCAGCATCATCAACTTCTCCGCCGCCGAATCCGGGAAGTCAACTTTCCTGGACTTCATCGGCAGCGGCGTCCAGAGCGTCTCCCTTAACGGAAAGGCGCTCCGCTTTGCCGATGTCGCTGATGGTGCGCGGATCCGGCTCGACAACCTGCAGGCAGAGAACCAGGTGAGAGTGACCGGCACTGCCCTGTACAGCCGGTCAGGTGAGGGCATGCACCGCTTCGTTGACCCGGCCGACGGCCAGTGCTACCTGTACACCCAGTACGAGCCGGCCGACGCGAGGCGGGTGTTCGCCAATTTCGAACAGCCGGACCTCAAA
The DNA here is from genome assembly GCA_036565085.1 of Arthrobacter sp. GTDB lineage: Bacteria > Actinomycetota > Actinomycetes > Actinomycetales > Micrococcaceae > Arthrobacter. The sequence continues at coordinate 49,410 of DATCNU010000216.1, forward strand.
GCCGCGTTCACCTTCCACATCACCGCGCCGTCCGGCTGGGAAGTCGCCTCCAACGGCGTTGAGGCCAGCCGTACGCAGCTGGCCGGCGATCCCGCCACCAGCCGCTGGGATTTCGCCCCGACCAAACCGATGTCCACTTACATCACCACGGTCCTGGCCGGGCCCTACTTCAAGGCCCAGGACCGCTGGGAGGCAACACTCGACGACGGCACCCGGCTCGATGTCCCGCTGGCCCTTTACTGCCGGGCATCCATGGCCGAATCCTTTGACACGGCTGAGCTGTTCAGCTTGACCAGGCGCGGCCTGGACTTCTTCAACCGCCTCTTCGAATTCCCGTACCCCTGGGGAAAGTACGATCAGGCCTTCGTCCCGGAATACAACCTCGGCGCGATGGAAAACCCCGGGCTGGTGACGTTCACCGAGAGCTACGTCTTCACCTCCCGCGCGACAGATTCGCAGTACCAGGCCCGGGCGAACACGCTCATGCATGAAATGGCCCACATGTGGTACGGCGATCTGGTCACCATGAAGTGGTGGGACGACCTGTGGCTGAAGGAATCGCTGGCCGACTACCTGGGGACGCTCGGGGTGGACCGCGCCACGGACTGGGACACGGCCTGGGTGAACTTCGCCAACAAACGCAAGGCCTGGGCCTACGTGCAGGACCAGTTGCCCACCACGCATCCGGTCGTGGCCGACATTCCCGACCTTGAGGCGGCCAAGCAGAACTTCGACGGAATCACCTATGCCAAGGGAGCATCCGTACTGAAGCAGTTGGTGGCTTATGTGGGCTTCGAAGCTTTCATCGCAGGCTCGCGGCAGTACTTCCGGGACCATGCGTACGGCAATACCACCCTGGCCGACCTGCTCAACGCACTCAGCGCCTCCTCCGGCCGGGACCTCACCGGCTGGGCAACCCAATGGCTGCAGACCTCGGGCATCTCCACCCTGTCGGTGGAGACGGAAGATCACGACGGCGTCCTGGGCGCGGTGGCCATCGTCCAGGATGCGGAGGACCCCGTCAGCGGACGCCAGGAACCGCGCCCGCACCGGCTCCGTGTGGGCCTCTACAACTACGACGGCGACGGAGCCCTGGTCCGGACCGGCACCATGGAAACTGACGTCGCGGGGCCGCGGACGGACCTTCCCGGCCTCGCAGGCCAGCCGCGGCCCGCACTCCTGCTGGTCAACGACGACGACCTCAGCTACGCCAAGGTGCGCCTGGACCCGGCGTCCGAGGCCACGGTGCTCGAGTCGCTGGACCGGATCGGCGATCCCCTGGCCCGAGCACTCTGCTGGACCGCCCTGTGGAACTCGGCACGGGACGGCGAGAGCCCCGCCGCCCGCTACGTGGAGGCGGTGCGAGCCTTCGGGCCGTCGGAAACCGGAATCGGCGTCCTGCTGACCATACTTGAGAACGCCTCCACCGCCGTCGAACGCTACACCGCCGCCGGTCGCCGGGACGCGGTCCGCTGGGAATTCCTGGCTGCCGCTGAAACGCAGCTGGCGCGGGCTGCGCCAGGTTCGGACCACCAGCTGGCCTGGGCGCGGACGCTGGCTTCTGTGAGCCGGCACGACCCGTCCGTACTCGCACTGCTCAGGGGCCTCCTGGAGGGCACTGCGGTGCCGGACGGACTGGCCGTGGACGCTGAGCTGCGATGGAATATCTGGCACGCACTCGCGGCGAACGGCCAGGCCAGTGCCGGGGAGCTGGACGCCGAGCTGGCCCGGGACAACACCGCGTCCGGACGTGCCGGACATGCAACGGCGCTCGCCGCCCGGCCGGATCCGGACGTGAAAGGCGAAGCCTGGCATGCCGCTGTCGAAACGCAGGAACTGTCCAACCAGCTCCTCAGCGCCACCATTGCCGGCTTCATGACGTCGCCGGCCGGGCTGCTGGAACCCTACGTCGAACCGTATTTCGCCTGCCTCCGGAGCGTCTGGGACGGGCGGAGCATCGAAATTGCCAGCCGGATCGTCCGCGGACTGTATCCCCTGGCACAGGACCTGCCCGCGGACGGTGCCCTGCCGGAGCAACACCCGGTGGCAGTCCGCACGGATGCCTGGCTGGCGGAAAATGCCGATGCACCCCGTGCCCTGCGAAGAATCATCGTGGAGCAGCGCAGCCACCTGCAGCGCGCCCTGACCGCGCAGGCCGTTGCCGTGAAGACACCGCAGCCGCCGGGGAGCACTCGACGGACTTTCTAGGGAACCCGGTTCAGCCATTCCCCGGTGCCGAACTTCGACGCCACCCGGTCGCGGGCGGCGGCCAATTCGGCCTCAGTAAGTTCTGATGGGGTGGCCGCGTACCGTTCGCTGAAAACCTCCATCATGGCGGCGATGATTTCCGTGCGCGCCAGACCGGTTTGCCGTCGCAGGGGGTCCACCCGTTTCTTAGCGCTGCGTGTGCCTTTGTCCGAAAGCTTCTCCTTGCCGATGCGCAACACATCGACCATCTTGTCCGCGTCAATGTCGTAGCTCATGGTGACGTGGTGCAGCATGCCGCCATTGGCGAGCCGCTTCTGCGCAGCCCCGCCGATCTTGCCCTGGTCCGTTGCGATGTCATTGAGCGGTACATAGAACGCGGCAATCCCGAGTTTCTCCAGGGCGGCCATCACCCAGGCGTCCAGGAAAGCGTAGGATTCCGCGAAACTGATGCCGTCCACCAGGGTCTGGGGCAGGTACAGCGAATAAGTGATGCAGTTGCCGGCTTCCATGAACATCGCTCCCCCGCCGCTGATCCTGCGCACCACCCTGATGCCGTGCCGGGCCACCCCTTCCGGATGGATCTCGTTGCGGACGGACTGGAAGCTGCCGATCACTACCGATGGTTCCACCCAGTCCCAGAACCGGAGCGTGGGATTGCGGCGACCGGCCCCGACCTCCTCGGTGAGTACCTCGTCAAGGGCAACGTTAACGTGGGTCGGCAGCACTGTGGGGGCGATGACGTTCCAGTGGTGGTCCCCCCATCCCGTCGCCTTCGCCAGAGCCCGGCGGACGGCGATGGCAACGGCGTCGGTTGAGAAGCCGAAGAGGACGGCGTCCCCCGGGATTGCCGCCGCCAGGGCTGCGGAGATCTCCGCCCCGCCTGTGGCCTCGGGAAGGCCGCTCAGCGCCCGGTTGATGTCCAGCAGCGCCTCGTCCGGCTCCAGGAAGAAGTCACCGCTGACCGAAACGTCCCTGAAAACCCCGGAGACGACGTCGAGATCCACGACGACGAGCTTGCCGCCGGGAACCTTGTACTCACCATGGCGGCGGCCGCCGGCGTCGTGCCCGCGCTCGGCCGCACCGGTGTCAAACGGAGGAAGGGTCATGCCTCCATCCTGCCGCAACGCAGGAAAGCCCGCACCGTTGCCGGTGCGGGCTTTCCAAAGAACCTTGGGGAAGCGGGTTACTTCTTGCCGCCGAAGCCCTTGAAGCGAGCGTTGAAGCGCTCGACGCGGCCTGCAGAGTCCATGATGCGCTGCTTGCCCGTGTAGAACGGGTGGGACTCGGAGGAGATTTCGACGTCGATGACCGGGTAGGTGTTTCCGTCTTCCCACTCGATGGTCTTCTTGGAAGACACGGTGGACTTGGTCAGGAACTTGACGCCGGAAGCCAG
>DATCNU010000217.1:0-81674 GCA_036565085.1 Arthrobacter sp.
GAGCAACGTGGCCTTGACCTGGAGCGTTACCGAGTCCGATTCGCCCAGTACGCTGCAGCTCACCGGCTGCCAGGACCAGGTCATCGCCGTGGACCAGCTGCCCGCCGACTACAGCTGCACTGCGACCAGCAGTGGCGGCACCACCGGCCCTGTGACCGTGCCCATCAAGAAGGACGGAACGGCACCATCTGTCAGCTACACGAGCGCAACCGGTAGCGGGGGCAACGACGGCTGGTACACCTCCGACGTGCTGGCCCTGTTCACGGCAGCCGACGCAACGTCAGGACCTGCCTCGGCCACGCAGACTGTGGCTTCCGCAGGAGAAGGATCAGCCGTTACCGTCTTCAGCCCGGAATTCCTGGACAATGCAGGCAATGCCACCGCAGCCGGCGCCGCAAGCCATTCGTTCAAGATCGACAAGACAGCACCGGCCGTCTCCTACACCGGTGCGAGCGGAACTGAGGGAACCAACGGCTGGTACAGGAGCGACGTTGTGGCCACCTTCACCGGTACGGACGAAACATCAGGACCACTGTCTGCAACGAAGACCGTCACCTCGAACGGTGAAGGGTCGTCGGTCGTCGTCGAGAGCCCGGCCTTCGAAGATGTTGCCGGCAACGTGACCGACGCCGGTGCAGCCACAAGCAGCTACGAGATCGACAAGACTGCCCCGACTGTTGCCTTCAGCACCACGGTGCCTACCGGCTACTTCGGTTCCACTCCGGCAGCTCCGGACTGCGTTGGCTCAGATGCACTGTCAGGCCTGGCAAGCTGCGTTGTCAGCGGCTACGGAACCGAAGTGGGCTCCCACACCCTGACGGCCACGGCCACCGACAATGCGGGCAACACCGCCACGGCGACCCAGACGTACAGTGTGCTGGCCTGGACCATCAGGGGCTTCTACCAGCCGGTCGACATGGATGGTGTGCTGAATACGGTCAAGGGCGGCAGCACTGTTCCGGCAAAGTTCGAAGTCTTCGCCGGTTCCACCGAATTGACTGACCCCAGCCTTGTCTCGCTGGGTGCAAGCAGGATCCAGTGCACGCTGGACTACATTGACGCCATCGAGGCAACAACCACAGGCAATACGTCCCTGCGCTACGACGCCACGGCCGGCCAGTTCATCTACAACTGGAAAACCCCCACCGGTGCGGGGACCTGCTACAAGCTCACCATGACCGCAAAGGATGGCAGCTCCATCAGTGCGAACTTCAAGCTGAAGTAGTCCCCGTCCCACCACGAAGGGGTCCGGCCGCGTGGCCGGGCCCCTTTGTGCTGCAACGCCGCCGGGTGCAGGCAGAAATGAGCAGCGTGCAGAAATAAGCCGGGTGGAGAAATGAGCAGGATGGAGAAATAAGCCGGGTTGCGCCGTCGTTGTCCACAGTGTGCCCGCCGCGACCCGGCGCGCCCACCACGATGCAACGCACTGAAAGGCCGGCACTGACGTGACTCTTCCGCTCTCCATTCTTGATCTGGCAACCATCGGCAAGGGCCAGACGGCGGCGGAGAGTTTCGCGGGGAGCGTTGCCATGGCACAGCGCGCGGAACAGTTGGGCTACCGGCGGATCTGGTACGCAGAGCACCACAATATGTCCTCCATCGCCTCCTCGGCCACCAGCGTGCTGATCGCCCACGTGGCAGCCCACACGCAGACCATCCGGCTGGGCGCGGGCGGCATCATGCTTCCCAACCACTCGCCGCTGACCATCGCGGAGCAGTTCGGTACCCTGGAAACCCTGCACCCTGGGCGGATCGACCTTGGCCTGGGGCGGGCGCCGGGCAGTGACCAGAACACCATGCGGGCACTGCGGCGGGATCCCGCGTCCGCGGATAGTTTCCCCCAGGATGTCCTGGAACTTCAGGGGTACCTGACCGGCCCGACCCGGATCCAGGGTGTCGAGGCCACCCCCGGCAAAGGCACCAATGTTCCGCTCTACATCCTTGGCTCATCGCTTTTCGGCGCCCGCCTGGCCGCCCAGCTGGGGCTGCCCTACGCCTTCGCGTCCCATTTTGCGCCTGGTGCCCTTCAGGATGCCGTGGCCCTCTACCGCCGTGAATTTAAGCCGTCCGCCCAGCTGGCCTCCCCGTATGTCATCGCCGGCGTCAACGTCATTGCCGCCGATTCCGCGTCCGAGGCCCAGGAAACATTCCGGGCCACAAAGCGCGCCCGGGTCGCCCTCTTCTTTGGCGGCGGACGCGACTTCACGGACGACGAGGCGGACATGATCCTGGACTCCCCGCAGGGGCAGCACGTGTCCCAGATGATGACCTACTCCGCCGTCGGCACGCCCGACGTCGTGATCGGGTACCTCGACGGGTTTGCCAAACACTCCGACGCCGACGAGCTCATCGTCGCGCACCAGAGCACGGGGACCCCGGCCAGGCTGCGATCCGTGGAGCTGCTCGCACAGGCTGCCGGGCTGGCGCGGGTCTAGGAACGGGCGCCGGACTTAACACCGACGGACTTAACACCGCCGCAATCACCGGGACATTCAGGTGAAACTGCATCGCCGGAAAATGAACACTGCCCCCTCCGGGATCCCGTCATGGAACTCGGGGAGGGGCACCACCCGGTAGTCCGCCAGGAAATCCAGCGGCTGCTGTCCCGGGCCAGGTTCTGCTTTGAGGGGTACAGGGATGCCAACTCCGTTGAACCGGAGCGTTGCGGACTCCGCGCTGCTGACCAAATCGCTCCCGCTGGGACTGCTCCGGGCCTTCGTCCAGTCGGATGCGGCTGACGACGGCCTCACCCCCACCCTCCTGGCGGAGCTGAAAGTCCTGGCCCGCGTCCCCGGCCTCCTCGTGGCCTGCAACTACGGCGGTACCCTGTGCGACGCCGAAGGGATATCCACCGAAACCCTGCCCCTGGGAAGCGCGGCCATTGCCTTGCGCGCACTGGCGGCCCTGCCCAACACCCATGCCGCCGTCATCTCCGGGCGCTCGCTCCGTGACCTTGCCGCCGTGTCCCGCCTGCCAGCGGAAGTGCACCTGATCGGGTCACACGGCGCGGAGTCGGACATGGGCTTTGCCCACGTCCAGTCCCTGGCCACCGAAGCGGCGCTGCAGAAAGTGGCCATGGCGTTGTCCGAGGCAGTGGGCTTCCAGCAGGGCGTCTGGATTGAACGAAAGCCCGTGGCCGTTTCCGTGCACACCCGGCCGGCAACTGCCGAGGTGGTGGAGACCGTCACCGAAACCGCGCGCGAGATCGCCCGCGCCCACGGATTGTTTTTTATCGTGGACGGCTCGGTCCTGGACCTGTCCGTCGTCGAGCCGTCCAAGGCAGAGGCACTGGAGAACCTCAGGACCCGGCTTGGGGCCAGCGCCGCCATGTATGCCGGGGATGCTTACAGTGACGAGCTGGCGATAGGAACGCTGCGTGGCCCGGACATGGGCCTGAAGGTCGGTCCGGGGGAGACGGCCGCCGCCCACCGGCTTCGCGATCCGGAATCCTTCGCCCGGGTCCTTGCCATCCTTTTTGAATTGCGGCGTGCCTGGCTCTTCGGCGAGGATGCGGTGGGCCTGGAGCGGCATTCGATGATCGGCAACGGGTCCTCCACGGCGCTGGTCACGCCCGACGCGAAGGTCTGCTGGATGAGCCATCCGCTGCCCGATTCCGGCTCCCTGTTTGCCCACATCCTCGGAGGAGACGCCGCCGGGCATTTCTCGGTGGAACCCGTCAAGCCTTCCCAGGTGCTGGGCCAGCGCTATGTGGACAGCACCATGATCGTGGAGACCCGGTGGGCGGACGTGACGGTCACCGACTACCTTGAGCCGGCGCCGGACGGCATCACCAGCCTGGTCCGCGTACTCTCCGGCAGCGGTGCGGCCAGGATCGTGTTCGCGCCCAGGCCGGACTACGCCAACGCCCCCTTCAGCATGGAGGCCCGCGGCGACGAGTTGCACGTGGTGGGCACCTCCGACCCGATCGTCCTGCTCGCCCCCGGCGCCCGCTTTTCCATCGCCTCGGACGGCCTGCATGCCACGGCCACCGCCGTCGTGAACCTGCAGGACGGCCCGGTCGTGCTTAACCTGCGCTGCGGCGACACTGAGCCGCGGGCCGCTGACCCCGGCGGCGAGACCGAACGACGGGCCTGGGTGGCCCTCCATTCCCGCCGCTGGGTGCAGGAGCTGGAGCTGCCCGGGGTCAAACCGTCCCTGGTGCGCCGCTCCGCGCTGGTTCTCCGTGCCCTGGTGCATGAACCCACGGGCGCCGTGCTGGCGGCCCCCACGACGTCCCTCCCCGAAGGGATCGGCGGGACCCGCAACTGGGACTACCGGTACTGCTGGCTGCGGGACGGTTCCATGACGGTGAATGCGCTGGTGGATCTCGGCTCCACGGCAGAGGCGGCCGGGTTCCTCAGCTGGCTGGGACGGATCCTGGAGCACGCGCCCGGCCCGGAATGGCTGCATCCGCTGTACTCCGTCACGGGGGCGGCGCTGTCCACCGAGGCGGTCATCGACAGCCTGCCCGGCTACGCGGGATCCCGTCCCGTCCGGATCGGAAACGCCGCCGACCACCAGGTCCAGCTGGATGTCTTCGGTCCCATCGCCGAACTGATCCATTCACTGAGCGAGCGGGAAGGCGGCCTCAGCGATGATCACTGGGAACTCATGGTGCAAATGGCCTCGGCGGTACTGGCGCGCTGGCACGAGGCCGACCACGGCATTTGGGAGGCCCGGCGGGCACCGCGGCATCACGTGTACACCAAGGTGATGTGCTGGGTGACGCTGGACCGGGCGCTGCAGACAGCGGCCCGGCACGGAAGGGCTCCGGAACCCTCCTGGGAACCGACAGCCAACACCATCCGGGACGAGGTGCTGCGCGAAGGGTGGGACGAGTCGGCGTCGTCCTACACCGTCGCCTACGACAGTCCCGACCTGGATGCCGCCGTCCTGCACATCGGACTGTCCGGCCTGCTGGACGTCAACGACCAGCGCTTCCTGGACACTGTCACGGCCGTGGAACGGGAACTGCGCGTGGGTCCAACCGTTTTCCGGTACAGGTACGACGACGGACTGCCGGGCCTGGAGGGCGGCTTCCACATCTGCACCACCTGGCTCATTGAGGCGTACGTTGCCGTGGGCAGGATCGAGGAGGCCTGGGACCTGTTCGACCAGTTGGTGAACCTCTTCGGCCCCACCGGCCTGCTGCCCGAGGAATATGACCCGGGCACCGAAACCCACCTGGGCAACCACCCCCAGGCCTACTCACACCTGGGGTTCATCCGCTGCGCACGGATCCTGGATCGGCACCAGGCCCAGGTCAGGCCTCCGAGGTCCTAAGTTCCCGGCCGCCGACGTCGAGCCGGCCGTCCGAGATGAGCCACCGCAGGCCCTCGGCGATCGCCTGGAGCGAGGTATACCGGGGGGAGTAGCCCAGCTCCTGCTGCGCTTTCCCGATGCTCATCGAAGGGCTCCGGCTGATGTGGTCAAAGGACGCGTCGGCGTTGCGGGGCGAGGTGCTGGACCGGAACTCCTCGAACGGCAGGAACCGGAGGTGGGCTTCCTGACCGAACCATGCGGCGGCGGCCGCCGCGAGCCCCCGCAGGGTCAGGGCTCTTTGCGAGACGACGTGATAGCTGTTGCCCGCGGACGCCTGCGGGCGGTCCAGTGCCCTCTGGAAAGCCTGCGCAACATCATCGGCGTGCACGTGGTGCACCGTTTCCAGGCCAAAGTTGGGTACGTCCACGGGCTGCCCGGTGGCCAGTCTGTGCCACACGTCGAGGTCGAAGTTCCCTGCGGCGTTCACCATGGCCCATCCGGGCCCCGTAATATGCCCGGGGTGGAGCACCGAGGAACGGAGGCCTGCCGGTCTTCGCGATTCGGCCAGCAGCAGTTCCTCGATCCGGGCCTTCCTCGTTCCGTAGTCACCGAATGGTTCACGTGCATCCTCTTCGCGGGTGGGAACTTCCGTCCCCGGGCCGTGTACCCAGATAGTGCCGCAGCTCAGCAGCAGTTCCACGCGGCCCCGGAGGGCGGTAATGAGCTGTTCGGCAGAGTCCGGCGTGAAACACAGCATGTCAATAACGACGTCGGGCCGAAGGTCGGCGATCCGGCCGGCAAACGTTCCCTCTGCGTCGGCCACGTCGCGGTCGACGGCCAGGCGTTGGACCTCTTTCCAGGCCGGATGCTCCCTGTAGGGCTGGCTGATCCCGCGGCTGACGGCTATGACCTCGTGCCCCGCTTCGGCGAGGCGCGGCACAAGGTACCCGCCGACGTGGCCAGTCGCTCCGATGATGACTACCCGGGACATGCAGTTCCTTCTGTTTGGAGGTGCGCCCTATTTGGAGGTGCCTTGTTATTTGGAGGTGCCTTGGGAAACTGATCCTTGCAGCTGCCGCTGGAATATCACGTAGATGATGAGTACAGGCACGACGGTGATGACGACGGCAGCAAAGAGGGCGCCGAAGTCGACGGCGTACCCTGCCTGGGAGGCGAAGGCCGCAAGCCCCTGGGACAGGACGTAGTTCTTCGTGTTGGTGTTCAGTGCCACCGGGATGAGGAATTGGTTCCAGAGCCCGAGGAAGTTGAAGATGAGCACGGAGGCCAGTCCCGGCCTTGCCATGGGCAGCATCACCTGGAAGAACGTCCGCCACTCTCCGGCACCGTCCAGTGCTGCTGCTTCGGCGATCTCGTTGGGGAGCGCCTTGAAGAAGGAGAAGAGGAAGAAGACGGTGAACGGCAGGGCGAAGGCGACGTAGGTGATGATGAGCCCGGGCAGCGTGTTGAGCAGTCCGACGTTTTTCAGGATGAAGAACAGCGGGACGATGGCAAGGAAGATCGGAAACGTCAGCCCGGCCAGCATGAGGTAGTAGATGGCCCTGCCGCCGGGCAACGCGAACCGGGCCAGCACATACGCGCACATCGCTCCGAGCATCATGACGATGATGAGGGCGCTGCCAACGACGATGACCGAGTTGAGGAAGTAGCTCCCGATGCCGGCCGTGGTCCAGGCCTTGACGTAGTTGTCGAAGTTCCAGTTCTTCGGCAGCGCAAAAGGCGACGCGAAGATTTCCGTCGTCGTCTTGAACGAGGTCATGATTGTCCACAGCAGGGGCAGGATCACGATCAGGGACCAGATGGTCAGCATGGTGTGGGAGACGGCGCCCACGACCCTGTCGTTGGTGGTTGATTCCGGTTTACGCTGGACCAGCCTCGTTGGGGCTGCCACCCTGTGTCCAGCTGCTTTGATGGAGGTCATCACTGGGTGTCCTTGCTTCCGCCGGTGAGTTTGTTGACGAGGAAGACCAGCCCCGAGAACGCCAGGGTGATGACGGCCAGGACGACGCCCATGGCGCAGGCGAGGCCGAACTGGCCTTTGTTGAACGCCGTGGAGAACAGTTGCTGGGACATCACCAGGGTTGAATTGTTGGGACCGCCGCCCGGGTTCAGGGCCACCATGTATACGAAGGCGTCCAGGGCCAGGATTCCCATGTAGATGTAGGCAGTCTGGATGTTGTCCCGGATCAGGGGGATGGTAATGCTCGTGGCGGTGCGTAACCGGCCGGCGCCGTCGATCCGGGCTGCTTCGAAGAGTTCTGCGGGAATGCCCTTGATCGCGGCGACAAAGAGCACCATGTAGAAGCCGACGAAGCCCCAGATGATGACGAACATCGAGGCGGCCATCGCGGTGTTTTCGCTGCCCAGCCAGGCGAAGGACTTGAACTGTCCGAGTCCGGCGGCCGTGAGGAGGCCGTTGAGCAGGCCGTTGCTCGGATCATAGATCTGGCCCCACATGATGCCGATGATGATCGCGGGGATCACGTACGGGAAGAACGAGACCACCCGGTAGAAGCTGGAGTTCCGCAGGCCTTTGACCTGGCCGCGGCTGCTTCCGCCCACCGTGACCAGGGACGCGAGGATGAGGCTGAGCACGATTGTCAGGGCCGGAAGCACCAGGGCGAGGAGAATGTTGTTGCCCATCGCCTTCATGAAGATGTCGTCGGAGAAGAGCCTTCCATAATTGGCCAACCCGGTGAAGTTCATCTTTTGGGTGAACCCTGACCAGTCGGTCATGGAGTAGTAGAAGGCCTGCACGAACGGGGAAACCACGAAGACCAGGTACACGGCCAGCGGGACTCCCAGAAACACCGCGATGAAGCTGGCCCGCTCAGGACTCCATCTCGATCGACGCCGTGTCCCCTCGGCGGGCGCCTTGCCCGCCGGAGGGACACCCGTTCCCAACAGGCTCATTTCACGTCGACCTTGCTGACGGAGCTGTCGTTGCGGACCTTGTCGGTGATTTTCTGCATGTCCGAGGTCAGGGTCGCCACGTCGGATTTTCCGTCCAGGAAGGTGTTCCAGACAACGAGCAGGTCCTTGTTCATTCCGTAGACGTCAACGAAGCCCCAGGTAAAGACGTTCTTCCCGGCAGCGTCGAGCATCTTGATCTGCGATACCAGGGCGGTGGAGCCGAAGCCGTCGGACGGAATTGTTCCCTTGACGATGGTCGATGCCAACTGGTTCTTGGCGAAATTGGTGGCGGCGTCCTTGGACAGCATCGTGCGCAGCATTTCCTTGCCCCCGGGAACGTTCTTCGCCTGCGAGGGAACGATATAAGCTTCGGCCGCCGCGCTGTGCAGGGCCTCATAGGGGAATTTCGATCCGCTGGTAACGGTCGGCGCCGGCGCGCCGGTGAGCTTGAATCCGGGCAGGGTCTGGTCCTTCATTTCATTTTCGATCCAGGAACCGGACGGGTACAGGACGGCAGACTGGTCATGGATCCACTGCGCCTGGGCAGCCGTGAACGCGGTGCCGGACCCGCCGGGCTTCATGTAGCCGGCTTTGATGATCTTTTCCATGCCGGCGAGCACGCTTTGCACCGCGGGATGGGACCAGCAGTTCTCCTTGAGGTTGTCCAGGGCAAGACGCACGTCGTCGCCGCCTTCCTTGATGGCGGAAGCAATGGCCAGTTCGAGGTAGTAGGTTGCGGCTTCCTTCCCCCAGCAGAACAGGTATTTGCCCTGGCCTTTTGCCTTCTCGCCCAGGGCGAGCATTTCATCCCACGTTTTCGGGACGGTCCAGCCGTTCTGTTCGAACAGCGACGCCGAGTACCACACGCCAAAGACGGTTAGGACGTAGTTGATCGCGGCGAGCTTATCGCCGAAGGTTCCGGGAGCGAGGACGCCCGGGTACAGGGTGTCCTTGATGACGGTTCCCTCTAGGTTCTTCGCGTTCACGACCGGGTTGAGGTCTTCAAGCTGCGAAAGGATGGTGTTGATGCCGATCAGGTTGGCGCCGGAGTCATCGATGAGGTCCGGCGGGTTGCCGCCGACGAAGCGTGGCTGCAGTTCCTGGGCAATGTTTGTTGACGCCGCCACCTTGGCTGTTGTTCCCGAATGGTTCTTTTGGACCAGGTCCCCGGCGTAGGTCGCGTAGTCGATGCCGTAGCCGCCCTTGAAGATCACCGCATCGATTGTGGAGTTGTCGGCCATGCCGAAGGGGTTCGCATCGGACACCGTTCCGCTTGGTCCGGATGTTGTTCCCCCGCCTCCAGCCGCGCAGGAGGCCAGGGAGCCCCCAAGCGGTACCAGGACTGCGGCGGCGAGAACGCCGCCCAGGAAGCGCCGGCGTTCCAAGGGTGTGTGTTGAATGTTCATGTTGATCTGCTGCCTTTCTTGTTACCGTTGCCCGCACCGCGGTCTACGGATGGATGCTCCTGTTGTCGGCTCCGATTCAGGCATCGCGCCGGATCCGGCTCTTATAGAGGTCTTCGAGGGCGTGGTTGTGGTCGTCGCCGCCGGGGATGTTGGCGGAGATGTAGACAGGCGGTTTCTTGCCTTCTTCGGCTATCCGGTTCGCGGTGCCTATGGTGAGCAGCTGTGCGATGAAGGCGGCGGTGATGGATGAGACTGCACCGACCGCAATGCCGGCTGCCATCTCAAGCACAGCGTCGCCGAAGGGTGCCGTGTTATCGATGACGACGTCGGCGACGTCGCACAGGCGCTTGCCGCTGGGGTGTTTCGGTTCGACCTCCAGGGTGTGCGCCATGCTGGTGACGGCTATGACTTTGTGTCCTTTTGCTTTGGCCAGGAGAGCAAGGCCCACGATGGAACCGTTGACCCCCGAGTTGGAGGCGATCACGAAAACGTCCTCGGGTCCCACCGGGGAAACGGCGAACAGTTCGTTGACCACTGAGGGGTTGCGCTCCAGCGAAGATCCGGTGAGGGCCCCGACGTCGTACGATCCGCGAAGCACCACATCACGCAGGGCAATCCTGTTGGTGGGAATCAGGCCGCCCGCCCGCCCGGCAATTTCCATGGCGAAGGCTTCGGAATGCCCGGTGCCGAAGGCCTGGATGACGCCGCCTTTGTCGATCGCGGCCTTGAGCAGTTCGATGGCCTCGTCGAGGCTTCCCGACACCGCCTGCCGCGAGAGCTCCTGGATGCGTGATGTGACTTCCCGGGTGTAGGCCTGGACGAGGTCGGATGTGGGGATGGAAACGGACAAGGTGACTCCTGGCTTCAGTCAGTCGTGGGACCCGGACATTGCTGGTGCCGGAACGCGGTTTTTGGCCGGCCCCCGGTGCGGCCGGCGATGTGCAGCGACGGCCTGGGCGGAGGCGGCCAGATTGGCTGTGGACCGTTCGAAGTCGTGCTGGGCAACCAGCAGGTACAGCAGGTCCAGGACCAGCAACTGGACATGTTTGGCAGACAGATCGTCGGGCTGCAGGAAGTGTTCATGCACCGATGTAGTGATCTGGAGGTCGGCGGCCTCGGCGAGCGGGGATGACGGGTTGTTACTCAATGCCACGGTGAGGGCACCCGACAGCCGCGCCTGGCGGAGCATCTGGATGGTTTCCTCCGTGCGTCCGGTGTTCGATATTCCGATGGCGACGCAGCCCTCACCCTGGATGGCGGCGCTGGTCAGCCCGACGTGCACTTCTGACCAGTGATGGCTGTTGATGCCGATCCGGTAAAGCCGCGCATGCAATTCCTCGGCCAGCATCGCGCTTCCGCCGACTCCATAGATATCCACGTGGTTGCTGGTGGCAATCTTTTCGGCAATCTGCTGCAGCAGGGCCAGATCCATCATGGACGCGGTTTCCTGCAGCGAACGCGTATGGGCGTTCATGAGCGTGCTCAGGACTTCCGCCGGCGAGTCATCGGGGCCAAAGGCGCGTCCGATATCGATCTTCCACGAATCACGGGCCGAGACCCGCCCAAGTTCCGTGGCAATGCTGACCCGGAAGGGGGCATAGCCCTGGTATCCGATCAGTCGGCAGAAACGGGTGATCGTGGCCGGAGAAGTTCCCGTCTGATTCGCCAGGTCACCGATCGACGCGTCCAACGGAGCATTGGGTTGTTCCAAAAGGAACTCGGCAATCTTCACCATGGCCCCTGACATCTCGGGCAGGCGTGTGCGTATTCGGTTGATGACGCCGACAGCCCGGCCCGCGGACGATGGTGCTGCAGGGGTCACGGTAATCCTTTTCTTATTCCGGGGCGTTTTACAAAAAGTATTCTCATGCCCTAACGTGTGTGTCAAGTCACAATTAAGCAAGGACGAGCGGATAACCGTGCAGAGGATTCTCGCGATAGACGCCGGCGGCACATCGACCCGCGCGGCGGTCCTCGATGCGTCCGGACAGTGCCTCGGATACGGAATCGCCGGCGGGGGAAACCCGGTCTCCGCCGGTTATGACAACGCACTAACCGCCGTCATTGCTGCGGCGGCAATGGCTGTCGCCGCTTCGGGGCCAAAGAACCACACCATTTCCTCGGCCCTGGTCGCCATGGCCGGCGCCGGTCTCCGGATGCCGCCGGCGGGCATCGCCGAACGCCTTGCCGCGTTCGGTGTTCGCGGGAACGTGGAAATCGAGGCCGACCTTCTTGCCATGTTCCATTCGGGCACCCACCGGACCTTCGGATACGTCCTCGTGGCCGGTACGGGCTCGGTGGCCGCGCGGATCGCGCATGGGCGCCTCGATCTGGTAGCCGATGGAACCGGCTGGCTCCTGGGCGACGCCGGTTCCGGATACTGGATCGGCCACCGGGTGGCCCGGGCCGTCGTCGCCTCCATCGATGGCCGGGCCCCCGAAACCGCCCTTACGGCTTTGTTGCTCCATGAACTCCACCTGGAGCTGACGCCGGAGCGGATGCAGGGGCGCCCCAGCGTGCTGCTTGACCTGGCGGACGCACTCTACAACGTGAGGCCGATCGAGCTCTCGCGCTTCGCGCCGCTCGCTTTCCAGGCGGCCGGGCACGATCCGGTGGCCGCACGAATCGTGACGGCTGCTGCGTCCGCCCTTGTCCGGACCCTCAACGCAGTCCGGGACGGCGGTCTGACCGGATCCGTGGTGATCGGCGGAAGCGTGGCACGCGCGGTGTTGGCGGCACCTGCCGTCCTGGCCGCGCCGCTCAAAGCGGCCTTGGGAAACGACGAAGTCATCCCCGTGGGAGACGGCCTCACCGGCGCCGCGGTGCTTGCCCTGAGACGGGCCGGAATACCGGTGGACGCCCGGGTCTTCCGGCGGCTTCAAGAGACGGCTGCACCATTTCGGGATGCCGCCGGCACTCCAGTGAAAGCCGCCGGCACTCCAGTGAAAACAGCACCGACGACCTGAAAGAGGAACCCTTGGCCAGCTCTCAACCATCAGCCGCCACAGAAACCTTGTGGACTGGAACCGGGGTCTTGCGATGACGGCAACCAGGACTCTGGTCGCCGGCCGGATCCTCAGTGGAAGCATGGACCTCGACGACGGCCTGGTCGCGATCGAAGCAGACCGCATTGTCTACGCCGGCTCCGAACGGGACTATCCACACGGGGCTCCGGCCGACATGCATCGCCTGGAACCGCACCTGACGGTGCTGCCCGGGCTCGTTGATCTGCACTGCCACGGCGCATTCGGAACGGATTTCCCCTCCGCTGACGAGGACAATGCGAGGAAAGCCATCGGCTCCCTCCACCGCAGCGGCACCACAACCCTGCTTGCAAGCCTGGTCACCGCGTCCCGGGAAGACCTGTTGCGCGCCATATCGCTGTTCACGTCCCTGACAGCCGAAGGCATGGTCGCCGGCATTCACCTCGAGGGCCCGTTCCTCTCGCTGGACAGATGCGGCGCGCAGAACCCGCAATGGATCCGCGACCCTGACCTTGCCCTGGCCGGAGAGCTCATTTCGGCGGCGGAAGGTGCCGTACGGACCATGACCTATGCGCCGGAGCTGCCCCGCGCCGACGAACTGGTCGATCTCCTGATAGCCCGGCGCGTGGTCCCCTCCATCGGACATACCGACGCCGACGCCGTCACCACCCGTCAGTTCCTGCTCCGTACCCACGGACAACTGTCCGACGCCGACGCCGACGCGGGTATGGGGAGGACCGGGACCGTCACCCACCTCTTTAACGGCATGCCTCCCATGCATCACCGCTCCCCGGGCCCTGTGCCCGCCTGCCTCCAGGCCGCAAAGGCCGGAAAGGCCGTCCTCGAACTCATTGCCGACAACACGCATCTCGATCCCCAGATCGTCTCAGCAGTCTTCGACCTGGTTGGTGCCGGCAACATCGCGCTGGTCACCGACTCCATGGCCGCCACCGGGCTGGCCGACGGCACCTACGGTCTTGGGCCTTCAGTTGTCGAGGTCCAGGACGGGGTGGCCCGATTGCGCACCAGTGGCTCCATTGCCGGCGGAACGGCCACGATGCTCGAAGTCCTGCAGCGGACCATAGCTGCGGGCGTGACCCCAAGGGAGGCGGTCCGTGCCGCAACGGCCACCCCGGCCCGCGTCCTGGGGCTCTCCCGCGAGGTCGGCGATTTCCGGCCCGGACTGCGCGCAGACCTCATTACCGTCGACAGGGCGTTCCTGCTTCAAGCCGTAATGCGATCCGGAACCTGGCTTGAGCCGCTCCTTCCCGGAACGCAATAGCCGGATCCACGAGCCTCACGGAAAGCGAGGACAGGATGAACGAAGATGCCCGGGCCGTGACAACGGTGACCCTGGGACAACGGAGCGTGATGATGTCCGATCCTGGACCGGTCAATCCCCTCCCGATGCTCGGCGCCCCGCTGGAAAGCCCCTATGAGATCACCGGCGGCGTGCCCCGGGAAATTCTCGACGGCGCTGCCTACGGACATCCACGCAACCTCTACCCCTACCAGTTGCAGGACGGTTACGGCCGGGCAAGGTCAAACCGCCTCCTCCAGACCGTGACCCTGGAGAATGATCAGCTGCGGGCCGTATTCCTCCCGGGGCTGGGCGGCCGCCTCTGGGAACTGGTCGACAAGGGCACCGGCAAGAACCTGCTCTACACCCCGTCCTGCATCCAGCTCGCGAATCTCGCCTTACGCAACGCCTGGTTCGCCGGTGGAGTGGAATGGAACATTGGAACCCGCGGACATTCGCCCACCACCTGCAGTCCGCTGCATGCAGGTGTCCTGACCAATTCGGACGGCCAGGACGTGCTGCGGATGTGGGAGTTCGAACGGCTGCGCGAAGTCGTTTTCCAGATCGACGCGTGGCTGCCACCCGACTCGCCAGTGCTTTACGTGACCATCCGGGTGAGAAACCCGAATGACTCCGCTGTGCCAATGTACTGGTGGACAAACGCCGCGGTGCCGGAACAGCCCGGCGACCGCGTCATCGCTCCCGCCGAATCTGCCTTCGCAAGCAGTTACACCGACGGCGTATCCCGGGTGAACCCGGCCGATGACGGCGGCGTTGACTGCACGTGGCCGGTCAACAACACCCGCGCCCGTGACTTCTTCTTCGACATCTCCGCGGAAAACCAGCCCTGGATCCTCCAAGCCGACCGGGAAGGCGATGGATTGGCCATGCTGTCCACCGGGACACTGCGCGGACGCAAGCTGTTCGTCTGGGGCCAAAGCCCCGGCGGACGGCGCTGGCAGGAATGGCTCAGCCCCGAGGGGGGAACGTACGCGGAAATCCAGGCGGGTCTGGCCCGGACGCAATTCCAGCACGTTGTCATGCCTGCCGGAGCCCAATGGTCGTGGGTGGAGGCCTACGGCAACGCCCGCGTTGACCCCGAAAGTACTTTCGCCCCCGACTGGGCCGCGGCGGTGGACCACTGCCGGAGCCGGGTGCAGGCGCTGCAGGGCGCCCAGGCCCTGGAGGCCGCCCACAAGGCCGCCTCCCGTTGGGCAGACCAGCAGCCCCAGCGCATGGTCGCCGCGGGAAGCGGCTGGGGTGCCCTCGAATCCATCCGCCGGGAGCGCCGCGGAATCCCCTGGCTGGAAGAATCCGGGACGCCGTTCGATATGGAATCGCTTTCCGGGGAGCAGCAGCCATGGCTGGACCTTCTCGAAGGAAAGGTGTTCAGGGGAGCAGACACGTTCGTGAACGGGCGCGACTGGGCAGAACTGCTGGAGCGGAACCCGTCAAATGCCCAGGCCCTGCTGCACCGCGCTTTCATCAGGCATGCGTCCGGCGCCCTTGATGACGCCCGCGTTCTCTACCTCGAATCGCAGAAGCTGCAGGAAACAGCACAGGCGCACCGGGGCCTCGCTCTGGCAGACCTCGGCCAGGACCGGATCGGCGAGGGCCTGGGGCACTACGCCACCGCCTGCGCCTTGGAACCTGAAAACAGTGCTCTGCTGGTCGAAGGGCTTACCGCCTTCCTCTCGGCGGACAACCTCTCGTCGGACAACGCCCAGGGCGCCCTTGACCTGTTGGGACGGGCCGGCCTGCCGCCCTTCCGGCAAGGGCGCGTCGGCTTCCTTAAGGCAGCCGCCCTGGCACAGGTCGGCAGGACAGAAGAGGCCGCAGCACTGCTCAGGGCCGGGCTGGAGATGGCGGACCTGCGTGAGGGGGAGAACCCGATCCCGGATCTCTGGCGGAAGGTATGCCCCGGAGAGGACGTGCCTGCCCAGTACCAGTTCAGCATGGCGTGAAGCCCCCACGTCCCAACGACAGCATCCAACAACAGCGTCCAACAACAGCGTCCAACAACAGAAGGAATGGATACTCAATGACACAGCCATCCCAGAATCCGCGCCCCGGACTTGGCGCCCACATGGAAAGCGAACTGTCATCCCAGCCCGACGCCTGGCAACGGGCCGCCCGGCAGGCGGAAGAGGAAGCAGCGCGTCTGTTGCCCGCCGCCGGACAGAGAGTGGCCGTGATCGGCTGCGGCACCTCCTGGTTCATGGCGCAGTCCTATGCCGTGCTCCGGGAGAGCTCCGGCGCGGGCGTCACCGATGCCTTCGCGGCCTCGGAAGCGTTTGTGGACCGGGGCTACGGCGCCGTCGTTGCCATCACCCGGTCCGGCACAACAACCGAAGTGCTGGAGGTACTTGACCGGCTCAAGGGCAGGGTCCGGACCACGGCCATCATCGGGGACACCACATCGCCGGCGCCGCGGCTCGCGGACAACGTGGTTGAACTGCCGTATGCCGATGAACAGTCCGTGGTGCAGACCCGTTTCGCGACGACGGCGCTCGTCTATCTGCGCGCTTCCCTCGGCCTTGGGAACAGCTCCGCCATCGAGGACGCCAGGGCAGCGGTGGCCGGCGATGTTCCCCAGGCGCTCATCGACGCCGAACAATTCAGCTTCCTGGGCAGGGGATGGACCATCGGACTCGCGCACGAAGCTGCCTTGAAAATGCGTGAAGCCTCGCAATCCTGGACCGAGTCCTACCCTGCCATGGAGTACCGGCACGGCCCGATCGCGATTGCGGCGCCGAACAGGGTTACCTGGCTGTTCGGAGAACAGCCGCCGGGCCTGGCCGAAGACGTCGCACGGACCGGCGCGCTCTATGTCCACCGCAACGCTGACCCGCTGGCCGAGCTTGTCCTTGCCCAGAGGGTGGCCCTGGAGCGCGCCCGCGCCCGGGGACTGGATCCCGACCAGCCGCGCAACCTCAGCCGCTCGGTCATTCTGGATTCCTGATGGGCACAGGAACAACGGGTACGGAAAAGGCTTCCCCGGGGACAGGCACCGTGCTCGCATTCGACGTCGGCGGAACCGACATCAAATCGGGAATCGTCCTGACGTCCAACGAGATCGTCGGCCTGGAAAGGAGCCGCACACCACGGGACTCATCCAACCCAGGCGAGGCCATCCTGGCAGTGATAGCCCAACTGACCGCCCGCTATCGGGCGGGATACCCGGAGCTGCCGTTCACCGCCGTCGGCTTCATCGTCCCGGGACTGGTCGACGAAGGCGCGGGGATCGGAATCCTCTCATCCAACCTCGGCTGGAGGGACTTTCCCTTCGCCGCCCGGGCCCGGTCACTCCTGAACGCCCCGGTCGCCTTCGGCCACGATGTCGGCGCGGCCGGGGAAGCGGAGTTCCGAAGCGGAGCCGCCAAGGACAGCGACGACGCTATCGTCATCATCAACGGCACAGGGATCGCCGCGGCCGTGTTTTGCGACGGCCGGCGCGTCAAGGGCGGAGGATACGCCGGTGAGCTCGGCCACGCGCTCGTGCCCGATCCCGAGGACCCCCAGCGAACAGCGATGCTCGAATCGGTGGGCTCAGCGGGAGCCATCGCGGCCCGCTACAGCCGTGCTTCAGGCGTGGAAGTTGAAGGCTCCCGTGATGTGTTGCGGCGGGCCCGCTCCGGCGACAAGGCAGCGCAGCGGGTTTGGGACCAGGCCATCGACGCCCTGGCATTCAGCATCACACAGTGCGTTTGTATCCTCGGAACCGAAACAGTCGTCATCGGCGGCGGAATCTCCCGCGCCGGCGAAGCGCTTTTGGGCCCCCTGCGCCAGGCGGTCGATGACCGGCTGACCCTGCCGAAACGCCACCGCATCGTGCCGGCGCTGCTGGGAGAAAATGCCGGCCTGCTCGGTGCAGCCTTGAAGGCCCGTCGGCTGCTGGACCAGGGCCCGGGTGACCTGCCTTGAACAGCGCCGCTTGGGGGACCGGCCGGATCATCACGGCCACACCCAACCCCGCGCTGGACATCACTTACCATGTGGACGGCATCCGCTGGGGTGAAACCCACCGGGTTCCGGCAGGAACCGACAGGGCGGGCGGAAAGGGCGTCAATGTTGCCAGGGCCGCCCACCAACAGGGCTTCGCTGTGCTCGCCATCGCACCTGTGGGCGGCCACAACGGGCGTCGGTTCACCGCTGAGCTGACAGCCTCCGGAGTGCCGCACAGACTCGTCCCG
Organism: Arthrobacter sp.; assembly: GCA_036565085.1. GTDB lineage: Bacteria > Actinomycetota > Actinomycetes > Actinomycetales > Micrococcaceae > Arthrobacter. The sequence continues at coordinate 18,077 of DATCNU010000217.1, forward strand.
GTTGCGGCTGAGACCCGGCGCACCATCACGATGGTGGACACGCGAAGTGGCCAAACGAGCATTTTCAACGAGTTTGGATCGGCGCTGACTGCCTCGGAATGGGACGCGCTCGCAGACGGGATAGAACAAAGCCTCGACCATGCGCGCCCGGAAACTCCGGTGCCCGCAGTCCTGGTGGCCTCCGGCAGCCTGCCTGCCGATGCGCCGGCGGACTTCTTCGGGGCGCTGGTTCGGCTCGCGCACTCGTACAGGATTCCTGCCGTGATAGACACATCCGGTCCCGGCATCCTCGAAGCCGCCCGGGCAGGGGCGGACCTTTTGAAGCCCAACCAGGATGAGCTCCGGGAAGCCACCGGCATTGCGGACCCCATCCCGGCCGCGCAGGAGCTCCTGCGCCTCGGCGCCCGGCGGATCCTGGTGAGTGCGGGCGCGGAGGGCATGCTCGCCTTCGACGCAGCTGCGCCCTCCGTATACTGGTCCGCGCGCCTCCCGCACCCGCTGGCAGGGAACCCGACAGGAGCCGGCGATGCTGCCGTCGCGGCGGCCGCCGTCCAACTCGCCTCGGGAGCGGCAGACATCCGCTCCATTCTGCGAGCCGCCGCGTCGTGGTCAGCCGCCGCGGTACTGATGCCCGCCGCGGGTCAGATTTACTCCCGTTACCGGAAGCTCGAGCAGGAACTCATCATTACGGAAAGGGCAGTGTGATGGCGCTTGTCCCAGCGCGCGAACTCATGGAAGCCGCAGCCAGGCGAGGCGCCGGCCTCGGCGCTTTCAACGTCATCCACCTCGAAACGGCGGAGGCTCTGGCCGCCGGCGCGGAACTGGCCGGGCTTCCCGTCATCCTGCAGATCTCACAAAACTGCGTGAAGTACCATGGTGGCCTTGAGCCGATTGCCGCCGGAACCATGGCTGTCGCCCGAAAGGCGTACGTTCCCGTCGCCCTGCACCTGGATCATGCGGAAGACGAAGAACTGGCCATGAACGCCGTCGGCCTGGGGTTCGGGTCAGTGATGTTCGACGGCGCGCACCTCGGTTACGCGGAAAATGTTGGCGCAACTGCCCGGATAGCCCGCTATGCCCACGCCCGTGGCGTCTATGTTGAGGCTGAACTGGGCAAGGTTGGGGGCAAGGACGGGGCCCATGCGCCGGGCGTCCGCACGGACCCGCAGGAGGCAGCAGCGTTCGTGCGGGAAACCGGGGTGGATGCGCTGGCAGTGGCTGTCGGATCCTCGCACGCAATGACAGCCCGGACTGCTTCCCTTGACCTGCCACTCATTGCCCGCCTGCGCCAGGCATTGGACGTGCCCCTCGTCCTGCATGGCTCCTCCGGGGTGCCGGATGATGAAATCGTCGCCGCCATTGCCGCGGGAATGACAAAAATCAACGTGTCCACCCACCTCAACGGCTTCTTCACACGTGCTGTCCGCGCCTACCTGCAGGACCACCCGGCCGACGTCGATTCCCGCAAGTACGTATCGGCCGGCAGGGACGCGCTGATCCCCGAAACGGCGCGACTCCTGACACTCTTTGCCGCAGCCGGGCGTGAAGGGCGGATGTAGAACCCAGTGCGCTACGACAACTGGCCATCCCTCAGCGGCCAGGTTGCCCAGCGTCGCGGGTCAGGTCAGCAGCAGGGCAACACCGATCATGGCCGGCACCGCGATCACGGTGGTAAGCAGCACGGTGTCCTTGGCCACCGTCAGGCCGGTCTTATAGCGGCTGGCCGCCACGAAAACATTCTGGGCCGTGGGAAGCCCGGACGTCACCACGACCGCGAACAGGGCATGGCCGTCCAGCCCCAGGGCAAAACGTGCAAAGAAGTAGGCCACTGCGGGCTGGACCACCAGTTTGAAACTGCATGCCAGCAGGGTGTCAAGGCGTCGCCCCGCCGCCGCCCGCAGCGGGCTGTTCCCGTGCAGGCTCATGCCGAACGCGATCAGCATCGCCGGGATCGCCGCACCGCCGATCAGGTGGATGGGCTCCATGACCAGCGGTGGCACTGTCCAGCCGGTTCCCGCCACCACCAGGCCCAGGGCCGAGCCGACAATCATGGGGTTTCTGAGGATCATCACCATGAAATTCAGCGGGGTGGTGCGGTGCGAGCTGGTGCTGGAGTCCAGGATCATCAGGAACAACGGCGTGAAGAAGGCCAGCTGGAAGATCAGCAGCGGCGCCACGTAGCTGGCGTCGCCCAACACGTACACGGCGATGGGGATGCCCAAATTGGCGGAGTTGGCCAAGGACGCCGCCATGGATGACATGAGCGCCTCGGGCAACGCCCGCTTCAGCCAGAATTTCGTGACGGCAAAAAAGACGGCCGCGCTGCTGATGGCCGCAACCGCCGTCACCAGCAGCGGCTCCGCGAAAACCTCCTGCAGCCGGGCCTTGCTGAGCGTTTCGAACAGCAGGGCCGGACTGGCCACAAAGAAAGTAAGGGAGCTAAGGACCTGCCGGGCATTCTCGCCCAGGATTTGGCGCCTGCCCACGAACCAGCCCACCAGGATGATGCACCACACCACAAAGAAGCCCGCGAGTACGCCTAACAAGGAATGGCTCCCAAGACGCGGCGGCTGTGGGGGCTGGGACTCACGCTCCGGCTACAGTGCGGCGTTATTCAGTGCGAAAGGGGGGCGCATCAGACCCGGGGTGATTCCCTCGGCGGGGTCGCTGCCCAACTGGACGATCCGGTTGTTCTGATCCACGTGGACCACCCGCGGCTGATATGCCAGAGCTTCTTCCGTGGTCATCTGGGCGTAGGTGATGAGGATGACAACGTCGTTCTCATGAACCAGGTGCGCGGCGGGTCCGTTGATGCCGATGACACCGGAGCCGCGCTCGCCTGCGATGGTGTAGGTCTCCAGCCGGGCGCCGTTGGTAACGTCCACGATGGCCACGAGTTCGCCCGGAAGGATGTCGGCAGCGTCCAGCAGGTCCAGGTCAACGGTGACCGAACCTACGTAGTGCAGGTCAGCGTGCGTGACGGTGGCCCGGTGGATTTTGGACTTGAATATTGTGCGGTTCATAACGGATCCAGTCTAGCGCCGGGTCCTGATCCCCGCAGTGACGCAGGAAACAGTGACGTAAGAAGACAGTGACGTAGAAAGACAGTGACGTAAGAAGACAGGCGCAGAAACACTTGCAGACGGATGGTCGCAGTGGTGGGGTTCCTACCCGCCGTCGTCCGTTTTTGCCACGGATTCGGCCGTAATGGCAAGTGTCTCGCGGGCAGCCAGGATGGCTGGCCGCTGGGCACTGGAGCGGCGCACCGAGGTGAACACCGTCCGGCGCGGATTCCCGGGAAGGTCCAGGAGCTGTGCCGTCGTACTCCGTCCCGTCCAGACCAGGTCCGGCATCAGGGCAACGGCATTTCCCGACTCGATGAGCCGGATCTGGGCCTGCAGGTCCGCTGTTTCAAAGCGCACATCGGGTTCGAAGCCGGCACTGCGGCAGGCCTGTTCAGCCCAGTGCCGGGACGCGGCGCCGCGCGGCTCCATGACCCAGGCCAGACCGGCAGTGTCCTCGATGGACGTGATGCGCGGCCGGTCCGGCGTCTCCTGCGGAACGGCCAGCCTGATGGCGTCGGTGGTCAGTTTGATCCTGTCCAGTTCCGGGTACCGTGGTGCGGCGTGGCCCGGATACTGCTCGGCAATCACCAGGTCGAAGTCCCGTGCCCAGGTTTCGTGCAGTGCTGTTTCCGGCTCGCGCTGGGTCATCTCGATCCGGACCTCGGGATACGCCGCGGCCATCCGCGAGAGTGTGTCCGGCATGAGGGCCAGGGCGGCGGACTGGAAAACCGCAATCCGCACAGTTCCGGTGACGGTGGTCAGCGACGCCGCCAGGTCCGCTTCCGCCTGCTCCAGTGTTTCGAGGAGCTGGGCCGTGTGGGCCACCAGGACTTCCGCCTGGGGCGTCAGCTGCACCCGGCGCCCGGTCTTCCGGAGCAGCTCCACACCTACCTCTTTTTCCAGCAGTGCCAGCTGCTGGGATACCGACGACGGGCTGTACTGGAGTGCCTCGGCCACCTCGGCCAGCGTGCCCCGGATCTTCAATTCGCGGAGCAGCCTGAGCCGGCGGACATCGAGCATGGGCTCATCCCTTGTTGAATCTAATGAATATTGGTTAGAAGTAGTCACTTTATCTAACGCAACCGTCCTTGCATACTGTTGAGGAGAAGTAACCCCCGTCACACGCCACCCCGGAGCGCCGCAGATGGGGCCCCCACCCAAGCAGGAGTCGCATGAGCACTAGAGATATGTCCCAGTCGATCATGAGGCGCAAGCCCATTGACGACATCGAAGAAGAAAACAAACACAGCGGGCTGTTCAAGTCCCTCGGCCTGTGGCAGCTCACGGCCATCGGCGTCGGCGGCATCATCGGCGTCGGAATCTTCTCCCTCGCCGGGCTGGTGGCTGCCGGCAGCGGAGACAATCCGGGGGTGGGGCCTGCGGTACTCTTCTCGTTCCTGATCGCCGGACTTGCCTCGGCGGCCGCCGCCCTGTCCTACGCGGAGTTCGCCGGGATGATTCCCCGGGCGGGCTCCGCCTACACCTATGGCTATGTTGCCCTGGGTGAGGTGATCGGCTGGTTCATCGGCTGGGACCTGCTGCTCGAATACATTGCCATTGTGGCTGTGGTGGCCATCGGCATCTCGGGCTACTTTGATGCCTTCCTCTCCGGAATCGGCATCCACATGCCCGCCTGGATGACGTCCACTGTTGATGAGGGCAAGGGCGGCGTCATCAACCTCCCCGCCATCCTGGTCTGCCTTCTGGTCACATGGATCCTGTCCCGCGGCACCAAGGCGTTCGGCCGGTTCGAACTGGTGGCGGTGGCCATCAAGGTCGTCCTGATCCTGTTCATCATCGGCCTGGGCGTCTTCTACATCGACACCAACAACTACAACCCGTTCATGCCCAGCGGCTTCGGACCGGTGGTGGCGGGTTCTGCCACAGTGTTCTTCGCCGTCTTCGGCTACGACGCCATGAGCACCGCCGCGGAGGAGGCCACCGACGGCAAGAAGCACATGCCCAAGGCTATCGTCCTGTCCCTGATCGTGGCGATGCTCCTCTACGTTGCCGCCACCCTGGTCCTGACCGGAATGCAGAACTACAAGGACATCGACCCCAAGGCCGGATTTGCCTCCGCATTCAGCAGCGTGGGCCTGCCCGTCGTCGCCACCATCATTTCCGTCTTCGCGGTCCTTTCCATCCTCACGGTGATGCTGACCTTCCTGCTGGGTGTTACCCGCGTCTGGTTCTCCATGAGCCGCGACGGGCTGCTGCCCGGCTGGTTCGCCAAGACGGACCGTCACGGCACTCCGCAGCGCGTCACCTGGATCGCCGGAATCACATCGGCATTCCTGGCGGGCGTGTTCCCCATCAAGGAAGTGGCGGACCTGACCAACATCGGCATCCTGGCCGCGTTCGTCGTCGTCTGCCTTTCGGTGATCATCTTCCGCTACAAGAGGCCCGACACGCCCCGCACGTTCCGGCTTCCGCTGATGCCACTGGTGCCGGCTTTCGGCATCCTGTCCTCTGGCTTCCTGATGACCCAGCTTCCATTCGCCACCTGGGTGCGCTTCTTCGTCTGGCTCGTCATCGGCCTGGGCATCTACTTCTTCTACGGCCGCAAGCACTCGCTGATGAATCCCAACAGCCCCCGCCACCAGGAAGCCGTGGAGATGCACAGCCCCATCGGCTGATCCCACCACCAACGCTCCCTAAGATCCTGCGGGTAAATCCCCAACGCTCCCTCAGATCTGGAGCATTCCTGACGAACCCTTCCGCACCCAGGTGCGGGAGGGTTCGTCGTTTTGCTGCGAAACGTGAGGGAGGATCCGGCGGTTGACGAACGTTCGGGCGGGAATTTGATGCATTGGATTTTCTAACCTGTATTACTAAGAAAACATCGCTTTATCTTATGTGACCCGGGGCTCATACTGATGATGAGGAACCATACGCACCAACGAAAGAACGAGTACCCGCCATGACCAAAACTGCAATGGAGACCGGTGTGAACCCCGCACCGGCAGGCTCCGCCGGACGTTCAGATGTGCCCCAGGCGCAGGCCCTCGCGCAGGACGCCATCGCCCTGGTTCGCCACTGGCTGACCGAGGCCGCCAAGGTACCCGTCGATGCCTCGGCCGAACAGCTCGCGGGTGTCCTCAAGGACCCGAACGGCCTTGATTTCACTGTGGGGTTCGTGGACGGCGTCGTCCGCCCGGAGGACATCCACGTTGCCGCCCGGAACCTCGCGGCCCTGGCGCCCAAGGTCCCGGCCTTCCTCCCGTGGTACATGCGCAGCGCCGTCCGTTTGGGTGGCACCATGGCCCCTGTCCTGCCCCAGGTGGTGATTCCGGTCGCCCGCCGCGTGCTCCGCGAAATGGTGGGCCACCTGATCGTGGACGCCACCGACGCCAGGCTGGGACCGGCCATCGCCAAGATCCGCAAGGACGGCATCAAGCTCAACGTGAATCTCCTCGGCGAGGCGGTGCTGGGCGAACACGAGGCTTCCCGCCGGCTCGAGGGTACCCACACGCTGCTGGGCCGCCCCGATGTGGACTACGTCTCCATCAAGGTGTCCTCAACCGTGGCCCCGCACTCCCCCTGGGCTTTCGATGAAGCAGTGGAGCACGTCGTGGAGAAGCTCACGCCTCTGTTCACCAAGGCCGCGTCCTTTGCCGTCGGCGGCCAGAAGGCCAAGTTCATCAACCTGGACATGGAGGAATACAAGGACCTGGACATGACCATCGCGGTGTTCACCAGGATCCTGGACAAGCCCGAATTCAAGAACCTCGAAGCCGGCATTGTTCTCCAGGCCTACCTGCCGGACGCACTGTCAGCCATGATCCGCCTCCAGGACTGGGCCGCCGAACGCCGCGCCAATGGCGGCGCCGCCATCAAGGTCCGCGTGGTCAAGGGCGCCAACCTGCCCATGGAACACGTCGAAGCCTCCCTGCACGGCTGGCCGCTCGCCACGTGGGACACGAAGCAGGACTCGGACACCAACTACAAGCGGGTCATCAACTACGCCCTGCGGCCGGACCGCATCCGCAACATCCGGATCGGCGTCGCGGGCCACAACCTCTTCGACATCGCCTTCGCCTGGCTCCTCGCCAAGCAGCGCGGCGTGGGATCCGGCATCGAATTCGAGATGCTGCTGGGCATGGCGCAGGGCCAGGCTGAAGCCGTCAAGAAGGACGTCGGGTCGCTGCTGCTCTACACCCCCGTGGTGCACCCCGCCGAGTTCGACGTCGCGATCGCATATCTGATCCGCCGCCTGGAGGAGGGTGCCAGCCAGGACAATTTCATGTCCGCTGTGTTCGAGCTCAGTGAGAACGAAGCCCTTTTCGAGCGTGAGAAGCAGCGCTTCCTCTCCTCCCTGGAAGCCCTCGACGACGCTGTCCCGCCGGCAAGCCGCCAGCAGGACCGCAACCTCCCGGCCCGGCCGATGCCCCACGACCACTTTGAAAACACTCCGGACACCGATCCGGCCCTGCCGGCAAACCGCGACTGGGGCCGGGCCATCCTGGAGCGCGTCCCCACGTCCACCCTGGGCAACGCCGCCATCGAAGAAGCGACCATCACGGATGAGGCCACCCTCAACACCGTGATCGAAACGGCCGTCGAAAAGGGCAACGCCTGGGGCGCCCTGACCGGCGACGAGCGTGCCGAGATCCTGCATCGCGCCGGCGACTTCCTGGAGGCGCGACGCGCCGACCTCCTCGAGGTGATGGCCAGCGAAACCGGCAAGACCCTCGACCAGGGCGATCCCGAGGTCAGCGAAGCAGTGGACTTTGCCCACTATTACGCCGAGTCCGCCCGGAAGCTGGACAAGGTCGACGGCGCCACCTTCGTTCCAGCCAAACTCACCGTGGTGACCCCGCCCTGGAACTTCCCGGTCGCCATCCCGGCGGGATCCACCCTCGCGGCGCTCGCCGCCGGCTCCGCCGTCGTGATCAAGCCTGCAAAGCAGGCCGCCCGCAGCGGCGCCGTGATGGTCGAGGCCCTGTGGGATGCCGGGGTTCCCCGTGACGTGCTGACCATGGTCCAGCTCGGCGAACGTGAACTCGGCAAACAACTGATCTCCCACCCTGCAGTGGACCGGGTGATCCTGACCGGCGGATACGAGACAGCCGAGCTGTTCCGCTCCTTCCGCAAGGACCTGCCGCTGCTGGCCGAGACCAGCGGAAAGAACGCCATCATCGTCACCCCCAGCGCAGACCTGGACCTGGCGGCCAAGGACGTGGCCTACTCCGCGTTCGGCCACGCCGGGCAGAAGTGCTCCGCGGCTTCGCTGGTGATCCTGGTCGGCTCCGTCGCCAGGTCCAGGCGCTTCCACAACCAGCTGATCGACGCGGTCGCGTCCCTGAAGGTGGGCTACCCGGAAGATCCCACCAGCCAGATGGGGCCCATCATCGAGCCTGCGAGCGGAAAGCTGCTCAATGCCCTCACGACGCTGGGCGAAGGCGAAAGCTGGGCGATTGAACCGCGCAGGCTCGATGGTACGGGCAGGCTGTGGAGCCCGGGCGTGCGGTACGGGGTCAGGCGCGGCTCGTACTTCCACCTCACCGAGTTCTTCGGCCCGGTGCTGGGCGTCATGACCGCGGCAACCCTGGAGGAGGCCATCGCCATCCAGAACCAGATCGAGTACGGCCTCACCGCCGGCCTGCACTCCCTGAACCCGGAAGAGCTCGGCACCTGGCTGGACACCATCCAGGCCGGCAACCTGTATGTCAACCGCGGCATCACCGGAGCAATCGTGCAGCGCCAGCCATTCGGCGGCTGGAAGAAATCCGCCGTAGGCGCCGGAACCAAAGCCGGCGGTCCCAACTACCTCGCCGGCCTCGGTGACTGGGTCAGCGCCGAAGCTTCGTCAACAGCGACCGTGGCCAACGCCGGCGTCCGCCGGATCATGAACGCGGCCGCAGGGGCCCTCCAGCCGGCCGAGCTGGAGTGGCTGCAGCGCTCGCTGGCCTCCGACGCCCGGGCCTGGGCCGACGAGTTCGGCACCGCCAAGGATGTGTCCGGCCTGAGCGCCGAGCGGAACATCTTCCGCTACCGTCCGCTGCCGGTCACTGTGCGGCTCTCCGAAGATGCCGCCCTTGAACACCTCGCGCGGACCGTGGCCGCCGGCGTCCTGGCCGGTTCGGACGTGACGGTGTCCACCGCCGTCGAACTCCCGGCCCAGCTGGGCGCGGTATTCACCGGGCTGGACATCGATGTGACGGTGGAGTCCGACGCCGGCTGGCTGGCCTCGGCCGCCCGGCTCGCCGCAGCGGGCAAGCTGTCCGGAGCGCGGGTCCGGCTGATCGGCGGGGACGCCGCTGCGCTTGCCGAAGCCACCAACGGGCGCCCCGACCTGGCGGTTTACGCCCACCGGGTCACCGAGGCCGGGCGGGTGGAGCTGCTGCCGTTCCTGCACGAGCAGGCCATCAGCATCACCGCACATCGCTTCGGCACCCCGAACCACCTCTCGGACGCACTCATCCAGAGCCCTTGATCTAGCAAGCCGACGGGCCACGCACGCTAAAGCGGACCGAAAAAAGGAAGGCCGGGCTGCCACCTCAGGTGGCAGCCCGGCCTTCATTTGTAGCTTGTCGTGCAGTTTCTTGCTGTGGGTTCAGTCGGCTCGCGCTGGCTGGAGACCTGCGGAAATCAGCCCAGGTACCAGCCGGGAGGCGACCACGACATTGGAACACTGTGGGCGGAAAAATCTTCGCAGCGGGTGCAGGTGTAGGCAACCTCGCCCAAAGTCCTCACCATTCCGTCACCGCGGAAGACAGGCGGGACATAGGACTCAAGGTAGATGAATTCATCGGTGCCGCACTTTTCGCAAGTGGGCTTGCCGACGTATTCGGACTCCACGGTGGTGAGGCCGGAACCGAGGCTCGTATGGTGGGGAGTCAGCTGGCGCGTCATGCTATGTGCACGTGCATGTGCGGTGTGGAATTGGGTGTTCTTGGCTGTCGTCATTGGCTGCCTATCCCGAGCACGGCCAGCCCATGGGTTGCAGGGCGTGCTCGTATGTGTTGAACCGGCCCTCTGCTTGACCCATGAGAAACCAGCATAGTTTATGCGAGCTTCTTGTTCAATGGCTGGATTGTCCCCGGGACACGCCGCGCTGCCGCGCCCGCCGCAAGCCGGGTCAGGCGGACTTGTTCAGGGTCCGGCCCACGATGGCCTGGGTGAGGGCGTCGATGACCTCGGCGTTGGCCAGCGGATTGCGGATCAGGGTGAAGTCGACGTCCCCCACCGGGGGCAGGTCGAAGCGGCGGGTGATGATCTTAAGATCCTCCGGCACCAGCGACGACGGCATCACGGCTACGCCGATGCCTGCGCGGACAGCTGCGAGGACGCCACTGATCTGCCGGGTGGTGCATGTAATGCGCCAGGTCCGGCCGTGGGATTCAAGGGCATCAATGGCCAGCTTCCGGCTTAGGCTGGGGGAGGGGTAGGCGATCAGCGGCACTGGATTGCCCGGCTCCAGTGAGGTTTGTTCCAGGCCCACCCAGGAGAAGGAATCATGCTGCACCACGGTGCCGTCCTTGGCGCCGGCCACCCATTTCACGAACACCAGGTCCAGCTGGCCGGCGTTGAGTTTCCTGTACAGCTGGTCGCTCTGGCCCACGGTGAGCTCGAGGTTGATCTGGGGGTAGATCTGCCGGAACTCACGGAGGATCCGGGGAAGGCCGGTGATGGCGAGGTCGTCGGCCGTGCCGAAACGCAGGCGGCCGCGCATCGCCGAACCCGAGAAGTAGCGCGAGGCAGCGTCGTGCGCCGACAGGATGGTGCGCGCGAAGCCGGCCATGGCATCGCCATTGTCCGTCAGTCGAACGTCCCTGGTATCCCGGGTGACCAGGACGCGCTTGGCGGCTGCTTCCAGCTTGCGGACATGCTGGCTGATGGTAGGTTGCGCCAGGCCCAGCCGTTCAGCGGCTTTGGTGAAGCTCAATGTCTCCGCCACGGCGAGGAACGAGCGGAGCTGGGTAGGTTCAAACACGGTGGGACTCCATCGGCTGACGGGACGGATGTGCTGGTCATGGCCTCGGTCCATTGCGTTCCGCAATGCGAGTTATAGACACAATACGTCTACATAATCGGACAGGACCAGCCTAGCGTTAAGGGCATCCCAGACCGCCCGCTCACTTGAGGACATCCCTGTGGCACCCCCACCGCCAACCTCGGCAACCGTCAGCCAGCCCGTCATCGATTCCGCTTCCGCCGAGACCCAGCCCCTCGCCGTCGTCAGTGAACACCTTCCCTGGAGGCACACGTTCATTTCCCTGAGGGTTCCCAATTTCCGCATCTTCGCGATCGGGCATTTTGTGGCCGTGATCGCCGTCTGGATGCAGCGTATCGCCCAGGACTGGATGGTCCTGGAACTCTCCGGCTCCGTCACCGCGGTGGGCATCACGGTGGCGCTGCAGTTCACGCCGTCGCTGTTCCTTGGACCCTGGGGCGGGATGGTGGCCGACCGGTTCGCCAAGCGCAAGATCCTGATTCTGTGCCAGAGCATGGCAGGGGTCCTGGCAGCAGCGCTCGCCACGCTGTCGCTCACCGGCGCGGTTGAAGTCTGGCACGTGTATGCCATTGCATTCGTGCTGGGACTGGTTACGGTACTGGACCAGCCGGCGCGCCAGGTGTTCGTCAACGAACTGGTGGGACCGAAGTATCTGCGTAACGCCATCAGTGTCAACTCCACCACGTTCCAGTTGGGCGGCCTGATCGGCCCGGCCCTGGCGGGACTGCTGCTCACCGCAGTCGGGGCAGGCTGGGCCTTCGCCGCGAATGCCCTGGCCTGCTGCTCCACGGTCACCATGCTGCTGGCGCTGCGCAAGGAGCAGCTCTTTATCAGCACGCCCGCCGCCAAGCGCAAGGGAATGCTGCGCGAGGGCCTGAGGTACGCGCTGAGCAAGCCCACCATCTACTGGCCGTGGCTGATGGCAGGCTTCATCGCCGTGTTTTCCATGAGCCTGCCGGTCCTGCTGGCGGCCTTCGCGTCCCACGTGTTCGACGTCGGCGCGAGCGGATACGGCCTGCTCAATGCCTTGGTGGCCCTGGGCGCACTGTCAGGTGCGGTGGCCTCGACCCGGCGCCGGCAGCTTCGGCTGCGCTCCGTGGTGTTCTGCGCGGGGATGTACGGGGCCATGTTGTGCCTGGCCTCCCTGGCGCCGTCAATGCTCTGGTTCGGGGCCGTAATGGTCCTGTCCGGATTCTGGTGCCTGATGTTCCTCACCGGCTCAAACCAGCTCGTGCAGACCAGCTCCAACATGGGCATCCGCGGGCGGGTCATGAGCCTGTACATCATGGTGCTCATCGGCGGGCAGGCCCTCGGCGGTCCCATGCTCGGCTGGATCGCTGAACACGTGGACCCCCACGTGGCGCTGCTGGTGTCCGGCGGAGTGCCGGCGCTTGCGGCGCTGACCATCGCCGTCGTGCTCGCCCGGAAAGGTGCGCTGCTGCTCAAGGTGGACCTGAAGGACCGCCGGCATCCGCTGCGGATCGTCAGCCGGGCGGCGGCAGCCTAAGCTTCCGGCGCTGCTGCGGCCGGACCGCGCATCGCCAGCGCGGACCGGGCTGATGTGTAAGGCACTCCCGGTAGCCTGGCCCGGTCCGGCCGCGCGTCGAAGGACATGTCCGCCACGGCGAGGTGGATGGCCCCGCCCAGCACGCGTCCCCAGCGTGGTGACACCAGCCTGGCCCCGGAAGCGGCGGCCCGCAGCAGCGGAAGCGGGACGTGGACCGTCCGGCCGTCTCCGTTGAGTTCGATGAGGAGGGCTGCGAGCGAGTTCAGGGTGAGGTTGTCCGGGCCGCCAACGTCCACGGCCTGGTCCTTCAGCCCGCCCTTCACCGCGAATACCGCTGCCTCGGCCAGGTCCCGGGCGGACACAAAGTTGACGGGATTGTCCCCGCGGCCGAAGACGGCAGCGACACCGCTTTTGCGCAACGAGTCGCCCATGAGCCCCGCGTATGTTTCCAGGATGGTAGTGGGCCGGAGAATCGTCCACTCAAGCGCGCCGGCGAGGAGACGCTTCTCGGCGGCGTACTTCATCCGTGCGAGTTCCAGCGGGTGTGAGGAAGACGCGCCGCGCATGGAGAAGAGCACAAACCGGTGCGCGCCGGCCGCTTCCGCGGCCCTTATCAGGTTGATGTTGCCGTCCCGGTCCACGGCTTCGGGCGTACTGCCGGATTCGGGTCCAAAACCGCTGATCGCCGAGACCACCGTCGCGCAGCCGTTGGCCGCGCGGACAGCGTCCGTCAGGTCTTCAGCGTCCCCGACGGCGGCCTCCATCCCGGCGTCCCGCAATTCTGCCGCCCGCCCGCTGTCTCGGGTGAGGATCCGGAACGGCAGGCCGGCTTCCCGCAGGCTCCCGGCAAGGACCCGGCCAAGGGTTCCCGTGCCGCCTGCCAGCAGGATCATGGCGTCCCTCCCCGGGGAGAGGCGCCGTGGGCGAGGCGTCCGATGGCGTCGCCTACGCTGCCGCTGACCCGCTCGACAGGTTCCAGGTAGAAGCGGGCGGAGCTGATGCTTCCGCCTTCCACCCGGAATATGATCACCCCCGCCAGCAAGTTCCGGGACCCGTCCGGCAGGGTTCCGTCGAAGACCAGCTCCGCCCACACATGCGGGCCGGTCACGCTGTGCCCCGTGAGGGTGACGGCGGTATCCGGGGCCGCGGCAAAGATCTGCGCCCAGTTGCGGCGGACCTGTTCCCGGCCAGTGAAGCCCCGCAGGGGGTGGGCAGGCGTCTCATTGACGTACTGCGGCGAAAAACATTCCACGAGCGCGTCCAGGTCGTGGCGGTTCGTGGCCTCCAGCAGGTGAAGGACGGTGGCGAGCGGGCCGGGCGACGGGTCGTTGGCGAGGGACATGGCGGACCTCACTGGAACTGCATTGAACTGGATGAAACGGATTGGGTGAAACGGGCTGGATACTTCAAAACCGGATGCTTCAAACTGTGCGCCGCAAGTATTAGATACAATGACCTGTATCTAATAAGGAGTGTATGCCCGGTGGCACGAACGGTCAATGGTCGGCGGCCCTACGACGCTTCCGCACGGCAGGAACGTGCGGCCCGGAACAGGGAAGCTGTGCTGGACGCGGCACAGGGGCTGCTGTTGGGCAAGGGGTACGCCGGGACGACAGTGGGAGAAGTGGCCAAGGCAGCCGGGGTTTCGTCCGAGTCGGTCTACAAATATTTCGGCAGCAAGGCCGGCCTGGTGCGGGGAATCTACGAGCGCGGGCTACTGGGCACTGAACCGGTTCCCGCCGAGCTGCGGTCCGATGCCGCGCAGGCGACTGAACACGATCCGCGGCGCCTGATGGAAACCTGGGGCCGGTTGACCGCGGAAGTCATGAGCCAGGGCGCACCCATCTGGATTCTCATGCGTGACGCGGCCGCTGCCGGGCATACCGAGCTGACCCTGCAGCTTGAGCAGATCCGGGAGGAGAAGTACCGCCGGATGCTGGGCAATGCCCGGCGCCTGCTGGCGTCAGGGCATGCGAAAACATCCCTGAGTGAGCAGCAGGCGGCGGACATCATGTGGTTCTACTCGTCGCCGGAGCTCTATGAGGTGCTGGTGCTTCAGCGCGGCTGGAACAGTTCCCAGCTCGCCGGGTTTGTCTCGTCCGGACTCGCTGCCCAGCTTCTGTAAGCCCCAATCTGAGGCCCGCGGTTCGCAGGCGTCAAACCCGCCTAAAGGGCGGGATGCGGATATTCGGTCCCGCGCTGCTGGAACTCCAGCACGTCCTTGTTGAGGACCACGCCGTCGCGGATCTCGATGGCCCGCGCGATTGTTTCGTTCGTGTCCCACTTTTCCGGACCGCCAATAACCGTCTCCAGGAACGGCAGCAGGGCCTGGCTGATCTCCCACGTGGAAGAATTCCAGAGGTAGGACGGGCTGTGGTCCACCGCGTAGTAGCTGATGTGGTCGCCCACCGTGAACATCGGTTCGGCAAAGGTGGTGGAGCGGGCCCAGCTGAAGCCCATGCCCTCGTCGCAGGAAACGTCGACAATCAGGCTGCCCGGGCTGAAGGCGTCCAGGTCCTCGGTCCGCAGGTAGGTCAGCGGGTTGTTCGGATCCTGCAGCGTGCAGTTGACCACAATATCGCTTTCGGCCAGGAACGGCGCCAGCGGAACCCGGCCCCGCTCGGTGATGACCTGGCTCAGGAAGGGGGCTTCGGCGTCGTGATCAAACTGCACGATGTTCACCGAGTGAATGGGGGCGCCCACCGCCGCGACTCCGCGGTTGGTCAGCACCTGGACGTCATGGATTCCATGGGCATTCAGGGCGGTCACGGCACCACGCGCGGTTGCTCCAAAACCAATCACGACTGCACTGAGCCGCCGTCCGTAATCACCTGTCGAGCCGGTCAGCGCGAGCGCATGCAGGACCGAGCAGTACCCGGCCAGCTCATTGTTCTTGTGGAACACGTGCAGGCCAAAACCGCCGTCGCTGGCCCAGTGGTTCATCGCCTCGAAGGCAATCAGCGTGAGGCTTTTGTCGATAGCCTGCTGCGTAATGGCGCCGTCCTGGACGCAGTGCGGCCAGCCCCAGAGGACCTGCCCGTCCCGCAGCTCAGCCAGGTCTGCCGGTTGCGGCTTCGGCAGAAGCACGACGTCGGCCTCTGCCACCAGCGTTTCCCGGCTCACCATCCTGCCCACGAGAGTGGAGAGGTGGTCATCGGAGATGCCAAAGCGCTCACCGTAGCCGTGCTCCAGGATGATGCGCTGCCGCAGTTCAGGCGCGATGCGCTCAAAATGCAGGGGATGGATGGGAAGCCGGCGTTCGTCAGGCTTGCGCGTGGACGCCAGGACGCCCAGGGTCAGGTGGTTCTGTTGGCCACTCACTTCTTTTTGGCGGCCTTGCTGGAGGTGATGTCAAGGGAGCTGGACGGCGCTGCAGCGGCCCTCTTGTCTGCGCGCTTTTCCTTGATGGATTTGCCGGCTTTTTTGGATGCTGCTTGACGCGGGGACTTGTCAGCCATGATTGCTCCTGTAGCGGAACCGGAGGGGTTCCTGACTTCTGACGATACACCGCGCCGCCTAACGCTCCCTGTGTCAGGAACGCGGAGGTGGGCCGGGGTTGCCCGGGATTCCAAGGATCAACGGAACCAGGTGGCCTCTGGCCGTCGCCTGATGTGGAGCGGCTGACGGGAATCGAACCCGCGTCATCTGCTTGGGAAGCAGACGCACTACCATTGTGCTACAGCCGCGCGGCCCCGTTCTGCCCGGGGCAGAACTTAGCTTAGCGCAGATGCGAGGCCGCGCCAGCAACGGCACCCGAAGTTCGGACCGTGTCCGGAGGACTTGGCCGGCCAGGCCTGCGTCATCCAGTAACTCTTCAATAACGTCCCCGCCCGTGGCTAGGTCCGGGCGGAACAGACTGGCTACTCTGAACCGGATAGCTGCGGTGTCAGGGGGTGGGGCGGGCTACAACGGCAGGCCTGACGTCAAACAAAGGATTCCCATGGCATTCGCAGAGCACGAGGTCCTGATCCGGCGCGACGCCATGGCGGTGTACAGGTTCCTGGCTGACGGAATGAATCTCCCGCAATGGCGCGGCGGCATCCGCAGTATCGGCCTGACTTCCGGGGCCCCCGGCGCCAAGGGTGCCGTCTACCGGCAGACCCTGGCAGGACGCTCCGGCCGGCCCGTCCCCGCCGACTTCGAAATCACCCAGGCGCGTCCCGGTGCCGAGATCCGGTTCCAGGTCATTGCCGGGCGTGCGCAGCCCTCCGGCGGGTACTACCTCAGCACGGAGAAATCGGGGACGCGGGTACGCTTCGCCCTCGAATACCAGCCCAAGGGCCTGCTGGGCCTCATGAGCGCCATGATCCAGCGGACCATGAAGGACGAGGTTGTCCAGCTGGAAAGGCTCAAGGACGTTCTGGAGCTCCAGCCCGCAACGCAGGCCTGAGCTTGCGGCCGCGGGCCGCTCTCATTTGCCTGACTCCCATCTTGCTTGTCCTCTCGTTGCCCTTGTCACTGCTCGTTGCCCCTGTCACTGCGCAAGCCGTTGGCCTGCCCAGTTTCCAGTGATGTTCGACGGCGACGCGAGGCTCCCGGTGCTCAGGTCCCAATACTGGACCACGTCGTTGGCGCGGCGAACGGCCACTCCGGTCGAGTTCAGGCCGGTGACACCTTTGAGGGGGCGGATCCCCGTGACATCCTGCCAGCCTGTGGCAACGGTGGGACGGACTTCGGCGCGGAGTGCGGTGGTGCCCCAGCCCCGATAGAGCTGCACTCCGCCGTCGGCCTTCAGTGCCAGGATGTCCTGGAACCCGTCGGCGTCGTAGTCGACCATCGCCAGCCTGGCGGCTGAAACCCCGGTAGCTATGGTGGTCCGCTGGTATGTGTCAACCAGGCCCAGGTTCGGGTACAGGAAGAGATTTCCCGACGTATCCAAAGCCAGGATTTGCGGCAACCGGTTGTTGGCGCACCAGCCACCGACAGCGAGGGTCAGGGTGTCCCAGCCGCCACTGCCGAGAGTGACCGGGGCGCTGAAGCCACCGGTGGGGATGCCTCTGTGCAGGGTCAGGTTGCCGTTGGTCCATTGAGTCAGGAGATCATAGGCGCCATCCCGGTCCCAGTCGGTGGTGAACACTTCCTTGGCCGTTCCGAACCCCGAGCCGACCACTTTTGCCGTGCCGTAGGTCCTGTTCCCGGTGGAGGGTCGGTCGATCAGTTGGCCTGACGCGTCTATCGTGACCAGGTCGGCCGGGCTGGTGATGGCCGCATTGGCCAGGTTCAGCGTGGGAGGCATGTACTTGACGGCCGGGTCGCAAAGGCTTGGCGGCGGCGCCGGGAAGGCCGCGCCGCCGGCGGGGCTGCCCCCGGGTGAGTCGACGGTGCCGGCAGGCAGGGTGGTGTAGCCGAAGAAATCCACTACCCCCCAGATGGTGTAGAAGCTGTTGGTGTAGGAGATCCCGGCGCCCATGACGTTGAAGCGCGGGTCGAGCAGCATGGCGTTGTGCCCGGGAGAGCCCTTCCACCATTCCACCAACATCGCCGCGTCGCGGTCTGTGCGGATGGCGATGACCTCGCCGGCGCCCTTGTCCGGGTTCAGGGCGCGGGGATCCGTCCAGAAATTGGCACGGTGTTCGACCACTTCACGGGTGGCAATGCTGTCGGACCATTCCTGGGCCATGCTGGCCACCGTGGGGTGGTACTTGACCGGTGCCAGGCCATTGGCCACCCGATACTCGTTGATTTTGGTGAATACCGTGAGGATGGCGGCCACGTTGCTGTCCGGGACCAGGGCTTCGGTGGTCAGGGCTTCGGGGACCGGCATGGCCGTGCCGGACCCGGTAGCGGGCTGTTGGACTCCGGGCTGGGCCAGCTCGGCATCGGGTGCCCACAGCGGCGGCACGGAGGGAGGCTCCGGCGCGGATGACTGTCCCGGTTCCGGGGCCGCCGGTGCCGCCGCCGTCAGTGCCTCGGTTACTGCCGGCGTCTCCGTCGCTGGGGCAGCAAGGGCGGACGGTTCCGGACTCCCTGATTCCGCGGCGGGTGAGGCAGGCCGGATCCCTGGTTCAACGGCCGGGGCGAGCGCCGACCGGGCTGCGGTGTCGGCCTCTGCTGCAGCGCCGCCGTCGTCGATGGTGGAGGCGGGACCCAGGGCCACGCCGCGGGGGCCTGAAGAGCTTGCGGACTGGCTTGGCGCCGGGCCCCCAGCCGGGACCGGCTGAAGGCCGGCAGCCGGGGAGACGAGCGCAAGAGCGCAAAAAACGGCAACGACGGCAGGCGGCGCAAAATTTCTCACAACTGTCCCCAGCTCCCCAGCTAAGTTGGGCCACCGGGAGAGCATCCCGGGGCTGTCATTCTGAGGCAAGACTAGCCCCGCGGAGCGGTGGCAACAATGCATACGGTATTTTGGGAGGCGTGCTGATCTCTGACCGCGATATTCGTGCCGAAATAGACTCCCAACGGATTGTCCTCGAACCGTACGATTCCGCGATGGTCCAGCCGTCGTCGGTGGACGTGCGGATCGACCGGTTCTTCCGGCTTTTCGACAACCACAAATACGCCCACATCGACCCCGCGGAAGAGCAGCCCGAACTGACGCGCCTGGTGGAAGTGGAGACCGATGAGCCTTTCATCCTGCACCCGGGCGAGTTTGTGCTCGGGTCCACGTACGAAACGGTCACGCTGCCGGATGACATTGCGGCACGCCTTGAAGGCAAATCCTCGCTGGGCCGGCTGGGGCTGCTCACACACTCAACAGCGGGCTTCATCGACCCCGGTTTTTCCGGCCATGTGACGCTGGAGCTGTCCAACATGGCAACCCTGCCCATCAAACTGTGGCCAGGCATGAAAATCGGCCAGCTGTGCTTCTTCCGGCTGACCTCCGCCGCCGAGCACCCTTATGGCTCGGGCCAATACGGCAACCGCTACCAGGGCCAGCGCGGACCGACAGCCAGCCGCAGCCACCTGAACTTCCACCGCACCCCGGTTTAGCCCCGGGCGCGGTTAGCCCGCATCCCGGGTATAGCCCGGGGCCTGCTGCGGCACCTGGGCAGGCCGGTGTATGACGGACTTGAGCAGCGGCTCCACGTAACGGGTGGCCAGCGGACCCAGGATGGCCATCAGGAGAACGTAGGCCGTGGCGAGGGCGGCCAGTTCCGCCGGAACCACGCCTGATGCGACGGCCAGGCCGGCAATGACAATGGAGAATTCGCCGCGGGCAATGAGGGCTGCCCCGGCGCGGAAGCGGCCCGGGCGGGCGATTCCCGCGCGTTTGGCCGCCCAGATGCCGGTGAGCATCTTCGTGGCAGCAGTCACGAAGGCCAGGACCAGCGCCCAGCCGAGCACCGGCGGGATGGTGGACGGATCGGTGTTGAGGCCGAACGCCACAAAGAAGATGGCCGCAAAAAGATCCCTGAGCGGCTCAAGTATTCTGGTGGCGCTGTGCGCCGTGGCCCCGGAAATGGCGATGCCCAGCATGAACGCCCCCACTGCTGCCGAGACCTGCATGGCGGACGCAACACCCGCCACGAGCAGGGCAGCACCCAGCAGGTTGAGGAGGAAGACTTCCGAGTTTTCGCTGTGGACCGCCTGTGACACCCGGTGCCCGTGCCGAAGGGCGACGATCAGCACCAGTGTGACCACTGCCAGGGAAATCCCCACCGTGGTCAGCCCGCCCAGGAAACCCACTCCGGCGAGGGTGGCCGTGAGGATGGGCAGGTACAGTGCCATGGCCAGATCCTCAAAGACGAGGATGGACAGCACCACCGGCGTCTCACGGTTGCCGATCCGGCCGAGGTCGGTGATCACCTTGGCGGCGATCCCGGAGGATGAAATATAGGTGACGCCGCCCATGACCATGGCCCCGACAGCGCCCCAGCCCAGCATGACCGCGAGTCCGGCGCCGGGGAGGAAATTAAGGACCAGATCAAGAACACCGGCCTGCCAGGATCTCCGCAGGCCGGTGAACAGTTCCGCCGCCGTATATTCCAAACCGAGCATAAGCAGGAGCAGGATGACTCCTATTTCACCCGAAAGATGTGCGAACTCGTGCATACCTTCGAGTTTGACCATTCCGCCCGCTCCGAAGGCGAGGCCGCCCACGAGGTACAGCGGAATAGGGGACATCCCGATCCGTCCGGCAAGCCTGGCCAGGAGGCCGAGGCAGAACACAACGGCCCCCAGTTCAATGAGGGTCAGGGCCAGCGGGTCCATGCTGGTCAGCCGTTGCGCAGGATATCGGCTGCTGCGTCGAGGCCTTCTTGCGTGCCGACGGCGACGAGCAGGTCACCAGGGTGAAGGACGACGTCGGGTCCCGGGGACGGCAGGACCTCGCCTTCGCGCATGATCGCCACGATCGAGACTCCGCAACGCGTTCGGATGCAGGCCTTCCCCATCGGTTGGTTCTGGAACGGGGACTCGGGAGCGATGGAAAACTGCCGTGTCACAATGCCCGGGATCTCCTTGTGGGCCTCCGTCAGGGTCATGGCAAGGTGCTGCCCGCCCAGGAGGTTTCCCAAAACGGCAGCCTCATCCCCGGTCAGGGGAATGGAGGCCTGGCACGTATCGGGATCGTCCCAGGTGGAAATGAAGAGTTCCGTCTGGCCTTCCCGCAGCTCCACCACGCCGATGCGGCGGCCTGAAGCCGTCATGAAATCCTTCCGCCGGCCCAGGCCGGGGAGGTCCGTCTCGTCCACGTTCATATTCCAAGCCTAGTCCGCAGGAGCCCCGGCGGGGCTGAAGCGTCCGTTCGCGCTAAGCAGCGGGGACAACCGCGATGGCGGTCCTGTCCGGCGACTTCACAGGCACCAGGACCAGCAGCCCGGCCAGGAGCACCACCATGATGCCGAGGATACCCCACCGCTGGGCCTGACCGGGAGCAACCAGCGGGGTGGCCAGCGCAATGCACAGGGTGAACAATGCCGGTGCCAGAAAGCTCACGGCCCGGCCAGTGGTGGCGTACAGGCCGAAGAGCTCCCCGGCCTCCCCGTTCGGCGCGAGGCGTGCCAGGTAGGCCCGCGACGAGGACTGCGCCGGGCCCACGAACAGGCACAGGAACAGCCCGAACACCCAGAACGTGGTGCTGCCGGGCCAGGCTGTTCCGAAGAAAACATAGTCGCCGTTGCCGAGCACCAGGATCACGGTGCCGGCGGTAAGCAGCCCTGCCAGCGAGCCGATGATCACCCTCTTGGGCCCGACCCGGTCATCCAGGAATCCGCCGATCATGGCACCTGCCGCAGCTACCACGTTGCCGAAGATCGCGAAGAAAATGACCTGGGAAAGTTCAAACCCGAAGGTCCCGGCGGCGATGATCCCGCCGAACGTGAACACTGCGGCCAGGCCGTCGCGGAAGACGGCGCTGGCCAGCAGGAAGTAGATGGTGTGCGGGCTCGTGGCATAGATGGCTTTGATCCGGCGAACCAGGAGGCCGTAGGAAGCGAAAAACCCTAACGGCCTGGCCTGCCTGGGCCGTGGAAGTTCGGGAACCGCGAACAGGACCGGCAAGGCGAAGACGAAGAACCAGAGGGCAGAAAAGACTGCCACCAGCCGTATGTTGAGGCTGTCCGCGGTGGAGGCTCCGAACCAGTCGAAACTGGGCCGGACGAAGAGCTGCAGCACGACGAGCAGCGCCACGATGCCGCCCAGATAGCCCATGCCCCAGCCGAACCCGCTGACCTTGCCGATGTTCTTCGGCGTGGAGATCTGGGCAAGCATGGCGTTGTAGTTCACGCCCGCGAATTCGAAGAACACATTGGCCAGGGCAATCAGCGAGACGCCTGGGAGCAGGAACTCAGGGCGCGGGAGCACGAAGAAACACAGGGCTGTCAGAACCGCGACGGCGGCGCTGTTGACGCCCAGCCACAGCTTGCGACGCCCGCCGTTGTCCGACCGCTGGCCGGTCACCGGGGCCAGAACGGCAATGGCCACGCCCGCAACTGCCAGGGCGCCGCCCAGCACAGCCGAGGCCTGGTCCTCGCCGCCAAAGGCCTTCGAGGTGAGGTAGACGGTGAAGACGAACGTCGTCATGACGGCGTTGAAGGCCGCCGATCCCCAATCCCACGATGCCCAGGCCAGTACCCGGCCCTTGCTGGTGGCCTTGTTCCCGGACTCGAGTTCCGAAGACGGATGCATTGCCTCAGGAGCGCTGGCGGTGTTCATAGCCTGAATCGTATCCGTCTGTGGCGAACATCAGCCTGAGGGTTCTGCGGGACAACCGGGAAACCTGCACACTGTGCGGCCCAGTCCGCCCCCAGTCCGCCCCCAGTCCGACCCAGTCCGACCCCAGCCCACCCGACGGCGACCCCGGCGGCAAAAGGGCCGGGGGTGCCTTGGTAAACTGTGCCACTGAACCCCACCCATGACCGCCAGCCCTGACTATTGACAACCGAATTTCTGACATTGCGGAGATACCAGTGATCCCAGTCCTTGCCGTGCACTTTGCGGTGGCTGCTGTGGCGCCGTTTCTGTTCAGGGCCTGGGGGCGGAACGCGTTTTATGCGCTGGCCGCCGTGCCTGGGATTTCCTTCCTCTGGCTGCTGCTCCAATACGGCTCCGTGTATTCGGACGCCGGGGCGGTCAGCGAGGTCCTTCCCTGGATTTCCGGGCTCAAGATTGAATTTGCCTTCCGGCTGGACGCGCTGGCCTGGGTGATGTCGCTGCTGGTCCTGGGCGTGGGTTGCCTGGTATTGGTCTACTGCGCCAGGTATTTCAAGAAGAAGGATCCGGACCTGGGCGGCTTCGGAGCCCAGCTGCTCGCTTTCGCCGGGACCATGTTCGGGCTGGTGGTTGCGGACGATCTCCTCCTGATGTTCATCTTCTGGGAGCTCACCACCGTCCTGTCCTACCTGCTGATCGGCTTCGCCCGCACCAGGCTGGCGGCCAGGCGCTCGGCACTGCAGGCCCTCATGGTCACCACCGCCGGCGGACTGGCCATGCTGGTGGGCCTGGTCCTGCTGGGCTTCACGGCAGGAACCTACCGGATCTCTGCCATCCTGGAGCAGGCCCCGGCGCTGGTCGCCGGGCCTTCCGGCGCAGCGGTGGCGGCCGCCGTCGTCCTTGTCCTGGTGGGGGCCATCACCAAATCGGCGCTGGTTCCCTTCCATTTCTGGCTTCCGGGTGCCATGGCAGCACCCACTCCGGTCAGCGCCTACCTTCATGCGGCGGCAATGGTGAAGGCGGGAATCTACCTGGTGGCCAGGCTCGCGCCGGGGTTCGCAGAAACTGCCTACTGGCCGCCGATAGTGCTGGGGCTCGGGCTGGCCACCATGCTGGTGGGCGGGTACCGGGCGTTGCGCCAGACCGATATCAAACTCATCCTCGCCTACGGCACCGTCAGCCAGTTGGGTTTCCTCACCATGGTGGCGGGCCTGGGGACACCGGAGGCAGCCCTCGCCGCGCTGGCCATGCTCCTGGCCCACGGCCTGTTCAAGGCCACCCTGTTCCTGGTGGTTGGCATCATCGACCACCAGTCCGGCACCCGCGACGTCCGCAAGCTGTCCGGTGTTTTCAGCTCGTCCCGCGCCCTGGGCGTGGTGGCCGGCATCGGCGCGGCCTCGATGGCAGGGGTGCCGCTGCTGGCAGGGTTTGTGGCCAAGGAATCGGTCCTTGAGGCCTTTGTCCGCCACGCCTCCGACGGCGGCCCGTGGGGCCTCGTGCTGCTGGTGGGGATCGTGCTGGGCTCGGTCCTGACGTTTGCCTACAGCGCCCGCTTTATGTGGGGCGCATTTGCGGTCAAGCCCGGCGTGGACCGGACCCCGTTCAAAGCGGTCAGGCCATCCTTCCTCGCGGCCCCTGCCGTCCTGAGCCTCCTCAGCATTGCCTACGGCGTGTGGCCTGCGCCGGTTGACGGCTGGATCCAGCCCTACGCCGCGTTGTTCGCGGCCACGCCGGCCACCGTGCCCGACGCCGGGTCTCCGGGCCGGCAGGCCGGCCACCTGGCGCTGTGGCACGGCCTGACCCCGGCCCTCGCCCTGACGGCGGTCACCTTCGTGCTGGGCCTGGCAATGCACTACGGACGCGCCCTTGTGGCCCGGGCGCAGGACCGCGTGCCGGCCTGGATTGACGGCGACCGCGCCTACCAGCGCACCATCGGCGCCCTGGACGACGTCGCGGTCTGGGTCACTGGCCGGACCCAGCGCGGTTCGCTGTACTACTATCTGGCCGTCATCCTCACCGTGGCGTTTGCGCTTCCCCTGACGGCCCTGATCCTGGCCGGCAAGCCCCTGCCCGGCGGCCTGTACTTCATCGACCCCAACTCGCCGCTCCAGCTGGTTGCCGGAGCAGGCATCGTGATCGGCGCCCTCGCGGCGGTAAAGGCCAACAAGCGGTTCCTGGCGGTGCTGATGGTGTCCGTGACCGGTTACGGGGTCGCCCTGATGTTCGCTCTCCAAGGCGCACCGGACCTGGCCCTCACCCAGATGCTGGTGGAAACCATCATCCTGGTGGCATTTGTCCTGGCCATGCGCAGCCTGCCTGCCGAACTCCGGGACCGCACAGGGGGCAAGTACCGCGTGGTGCGCGTCATCATCGGGCTGGCGTTCGGCACCACCATGGTCTTCGCGGCCATCTATGCCATGGGTGCCCGCGTGGCCACACCTGTGTCGTTGGAGTTTCCGCGCCTTGCCCACGAGGGCGGCGGCGGGCTCAACATTGTCAACGTGACCCTCGTGGACATCCGCGTCTGGGACACCTTCGGCGAGATCTCGGTCCTGGCCCTGGCCGCCACCGGCGTCGCCAGCCTCCTCTTTGTGCGCGGACGCGGGGACCGCATCCAGGTATCCTCCACCGTTGCGGCCGGAACAGTGGGCCGGCACGCCGGTGTGGACCCCGGCTCACGGGATGCCGCCGCACTGGCAATCAGCCGCAAGTTTGCGGCATCGACCAGGGACGCCTGGATCGTCGCGGGACGGACCTTGGCCCCCGAACGGCGCTCCATCATCTTTGAAGTGGTCACCCGGCTGATCTTCCATTCCCTGATCGTCTTCTCCCTCTACCTGTTGCTGGCAGGCCACAACCTGCCCGGCGGCGGGTTCGCCGGCGGCCTGACCGCGGGGCTGGCCCTGGCCATCCGCTATCTGGCCGGCGGCAGGTTTGAGCTGCGGGAGGCCACCCCCATCAGCGCCGGGACACTGCTGGGGATCGGCCTGGCGACGGCGGCGGCATCGGGCGTGGTGCCTCTGCTGCTGGGCGGCCAGGTGTTCCAGTCCGCCATCATAGAGCTGTGGCTGCCCGTGTTTGGGGACGTCAAATTCGTCACTTCAACCATCTTCGACACCGGCGTGTACATGGTGGTCATCGGCCTGGTCCTGGACGTGCTGCGGAGCCTGGGCGCCGAGATTGACGAGCACTTCGAAGACAGGGCAACGGCGCCTGCCGAGGAACAGGAGCCGCTTGGCGTCCCTGCCGAGACCACCGCGAAGGGCAAAGCATGAGCGTCAACCTGACCCTCCTCACCGTTATGGGGGCCCTGTATGCGTGTGGCATCTACCTGATCCTTGAACGCAGCCTCACCCGCGTCCTCCTGGGCCTCATGCTCCTGGCCAACGCCACCAACCTGCTGGTCCTGGCCACCGGCGGGTACGCCGGGCTTGCACCCTTCTTTGCCAGGGACACCCCGGCGCAGGACTACAACGACCCCCTTCCGCAGGCCCTGATCCTGACGTCGATCGTCATCTCCTTCGCGGTGACGGCGTTCATGCTCGGCATCATCTACCGCACGTGGGTCCTCGCACGGCAGGACGAGATCCAGGACGACGCGGAAGACCGCCGGGTGGCCGAGACCCCCAGCTTCGATGCGGAGGATGACGCCGAGATTCCGGCGGAAACGTCCGAGTTTCCCCTCACCATGCTGGGCGGTGACGGGCGGGCCGTTTCGGACTATGCCACCGTCGGCGCGGTGGAAACCGCCGAACCAACCATCGGCGCCGGAGGCAGAAGGATCCCCGCCGCCGATGCCGCCGCGGAGGAGCGGCCCGGATCGCAGAACGTCAACCTTGGCCCGGAAGGGGGAGCGCGGTGAATATCGCAAGCCTGGCCCCGCTCGCCGTCGTGCTTCCCATCCTGGGCGCCGCCCTGACGTTTGTGCTGATCCGGCACTCACGCGCCCAGCGGGCGGTCAGCATCGCGCTGCTCTCCCTCACGCTCCTGCTGGAGTGTCTGCTCCTGTCCTCCGTCTGGGAAGGCGGAACCGCGGCGGTGAACATCGCCGGCTGGCTGCCCCCTTGGGGCATCGTGATGGTGGTGGACCAGTTCTCGTCCCTGCTGTTGGTGGTGTCCTCTGCAGTGAGCCTCGCAGTGCTGATCTACGCCACCGGCCAGGGCATGGCCGACGGCGACCAGGACGCCCCGGTCTCGATCTTCCACCCGACCTACCTGATCCTGGTCGCGGGAGTCTCCAACGCCTTCCTGTCCGGGGATCTGTTCAATTTGTACGTGGGCTTCGAAATTCTGCTCACGGCAAGCTACGTCCTGATGACGCTTGGCGGCACCGGGCCCCGCATCCGGGCAGGGGTCACCTACGTGGTGGTGTCCGTGGTGTCCTCGGTGCTGTTCCTGATCTCCATTGCCATGGTCTACGGGGCTACCGGAACGGTGAACATGGCTGACCTGGCCATCAAGCTCGGGGATCTGGACCAGGGGACCAGGACCCTCCTGCACGTGATGCTTCTGGTGGCCTTCGGCGTCAAGGCGGCAGTGTTCCCGCTGTCCTTCTGGCTCCCCGACTCCTATCCCACGGCGCCGGCGCCGGTCACGGCCGTGTTCGCCGGGCTGCTCACCAAGGTGGGGGTGTATGCGATGGTGCGCACCGAGACCCTGCTCTTTCCCGGGGACACCCTGAACACGCCGCTGATGGTGGCGGCGCTGCTGACCATGCTGGTGGGAATCCTCGGCGCCCTTGCCCAAAGCGACATCAAACGTCTGCTCTCATTCACCCTGGTAAGCCACATCGGTTACATGGTGTTCGGCCTGGCCATGTCCTCCGTTGCCGGGCTCGGCGCCGCCGTGTTCTATGTGGCGCACCACATCACCATCCAGACCAGCCTCTTCCTGGTCACTGGCCTGATCGAACGGCGCGGCGGGAGTTCCTCCGTGGACCGGCTGGCGGGGCTGGCGAAGCTGTCACCCATGCTGGCACTGCTGTTCTTCGTTCCGGCCATGAACCTCGCGGGCATCCCGCCCTTCTCCGGGTTCCTGGGGAAGGTGGGCCTGATGCAGGCCGGCATCGAGCTGGGCACGCCGCTGGCGTACACCCTGGTCGCCGGCGGGGTGGTGACGAGCCTCCTCACGCTTCTGGCGGTTGCCAGGGTATGGAACCGCGCGTTCTGGCGCAAACCTGCCGACGCCGACCACCCGGACCCCGTGCTGCTGGCGGCACCCGAGGATTCCGGCACAGGCCGCCGCGCCGGCCGCAGTAACGTGACACTGTTGCCACGCAGCATGGTGGGCTCGACGTTGGGACTGGTGGTGCTGGGCGTGGCGCTGACAGTCTTCGCAGGGCCGCTGTTCAACGTCACGGACCAGGCGGCAAAGGACATGCTGGACAGAACGTCGTACATTCAGGCCGTGCTGGGCGAGGATGCTCCGGTGCCCCAGGTCCTGACCTCGGGCGGCGGATCATGAACCGCCGCATCTCGCTCCGCCAGGAACTGCCGCTCCTGGTCTGGCTGGTGTTCGTTTGGGGCGCCCTGTGGCAGGACTTCAGCCCGGGTAATCTGCTGTTCGGCGCTCTGCTGGCGGTGGTGGTGGCGCGGATGTTCTACCTTCCGCCCGTGGAAGTCAGCGGGCGCTTCAACGTCCTCCACGCCATCCCCTTCGCGCTGGGCTTCCTCGGCAGCGTGGTCGCCGCGAGCTTCCAGGTCATGTATCTCGCCGTGGTCCGCGGACCCAACGTGAGCAACGCCGTCGTCGCTGTCCGGTTGCGGAGCCACCAGGACCTGATGGTCACAGTCACCGGGCACATCATCTCCCTGATCCCGGGCTCCCTGGTGGTGGAAGTGGACCGGTCAACATCGACCCTGTACCTGCACGGGCTGAACGTGAAGAACGCGGAGGATGTGGCGAAACTGCGCCGCGACGTCCGGGCCATCGAGGCCGGGCTGATCCGGATCATGGGCACCCGGGAAGAGCTCGAACTGATCCGGCTGGAGGCCGCAGCATGATGCAGACCGTCCTGGCTGTCACGGCAGTCATCCTTTCGCTGGCCGCCGCGGGTGCCATCATCAGGATCGCCCGCGGCCCTTCACTGCTGGACCGGGTGCTGGCTTCCGACGTCCTGCTCGCCATCTTCGGCGCGGCGCTGTGCATCGACATGGCCGTGAATCGGCACCTGAACAACCTGATGCTGCTCGTGGCGCTGTCCGTCATCGGGTTCGTCGGCTCGGTGACGGTTGCCCGGTTCGTGGCCGACCGGCGGGAGCAGTCCCATGATTCCTGATGCGGGGACGCTGGATGCCGCCGTCGATGGCCTGTCCGCGGTGTTTATGGTGGTGGGCGCGCTGTTGTCCCTTGCCGCGGCCGTCGGACTGCTGCGTTTCCCGGATCTCCTGAGCAGGATGCACGCGGCCACCAAACCGCAGGTCCTGGGTTTGTTCCTGCTGCTGGCAGCCATCGGACTGCAGCTGCGGACGTGGTGGGTGTGGCCGGTGCTGCTGCTGGCCTGGATCTTCCAGCTGCTGACGGTGCCGGTGTCCGCGCACATGGTGGGCCGCGCCGGCTACCGCACCAAGCACCTGCACCGGGAACTGCTCACCACAGACGAACTGGAAGCCGTGGTGCAGAAAGCCGCCGCCCAAGCCGCCCGTGAGGACGGTTCCGACGGCGGCAACCAACACGGCGGCCCCCAACGCTAGGAGTTTTTGTCCAGATGCAGTGACCTCAAGACACAGATCTGCGCCTGTTATCTGGACGAAAACTCCCGGGGCACGCTGCTAAACGATGTCCTGGCTTTTGGCGAAGCCCGTGATGGCCCGCTGGGTGCCGCGATTGGCGAGTACCTGGATGATGGTGCTGACCGAGGCTGAGATGAGCGCGAACGTCAGCGCCGAGCGGAGGCTGGTGGGGGTGTCTTCCTTGCCTGTGGGCGGCTTCCTGCCGGTGGACTTTTCCCACACTGCGTTGACTGCCTTGGTGCCGATGAACCCGGCGCCGATGCTTACTGCGGCGCCAAGCAGCTTGATGAAGAGGTTCATTCCGGAGACTCCTTGTGGGCGGAAATGGGACTGACCCTAGCCTAACGTCATCGGGCCGGGTGCCGGCCGGTGCCCGCGCGGGTTCGCTCAGAGCGTGGCCGTGCGGGTCCCTTGAGACGAACTGTGCGGCGGTGCAGGATCCGGCACTCGGGGCCCACAATCTGCCCCTCCGCCGGTGTAAACTGGACCACGCCCACCAGGGCAGATTTATTTACGACAGGGGAGCGCCGCCGTCGGGCATCACTGGCATTGCCAGGGGCAACCGCAGGGGCGCTGAGAGTGCGGACAGCCGCAGACCCTCGAACCTGATCCGGTTAGTACCGGCGCAAGGGAGTCGAGTTCTCGAAGTGTCCGGCAAGAGCGGCCAACACCGACCGCCGGAGTGCACTTTCCCCTCCTGTTCCTCAGGAGGACCGCATGACAACTGCAGCAATCAAAAAGACCAACACCTGGCGCGTGGTGGACATCGTGCTGGCCGCGCTCATCGCCATCGCCGGCGGCGTGATCTTCTGGGCATGGGACCAGGGCGCCGGGATCGTCTCCGCCCCCATGAACGCCGTCTACCCGCCGCTGACGGGCCTGATCGCCGGCGGCTGGATGATCCCCGCGGTACTGGGCATGCTCATCGTCCGCAAACCGGGCGCCGCGCTGTTCTGCGAGACCGTGGCCGCCACCGGCGAACTCATCATGGGATCGCAGTACGGGGCCACCGTGCTCATCTCCGGGGTCCTGCAAGGCCTCGGTGCCGAACTGGTGTTCTTCCTGTTCGTGTACAACAAGTTCGGCTTCACCTCGTTCCTGTACAAGAAATACAACCTGACGGCTGCGCTGCTGGCCGGTGCCGGTGCCGGGCTCTTCTGCGGCCTCAACGATTCCTTCCTGCCGTGGGGCTGGAACATCGCCTACGAAGCCGGCGACAAGCTCGCCTACATCGTCTTCTGCACGGTCTCCGGCGCCATCATTGCCGGTGTGCTGTCGTGGGTCGCCACCCGTGTCCTTGCCAAGACCGGCGTGCTGAGCTCCTTCGCCTCCCGCAAGGCCGCCTCGGAGCCCGTCTTCAACTGATGACAGCCCATGCCGGCGCTTCTGTTGTGGCGCGGCCTGCCGCGGTTTCCGCCCGGGGCTGGGGATGGCGGCACGCCGGCCGGTCCGCGCCTGCCATCCGGGGACTCGATCTGGACATCGGCCCCGGTGAACGGGTCCTGCTCCTGGGCCCCTCCGGCGTCGGCAAATCCACCCTGCTGCACGCCCTCGCCGGTGTGCTGGGGGACGAAGAGGACGACGCCGACGAGTCGGGTTCGCTGCTGATCGACGGCCTGGCCGCGCGTGAACAGCGCGGAAGGTCCGGACTCATGCAGCAGGACCCGGAAACGCAGGTGGTGCTTTCACGGCTGGGCGACGACGTCGCTTTCGGCGCGGAGAACCTGGCGGTGCCCCGCGATGAAATCTGGAGCCGCGTCCACGAAGCGCTCGACGACGTCGGGCTGCGCCGTGCCAGCAGCGTGCAGGGTGCCAGCGGGCACGGCCCCGTCGGGGACGCCACCGGCGGGTTCCGGCTGGACCACCCGACGTCGGCCCTGTCCGGCGGGCAGAAACAGCGCCTCGCGCTGGCTGGCATCCTGGCGATGCGGCCCGGGCTGATCCTGCTGGATGAACCCACAGCCAACCTGGATCCGGCCGGCGTCCTCGAGGTGCGTGACGCGGTGGGCCGGTGCCTGGACAAAACGGGCGCCACGCTTGTGGTGGTGGAGCACCGGGTGTCGGTCTGGAAAGACCTGGTGGACCGGATCGTGGTGCTTCAACCGGGCTCGGCCTCCGATCCGGCCGTGCTGTTGGACGGGAGGCCGGACCAGGTGCTGGCCGACGCCCGGACCATGCTCATCGCGGCCGGCGTCTGGGTCCCCGGCTACGTGCCGCCCACCCGGGCGCGCAGCACCGCGGGGTCGGGGGAGCTCCTGCTCGCCGCCGAGGAGCTCGCTGTATCCCGCGAGCGGTTCCGCCGCCGCGGTTTCGCGTCCGTCCCGCCGGTGCCGGTCCAGCAGGGCATCTCAGCCCAGGTCCGCGCGGGAGAGGCATTGACGGTGACAGGCCCCAACGGCGTCGGAAAATCGACGTTCGCGCTGACCCTGGCCGGGCTGCTGGCTCCCGTTGCGGGCAGGGTCTCGGCAACCCCCGGGCTGAGCCGGGGCGCCGGGACCGATCCGTTCAGGTGGAAGGCCCAGCAGCTGATCTCCCGGATCGGAACTGTGTTCCAGGAACCCGAGCACCAGTTCGTGACGGGGCGGGTGCTGGACGAACTGATGTTCGGTCCGCGCCACCTGGGCCACGGCGGGGAACGGGTTGATGAGCTCCTGGAACGGCTCCGCCTGACGCACCTGGTGGAGGCCAATCCGTTCACCCTTTCCGGCGGCGAAAAACGCCGGCTTTCGGTGGCCACGGTCCTCGCGGCGCATCCGAACGTCCTGGTTCTGGACGAACCCACGTTCGGGCAGGACGCCAATACCTGGGCTGAGCTGGCATCCTTCCTCTCGGAACTGCTGGACGCGGGGACGGCTGTGGTGTCGGTAACCCACGACCAGGAGTTCAGCGCGGCCCTGGGCGGCACCGAGCTGCGACTGGACCCTGCCTCCCGGAGCGGAACGCCGCTGGAAGCAGGTGCCACATGAGGGCTGCCCTGAACCTGAGTGGCAACCATGCGCTGCTGACCCGGGCCAACCCCCTGGCGAAGTTCACCGCAGTTTTCCTTATTTCCCTGGTGCTGGCCCTGTCCATCGACTGGGTGTCGGCCAGCACCGCACTGGTGACGGAGCTGGCGGTCCTTCCGCTGGCCGGCCTCACGCTGCCGCTTCTGTGGCAGCGGGCGTGGCCGCTGATCCTCGCCGCAGCGCTGGGCGGATGGAGCACCTCGATTGTCGCGGCGGACAGCGGCGCGGTACTGCTCGACGTCGGCATCTGGTCCATCAGCGAAGGTTCCCTGCAGTTGGGGCTGGGATTCATGCTTCGCGGCCTGGCAATTGCCCTGCCGGCCATCCTGCTCATGACCTGCACGGACCCCACGGACCTCGCGGATGCCTTGGCCCAGAAGGCCCGGCTGCCGCACCGCTTTGTCCTGGGCACCCTTGCCGCCATGCGGCTCGTGGGGCTTATGGCGGAGGAATGGCAGACCATCGGCATGGCCCGGCGGGCCCGCGGCGTAGGGTCGCAGGGGAGTCCGCTGCAGCGGTTTCGCGCCATGCTTGGGCAGAGTTTCGGCCTCCTGGTCCAGGCGATCCGCCGCGCGTCGCGGCTTGCCGTCACGATGGAGGCCCGCGGCTTTGGCGGTGTGCAGCGGACCTGGGCCCGTGAATCCACGTACTCGCTCCTGGATGTCTGGGTGTTGCTGGGCGGCCTGCTCATTGCGCTGGCGGCGGTCCTCGCCGCCGTGGGCCTCGGCACGTGGAGCTTTGTCTGGCGGTAGGCGGGCCCACCACAAGGGCGGCCCGTCGGCGAAAATCAGACGCAGGAGTGGTCGTAATCGAACCCCCTGGACACAAACTGCGTCAGTGTGACCTTGCCTCCGCCGGTAAGCGGGGCGTTTGCGCAGTTGGCCGTGGCGCCTGATGCAGTGCGGGCGCCGGCGAGCCAGTTGGGCAGGGAGTACAGGTTGCTGGAATTGCCGGCATCGCCAACGATCCGCCCCCACTGGTTGCCCGTGGAGTAGATGCCCACATCAGCCTGGACGCTGTGGAACAGGTCTGTCATTCCTTCCAGGACCGCCCGGTTGGCGCTCCTGTCGGTGGAGGACCAGCTGTTGCCGGTCTCGACGTCGAGCCACCACAGATACGCCGAGGGGGTGCTGATGCCGCGGCTGTACGCGTCGTCGTACGCCTTCGCGTAGCCGTACATGTAGGAGCAGGCCTCGGTCACGTCCGGGGACTTGCAGGTGCCGTACGGGTTGCGGACAGTGGCGCCGGCAGGATACTCGTTGCTCGCGGGCCACCACGTGCCGGCGGTTCCCGGATTGGCGGTGTTGACGTACAGCGCCACCGTCGGCTGGCCCGGGACCCCGGATGAGGTGGCCGCCCAGGTCAGCTGCTGCGCCAGGCAGGGGTTGGTGGTGTTGGCCAGGCCATAGTTGACGCCCACGATGGCGAACGCCTGGCCGCTGGGGAGGGTCTTGTCGCACTGTGGCCAGGAGACGTCATTGCCCAACAAAGACTGGACACCTTCTCCCGGCGACGGGACGGCCCCGGCCGGCGCGGCGGGGGCCAGGCAAAGCGCGGCGACGAGCAGGCACAGCAGGCGGGTCGGGGCGCGCTTGGTCCGGGTCGGTATTGTGTGCACGGTGACCTTCCTTGCCCGTCGGCCATGCGGGTATTTCAGTGTCCTCCGCGTGAGGTGGCAGGGTCAAGGAGATCACACTCTCACGCGAGACTATCGCACGAGGTGGGTATGGATTGGCCGATCTGGAAGGATTTGACGCAAACCCTTCCAAAATAGCTCATGTATGATATTTTTTTGGTATGACTCAGGAAACAGCTGAATACATTGCCGCCACCCTCCGCGATGCCCGGAATGAGAAAGGCTGGACCCAGGGCCAGCTGGCTGCCGAGCTTGGAACCAGCCAAAGTGCCATCGCCCGGATGGAGCAGGGCAAGCAGAACCTGAGCCTCAAAATGATCCAGCGCCTGGAAACCATCTTCGGCCGGAGTATCGTCAACGTGGGCAAAGCCCAGATGACGCACCTGCGGGTCGAAGGCGGCCGTACGCTCTCCGGAGCGGTGGACGTCAACAGCAGCAAGAACGCCGGTGTGGCACTGCTGTGTGCCAGCCTGATCAACCGGGGCACCACCGTCCTGCGCCGGCTGGCAAGGATCGAGGAAGTCAACAGGATCGTCGAGGTGCTCAGCAGCATCGGGGTCGAATGCACCTGGCTCAACGACAGCGACCTCCGGCTCCGCCGCCCCGCCGTCCTGGACCTTGGTGCGATGGACGTGGAGGCTGCCCGCCGCACCCGCAGCGTGATCATGCTCCTGGGGCCGCTCCTGGACGAGTCAGCCGAATACCGCCTTCCCTACGCCGGCGGCTGCGACCTTGGAACCAG
Organism: Arthrobacter sp.; assembly: GCA_036565085.1. Lineage (GTDB taxonomy): Bacteria > Actinomycetota > Actinomycetes > Actinomycetales > Micrococcaceae > Arthrobacter. The sequence continues at coordinate 52,812 of DATCNU010000217.1, forward strand.
GACCGTGGAGCCGCACATGCAGGCGCTGCGCCAATTCGGGCTCTCGGTAGAGGCGACGGCCGGCTTCTACACCGTGCAGGCCCCTGAGGAGGATGACCAGGACCGCTCGTTTGTGCTGACCGAGCGCGGGGACACTGTGACCGAAAACGCCATCATGGCCGCGGCGCACCGCCGCGGCACCACGGTCATCCGCAACGCCAGCCCCAACTATATGGTCCAGGACCTTTGCTTCTACCTTCAGATGCTGGGTGTGGGCATTGACGGCGTGGGCACCACAACGCTGAAGATCAAAGGGCGGCCGCTTGTCGACGTCGACGTTGAGTACTTCCCCTCAGAGGACCCGATCGAGGCGATGAGCCTCATCACAGCCGGGATCGTCACCGATTCCGAAGTGACCGTCCGCCGGGTCCCCATCGAGTTCATGGAGATCGAGCTGGCAACCCTGGAGCAGATGGGCCAGCAACTGGAGATTTCCGATGAATACATGGCCAGGAACGGCCGCACCCGGCTGGTGGACGTGACCACCAAGCCCTCCAGGCTCCGCGCCCCGGAGGACAAGATCCATCCCATGCCGTTCCCCGGCCTGAACATCGACAACCTGCCGTTCTTCGCAGTGATCGCCGCCAACGCGGAGGGCCAGACCCTGATCCATGACTGGGTATACGAGAACCGGGCCATCTACCTGACGGAGCTGAACCGGCTGGGCGCGCAGGTGCAGCTGCTGGATCCCCACCGGATCTACGTCAACGGCCCCACGAAATGGCGTGCCGCAGAGGTGGGCTGTCCGCCGGCCCTCCGCCCGGCGGCCTGCCTGCTGCTGGCCATGCTCGCCGCACGAGGCGTATCCGAGCTACGCAACATCTACGTGATCGAGCGGGGTTACGAGGACCTGGCCGAACGGCTCAACACCATCGGCGCCAAGATCGAATACTTCCAGGACTGATCACCGCCGGGCGCGAACCGGCAGATAATTCGACCACCGGCGCGATTTGGGGGCTTTATCTGCTCGTTCGCGCTTCGTCATGATCTTTGTGCCCCCGGTCTATTGGGGCCGGGTTGAAGCAGAATATAGACATGCGAACTTTCGGCGTCGAGGAAGAACTCCTGATCGTTGATCCGGAGACGGGGGAGCCGCTTGCCCTGGCGGACGCCCTGCTTTCGGGACGCCGGCTCGCGGCCGATGATTCCCCGGCGGATCCGCATGCGCCGGGAATCGAAGGCGGAAGGGGTTACGACGACGGGATGGGCCTGAGTGCCGAGCTGAAGCTGGAGCAGATCGAGACCCAGACGCGGCCCTGCCTGGAGTATGCGGAGCTGTTGGGTCAGATCCGGGCAGGCCGTCTGCTCGCCGACCAGGCTGCCCGCAAGAACGGCGCCAGGGTGGCTGCACTGGCCACGTCGCCGCTTGGGTCCGCCACCCACACCACCCCCGACCCGCGCTACGCCCGGATGCTGGAGCGTTTTGGCCTGACGGCCCAGGAGCAACTGACCTGCGGTTTCCATGTCCACACCTTCATCGAGTCTCCGGAGGAAGGCGTGGCAGTGCTGGACAGGATCCGCGACAAGCTGGCGGTCCTCACGGCCCTGAGCGCCAACTCGCCTTTCTGGAATGGAATGCAGACGGGGTTCGAAAGTTACCGCACCCAGGCGTGGAACCGCTGGCCGACCTCCGGCCCGTCCGGCATCTTCGGAACCTACTCCGGGTACCGCCGGCTGGTGGCACGCCTGCTGGACAGCGGCGTGATGCTTGATGAAGGCATGATCTACTTCGATGCCCGCCTCTCCAGGAACCATCCCACTGTGGAGGTGCGGGTTGCGGATGTGTGCCTTCGCGCGGAAGACGCCGCACTGATCGCCGTGCTGGTCCGGGCGATGGTGGAGTCGGCCAGCAGGGAGTGGCTGGAGGGTGTTGAACCGGCCCCCGTTCCCACCGTGCTTCTGCGCATGGCCGCCTGGCAGGCCAGCAGCAGCGGCCTGCGCGGAGAACTGCTGGACTTCGGCACCTTCCGGCCCGCTCCGGCCAGTGACGTGGCGCGCTCGCTGGTGGATTACCTCGCTCCGGTGCTTGCGGAGCAGGGCGAGTTGGGGCTTGCCCGCCAGGGTGTGGAGGACATCATCTCCCGCGGGACCGGGGCAGCGGAACAGCGCCGGGTGCGCGACGCCATGATGGAGAAGGCGGCCATCGGCCAAACAGCACCCGACGACGGGGGCCTGTCCGCCGTCGTCGCGCAGGCCGTGGCCACCACCATGGGTGGCGCCTCCGGGCTTGCCGATGTGGACGAAGCTCCGGAGCTGCTGAGGGTCCGCCTGTCCTGACTTCCTCAAAACCACCCCCGCCGGGAGGGTGGTGTCCTGGTCGGCGCCGGAAGGAGCCAGGGGTTCTTGATGGCGTTCAACCGTCACCCGCCCACCGCCAGGCGCACTCCCAGGGCCAGCATCATGGCGGCGATGAGGGCGTCGAGCAGGCGCCACGACAACGGCCGCGCGAAGAACGGACGGAGGATCCGCGCCCCGAACCCCAGCGCGCTGAACCAGGCGGCGCTGGCCGCGATGGCCCCGGCCCCAAACCACCACCGCAGGTCCTGTGTCTGCTGGTTGGCCACCGTCCCGAGCAGCAGGACGGTGTCCAGATAAACGTGCGGGTTGAGCCAGGTCAGGGCCAGTACGGTGGAGACGGCCGCTCCGGCGCTGAGGGCATTCTGCCGGCCGGACGCGGTCAGTGCGCCCGGACGGATGGCCCGCCGGGCTGCCATGGCGCCGTACACCATCAGGAACGCGGCTCCGGCGTAGCGTGCAACGTCCACCAGCGCCGGGCTCGCCTCGATGAGCGCCCCGATCCCCGCAATGCCCGCGGCGATAAGCGCTGCATCAGAGACACCGCAGACCAGGACGACGGCGGCCACATGCTCACCCCGGATGCCCTGCCGGAGTACGAAGGCGTTCTGGCTGCCGATGGCCACGATGAGGCCCATCCCCGTGCCGAAGCCAAGCAGCGCGGGGCTCAGAAGTTCAGTCAGATCCATGTCCTTCAACCTAGAACGGATCGTATGATTACTCCAGCTAAACTATTTTATGAATCATAAGGAGAGCTAATGGGCGTCTTCCAGCTTGAACAGCTCCGCACGTTCGCCACCGTCGTGGATGAGGGGACCTTTGAGGCGGCCGCCCGGAGCCTCGTTGTCACGCCGTCGGCCATTTCCCAGCGGCTTAAGGCAATGGAGGACGCAGCCGGACAGATCCTTCTGCAGCGCAGCAACCCTGTCCGGCCGACCGCCGCCGGGGAGGCGGTCCTGCGGTTCGCCCGGCAGGTCCGGCAGCTGGAGTGGGATGCCCTGCGGGAGCTCGGCGGCAGCGGCGACGGGCCGGCCGCGCCCATTCCCCTGGTGGTGAACGCCGATTCTCTGTCCACGTGGTTCCTGCCGGCGCTGGCGAGCCTGCCGGCGGATCTTGGCGCGTGCTTTGAACTCCACAGGGAGGACGAGCAGCATTCCACGCAGCTCCTTCGCAGCGGCACGGTGATGGCTGCGGTGACCGCAACACCCGAACCGGTCCAGGGGTGCAGCGTGGAACCGCTGGGCGCCCTGCGATACCGCGCCGTGGCCAGCCCCGGATACCTCCGGCGCTGGTGGCCGGACGGGCCGGAGCTAACTGCCGGCAGCCGTGCGCCAGTGGTGGATTTTGACCGCAAGGACGACCTGCAGGACAGGTTCTTCCGCAAACTGACGGGAGCGGAACTGACAGCACCGCGGCACTACGTGCCGTCGTCGGCCGAGTTCGCCCAGGCCGTCAAGCTCGGACTGGGATGGGGAATGCTGCCGGAGCAGCAGTGCCTTGGTGACATCCGCCACGGGAAGCTCGTGGAGCTCGCCCCGGACAAGCCCGTGGATGTGACGTTGTACTGGCAACGGTGGAAGATCGATTCCCCGGTGCTCCAGCAGCTCTCAGCCGCGGTCCGGGAGACGGCGTTACGGCAGCTCCGCAAGAACGACCTCCCACCCGCCGGGTAAGTCCGGGCCAGTTCGCGCCGGGTCAGACCTGCTTGAGTGCCTGTTCCAGATCCCTGATCAGGTCGTCCGGGTCCTCCAGGCCCACAGACAGCCGCAGCACGCCGTCGCTCAGCCCGATGGCCGCGCGGCCTTCCGGTCCCATGGCCCGGTGGGTAGTGGTGGCAGGGTGGGTGATGAGGGACTTGGAATCGCCGAGATTGTTCGAGATGTCGATGATCCGCAGCGCATCCAGCAGCGCAAACGCGGCGTCCTTGCCGGAGCGGCCGGCTGTCGTCGCAAGTTCCAGCGTCAGCACGGTGCCGCCGGCTTTCATCTGCTTCGCCGCCAGTTCGTACTGCGGGTGCGATGCGAGCAAGGGGTACCTGACCCAGCTCACGGCCGGCTGCTGTTCCAGCCATTCGGCCAGCCGCAGCGCAGTGGCGGAGGAATGGTTGACGCGCAGCGACATGGTCTCGAGCCCCTTGGTGAGCACCCAGGCGTTGAAGGCGGACAGCGAGGGCCCGGTGTGGCGCATGAGCTGCTTGACCGGGCCGTCGATGAATTCCTTGGTGCCCAGGATTGCCCCGCCCAGGACACGCCCCTGGCCGTCGATGTGCTTCGTGCCGGAGTAGACAATGACGTCGGCGCCCAGCTGGCCGCACCGCTGCAGCAGGGGGGTGGCAAAGACGTTGTCGACGACGACGGTTGCGCCGGCGGCGTGGGCCAGTTCGCTGACCGCGGCGATATCCACGATTTCCTGCATCGGGTTGGACGGCGACTCAAAGAAGACCGCCGTGGTGGGCTCGGACAGGGCGGTACGCCACTGCTCCAGGTCGGGGCCGTCAACGAAGACGGTCTCCACGCCCCAGCGCGGCAGGATCTCGTTGAGGATCACGAAGCAGGAGCCGAACAGTGAGCGGGCGGCCACCACCCGGTCGCCGGCTGCCAGAAGCGCGCCCAGGGCGGTGAAGACGGCGGACATTCCGGACGCCGTCGCAAAGCACGCTTCAGTGCCTTCCAGGAGACGGAGCCGTTCCTGGAACGTGGCCACGGAAGGGTTGCCGTAGCGGGAGTAGACAAACCGTTCGTCCTCGCCCGTGAAGGCTCGTTCGGCGGCGGCAGCCGATTCGTAAACGAACCCGGAGTTCAGGAAAACCGGCTCGGTGGTTTCCTGGAAGTTGGTGCGGTCCAGGCCGCCGCGGACTGCCTGGGTCTCGGGGCTCCACGTGGGGGCATCTTCGTTGAAGGTCACTTAGTTCTTTCCCAGGTTGGTTGGCAGGCCGCGGTTCTTCCAGCCGTTGACGGTGCGCTCGCCGTAGCGGTCGGGCTCGCCTTCGAAACCCTCCAGCACGTTGTAGGACGTGAAGCCTGCCTGGGTGGCTGCGATGGCGGCGGCCACGGACCGGGCACCGGAACGGCACAGGAAGACCAGTTCGGTGCCGGAGTCCTCCGGAGCCTGCTGGGTCAGTTCGCTGATGAAATCGGGGTTGGGGATGCCGCCCGGGAAGGTCCACTGGATGAAGAGCGGATCGTTATCGGTGGCCCTGGTGTCCGGGATGCCGATGTGTGCCCATTCACCTTCGGTGCGGACGTCCACCAGGATGGCGCCGTTCTCCAGTTTGTCCCAGGCTTCATGCGGGGTGAGGTCTCCGGCGTAGCTCATGCGTGGCCCTCGCCGTCGAACTCGAGGTCTTCAACGGCGGTGGCGACGGCGGCATCCGCACTGGCGATGGCTGCCGGAAGGATCAGGGCCTGGGCCACGATGACGCTGCCGCCATTGAATGTTGCGGCCGGGCTGCCGTGCAGCACATATCCTTCGGCCAGGGCGGTGGAGATCCGTTCACAGAAGGCGCGGTCGTCCGGCCCTGTGATCAGTCGGTAGGACAGTTTTTCTTCGGGGGCAGGTGCCTCAGACACGGGGGATCTCCTTCTCTCACGCTTGCAGCTCGAATGATTCGATATGCCGAGTATTCACCTGAGGCACCCCGCCGCGGAAGGGAGGGTTGCCGACCGGCCAGTCAGGGCTTGGCGCCGGTTCTCATTACTGCTCAAAAACGTAACATCTGGCACGCTGCCCCGCACCGCCGTCGTCGTCATGTTCCGTAACCAACGCTCCCGGCGGTAGCAGGCGGGTCGTTGGCGGGAAGCTAGGAGGCCAGGTGCCTGGCGGTGAGTTCGCGCTTGAGGATCTTGCCGCTGGGCCCGGTGGGGAATTCGGTGACCAGTGTGATGATCCGCGGATATTTGTAGGCGGCAAGCTCTGCGGCGGCAAAATCCCTCAGCTCATCGACGGTGGTGCTGCTTCCCGGATTAAGCACGACGGCGGCTGCAACTTCCTGCCCGTGCGTTTCGTCCGGAACTCCATAGACGGCAACACTCAGGACGGCCTCGTGCCTGCTGAGCACCTCCTCCACCTCGCGCGGGTACACGTTGTAGCCGTTGCGGATGATCATTTCCTTCTTCCGGTCCAGGATCCGCAGGTAGCCGTCCCCGTCCTTCGTGCCAAGGTCCCCCGTGCGGAACCACCCGCCCACCACGGCTTCGGCGGTGGCCTCCGGCCGGTTGAGGTAGCCCTTGAACAGGTTGTGCCCGCGGACCACCAGTTCACCCAGTTCGCCGGTGGGCAGCAGCTCGATGGCGTCGGGGAGCTCCGCCCGGGCGATCTCCACCTGCACGCCCCAGATCGCCTGGCCCACCGTTCCAGGCCGCGGTTCCTTGCCCACGTGGTTGAAGGTGGCCACGGGTGAAGTTTCCGTGAGCCCGTAGCCTTCGTAGATGTCGGAACCGAATTCGGCCTTGAACCGGTCCATGACCGCAACCGGCAGGGAAGCGCCGCCGGAAATGCAGTAACGCAGGCCAGCGGACCTGCCCGGGTTGGTGCGGGCCGCCTCCAACATGGCGATATACATCGTGGGAACCCCGAAGAAGACGTTGATGTTGTGCCGGGCCAGGGCGTCCAGGGCTGCGTCGCCGGTGAATTTGGGCAGCATCACGATGGTGGCCCCCGCCCGCAGCCCGGTGTTGAGCACGCAGGTCTGGCCGAACGTGTGGAACATGGGAAGGCCGCCGAAGATGACATCCCCGTGGCGGAGATCGAACGTGCTGGTCAAAAGGGTGCTGGTCTGTTCGACCAGGGCGAAGTGCGTGCCCAGTGCACCCTTGGGCTGGCCCGTGGTGCCCGAGGTGTAAAGGATGGTGGCCGTCTCGGCAGGGTGCACCGGAAGCCAGGTGGTGATGGGCTTGGCGGCGGCGGCTTCCGCCTCGAGCCGGGCGGCACCCGGGGCGCCCTCCGGCACCAGGACAGTGAGGACGTCGACCCCCGCGGCTGCGGCGCCCTTGGCGCCTTCCCCCAGGAGCGGGGCGGCGCAGACCAGCAACCGGGCGCCGCTGTCCTTCAGCATGTAATCGATTTCCCGGCCCTTGAGGAGTGCGTGCAGCGGGACCACAACGCCGCCGAGGGCGAGGACCGCGTAGTAGACCCGGGCGAAATCGGCCACGTTGGGTATCAGCAGCGCCACGCGGCTGCCCCGGACCACACCGCGGTCCCGCAGTGCGCCCGCGTAGGCCCGGGTCTGCTCCCAGAGTTCGCTGTAGGTTACCTGTTCACCGCCCACCACGAGCGCCACGGAGTCGGGAATGCGGCTGGCGGATTCAGCGAGGATGGCGGCTACGGAAATGGTGCCGAAATCCTCTTCGGCGGTGGCTGGCGTGTTCATGGTGTCCTGTCGGCTGGCTGGTGGGGAGGTGCTGTTGGGGAGGTGCTGGTGGGGGGAGGTGCGGCCTTCTGTCTGGCTGCGGGCACGGGCGGGTCAGGCCCTGAGGATCAGCGCTTCGCCCTGCCCTCCGCCACCGCAGAGGGACACCACGCCTGTTCCGCCGCCCCGCCGCATGAGTGCCAGCGCCTGGTGCAGCACCAGCCGTGCCCCGGACGCGCCCACCGGGTGGCCGAGGGCGATGGCGCCGCCGTCGGCGTTGATCCTGCCGGAGTCGATGCCCAGGTCTTTTGCGGACTGGATGATCACGGACGCGAAGGCTTCGTTGATCTCGATGAGGTCCAGATCATCCACCGTGAGCCCTTCAAGCTTGAGCGCCCGTTCGATGGCACGGGAGGGCTGGGAATGCAGGGACCCGTCCGGTCCTGCGGTTTGGCCGTGGCTTCCGATCTCGGCAATCCAGCTGAGTCCGGCCCGCTCGGCCGCCGCTTTACCCGCAATCACGACGGCGGCGGCGCCGTCGGAGAGCGGAGAGGCCGAACCGGCGGTGATGGTTGCTGACCCGGCCGTCGAGAAGGCGGGCTTGAGCGCCGCCAGTGCTTCCGCCGTCGTGCCGGGCCGGATGCCCTCATCGGAGTCCACCAGCAGCGCCGGACCCCGGCGCTGCGGAACTTCGACGGGCGCAATCTCTTCGGCCAGCAGGCCACCTGCCTGCGCGGCCCCGGCGCGCTGGTGGGACCGTGCGGCCACAGCGTCCTGGTCCGCCCTGCTGATCCCCCGCTCTGCGTTGCCCGCATCGGCCGCGGCACCCTGGAGCACGCCGGAAAGGGGATCCTGCAGGGCGTCCCAATTCAGGGAATCCAGCAGCGGGGCATCGCCCAACGGCACTCCGGCACGCAGCCGGCGAAGCAGGTGCGGGGCGTTGGTCATGGACTCCTGGCCCGCCGCGACGACGAAATCCGCTTCGCCCGCGCGGATCATGCGGGCAGCGTCGATCACAGCCGTGAGCCCCGAGAGGCAGAGCTTATTTATGGTGACGGTGGGAACATCCCAGCCGATGCCGGCGGCGAGGCTTGCCTGGCGCGCGGGGCCCTGTCCGGCGCCCGCCTGGATGACCTGGCCCACGATCACGGCCTGGACCTGCTCCGGAGCCACGCCCGCTCGTTCCAGCGCGCTGCGGATGGCGTGGGCGCCCAGTTCGGTGGAGGCGAGGGCGGCGAGGCTGCCGCGGAAACGTCCGAAGGGAGTGCGGGCGCCGCCGAGGATGACGGCGGTAGGGACGTCCCTGCCCGTGGAGTCGTTGCCCATGGCGTCTTTGCTCATGATGGGTGCCTTCCGGTGGCGGGGTTCACATGGCAGCTGCCGATGTGTCGTGGAGGATGAGCTGATGGAGAAGGTGGTCCTGCCAGCGGCCGGCGATTTTCAAGTAATCGGGCGCCACCCCGATTTCCTTGAACCCGGTGCGGCGGAGGATTTTCCGCGACGCGCTGTTGTGGACCAGGGTCGCTGCCTGGACCCGGTGAAGGCCCAGCTCCGTGCGGGCATGATCAACGGCGTATTTCACTGCCGCCGAACCGATGCCCAGGCCAGTGAAGTCCCGGTCAACCCAGTACCCCAGATTGGCACTGAGGAAAGGCCCGCGGACAACGCCGGTCAGCGTGATGGCGCCGACGATGCGGTCCTCCGCCAGCAGGATCCACGGGATCTCCTGCCCGGCGGCATGCTGGGCCAGCCTGCCGTGGATGATGGTCAGCTGGTGCCAGGACGTGAAGAATTCCTCGTTGCGCGAAGGCTCCCACGGAGCAAGGTGCTCCCGGTTCCGGACGTAGGCCTCGCTCAAGCCGGCAGCATCGCCGCGGCGAAGCAGCCGCAGGTGGATGCCGTTGCCCAGGGGGGAGGGCTTACTGTCGACCATCAACTCAGGGGTACTCACGCTCAGGCTCCTCGACGAAGGCCTTCGAGATCTTCGGGGATCCAGCCCTTGCATCCGAGCATGGCTGCCTTTCGTAGAGGGTGGGGCGTGGTGGTGCGCTGCGCTTATCGTAACGCGGGGAAGCCTTGCTTGGGCCACCGGGGGGTTCGCCCAGCTTTGAGCTGCGGAGGGCTCACCTGACCACCAGTGGGCACAACCCGTGCAGGGCCTGGCTTCCGCTGCGGTTGTACCCGGGCCGCCGGCCGCTATGCGGCCTATTGGCTGTCGTCGGCTGGGAATTCACGGAGTGTGGCGGCGACGGCTCTGACGGCGGCCGGGTCTTCCGTCCAAGGCCGGCCAGCAGAATCAGCTCCGGCGCTCCTTCGTAACTGAATTCCTCCGCTGATTCCACGGTCCTGGCCCGGGTAGACGTACCTCCGACGGACACAGCTCCGCAAGCTTCTCTCAGCTGGTCGTACGGATTTGGTAGCTGAGACTGCGCTGGCCGGACGAGACTCCAAGCCCCGGCCGCCGCGCGGTTCATCGTCTCGGGCAGGTTACCGGGATTCCGGGGAAAATTCGCCTCTCACACGCGTCGATGCGGCAAGGGTTGCGAAGGCCTTCGCAGTGGGTGAAGACGGTTGCGGCACATAGATGATAATCCGCAGCCCGGTGCCGGGGATCTCGAGGACCTGGCAGTCGAACTCCATGGGACCGAACTGGCGGTGCGTCACCTGCTTGTTATGGACCCGTCGCACGGCGACCTCGTAGTCGGCCCACATCACGCCGAATTCCGGGCTTGCCCGCAGCAGCTCGTCCACCAAGGACCGCAGCTCGACGTCCCCTGGATTGCGGGCGAGCTCGGCTCGGACGTCGGCAACGCAGTCGCGCAGGAACGCCTGGTGCGCCGGATCGGTCAGCAGCTCGGCCGTGAACGGACCGGTGAAGGAAGTGCGGAGGATGTTGCGCTCCTTCGGGGTCAGCTGTGAGAGGTACCCCATGAGGACGTCGGTGAGGTCGTTCCAGGCGAGAATGTCGTAGCAGGCATCGACCACGTAGGCGGGGTAGTCATCCAGGCCGGCCAGCATGTTGCGGATCGACGGCGGCACTTCGCGGCTCGACGAGACAGTGTCTGGCAGCTCGCCGGCCAGGTAGAACAGGTGGCTTCGCTCGTCACGGTCCAGGACGAGGGCGCGGGCCAGCCCGCCGAGCACTTGACGGGAGGGCTTGGGGCCGCGGGCCTGTTCGAGCCGGATGTAGTACTCGATCGAGATCCCGGCGAGCTGGGCGACCTCCTGGCGACGCAGGCCGGGCGCACGCCGACGCGGGCCCTCGGGCAGGCCCACGTCCCCGGGCCGGATGGCGGCGCGACGCACCTTGAGGAAGTCGGCCAACTGCTGTCGATCCATAGGTCCCAGCCTGCCTTATTCGCGGCGCGGCATACAGGCACTGGCAGTACCACCATAAACGGTGCTCTTTTCGCTCACTGGAATCCGTCGCAGGATCGAGCCATGACAAATAAACGAGCCATGACAAATAAAATCGCACTCATCACCGGCGCCAACAAGGGCATCGGATTCGCCACGGCGCACGCCCTCGGCAAGGAAGGTATCACCGTCCTCATGGGCGCCCGTTCCCCGGAACGCGGTAAACAGTCCGCCAAGACCCTAGGAGAAGAAGGCATCGAAGCGGAGTTCGTGCACCTGGACGTCACGGACGAGGAAACCGTCGCGGCTGCCGCAAAGCGCGTCGAAGAGCGCTACGGCCGTCTTGACATCCTCGTGAACAACGCCGGGATAGCCCTGGCAGACGGGAATTGGAACACCAGCGAGCTGACCGTCGCTACGGCGCGGAAGGTCTTCGAGGCCAACGTGCTCGGAGTGATCGCCGTGACCAACGCGTTCCTGCCGCTCGTGCGCAAATCTGAGGCAGGCCGGATCGTAAACGTCTCCAGCGAGATTGGCTCCTTCGGGTTCATGAGCCGCACCGACACCCCTTTGTCGGGCCTCCAGCCCGGCGCCTATGGCTCCTCGAAGACCGCCTTGAACATGCTGACCGCCTCGTGGGCGATTGAGCTAAAGGACACCCGGATCAAGATCAACGCTGTGACCCCCGGCTACACGGCCACTGACCTCAACAACAATCAGGGCTTCCGTAAGTTCGAAGATGGTGCGAGGATCGTTGTCCAAACCGCCCTGCTCGGCGAGGAAGGCCCCACCGGAGGCTTCTTCAATGACGGTGAAGTTGACTACTTGGACTCCACAACGGTTCCTTGGTAGCTGGACGACCCCCGACCCCCGGAGGGCATCCGCGGAGGGCATCCGCGAGGACAGCGCAGGCGGGTCCAGAAACAGTAACGGAGAGAGGAAGCTGCCCGGGTAAGGCCGCTCCCGCACCGAATCCTCAGCAAACGTCCGGTCCTGCCGGCCCGGAGGCCGACGGACCACCAGCAGTCAGCTCAGCGTTGAGGCATCAATCACGAACCGGTAGCGCACGTCGGAGGCCAGGACCCGCTCGTAGGCATCGTTGATCCTGCTGGCAGGGATGACCTCGATCTCAGCGCCGAGGTGGTGTTCCGCGCAGAAGTCCAGCATTTCCTGGGTCTCCCGGATGCCGCCGATGGCGGACCCCGCGAAGGACCGGCGTCCCATGATGAGCGCGAACGCGTTGACCGGGAGCGGCTCGGCCGGTGCACCAACGTTGACCAGGGCGCCGTCGAGGGAGAGCAGCTGCAGGTAGGAACTGATGTCGATCGCGGCGCTGACCGTGTTGATGATCAGGTCGAACGTCCCGGCAAGGACATCAAACGTACCGGGATCGCTGGTGGCGTGGAACTGGTCCGCGCCCAGCCGAAGCCCATCTTCCTGCTTCTTCAGGGACTGGGAGAGGACCGTGACCTCGGCACCCATGGCGGATGCGAGCTTGACGGCCATGTGCCCGAGGCCCCCAAGCCCGACGACGGCGACCTTCTTGCCGGGTCCGGCACCCCAGTGCCGCAAAGGGGAATACGTGGTGATGCCGGCGCACAGGAGGGGAGCGGCGACGTCGAGGTCCAGGCCGTCCGGAATGCGGACCACAAAGTCTTCGGTCACGACGGCGTGGGTTGAGTAGCCGCCCTGGGTGATGGTCCCGTCGCGGTCGACGGCGCCGTAGGTGCCGGTCATTCCGTTGAGGCAGTACTGCTCCTCGCCTTTCAGGCAGTTGGCACATTCGCGGCAGGAGTTCACCATGCAGCCGACGCCGACCCGGTCGCCGACAGCGTGCCGGGTGACCCCGGAGCCGACCTCGGTGACGACGCCGGCGATTTCGTGGCCGGGAACGAGAGGGTACTGCTGTGGTCCCCAGTCGCCGCGGACAGTGTGGATATCGGAGTGGCAGATGCCGGCGAACCTGATCTCGATCAGTACGTCATGCGGGCCGACGTCGCGGCGCTCGATGGTGGTCGCGACCAGGTCCCCGGTGGCGGACGGTGCAGCGTAAGCGTTGGCGGTAAACATACTGCTCCCAATGGTTGATGACTGCGGTACTTCCAACCTATTGCCTTAATGGCCGGGAAAGCACACCTGGAACAGGTACTGACAGGGCCTCCCAAAGGAACCTGATGCGTCCGGGTTGGTCCGGTTCAGGAGGTGCCGAGGTTTACGCGGCCCTATTGAATGCCGGCGAACAGTTCGTTCAGTTCGGCGGTGAGCTGCTTCTGGACGGCGGGGGTCCCGATCTCCTTGCCGTCGATGTGGTTCACCGGCGCCAGCAGCCTGATGCTGGAGATCAGCCACACGGCGTCGGCGTCCATCAGGTCCTGCGGTTCCAACGGCCCGTAACCCAGTTCCCAACCGGCGGCGGCGGCAGCAGTGAAGAGCGCTCCCTGTGACGTTCCGGGAAGGATGCCGCTGTCCAGCCGCGGGGTGACAAGCCGGCGAACCGTACGGGTGCCGCCGCTGCCGTCGTCGGACGTTTCCAGGTGGGCGAGCAGCACTGTGGAGGTGGGGCCCTCCAGGACGAGGCCGTCGGATGAGGTGAAGATGACGTCGTCGGCGCCCTGCTTGTGTGCGTACCGCAGGGCGGCCATGTTCACGGCATAGGACAGCGTCTTGGCGCCCATCAGCAACCAGGGCGCCCGCTCGGCCACGCCGCTGTCATAGCCGCGGTCCAGCAGGATGACGTCGATTCCCGTTTCGCGCTGGCGCCGTCCGGCAGCGCCCACCGGGGATACCTGCACCCAGCAGGTGGGGGAGCCGGCCCCTTCCACACCACGGGTGACCACCAGCTTCACCACCAATTCCTCGTCGGCGGGGGAAGGGGCCGGGTACTGCGTCCGGTGCTCAACGAGGCCCGTTTCGATGGCCCGGCGCCACTTGTCCTGCCCGGGGATGTCCAAATCGAGGGCCAGCGCCGAGTGGACCAGGCGGTCCAGGTGCGCCTGGAGCTTCCGCACAGCCCCGCCCACTGCAAGCATGGATTCGAAGACGCCGTCACCACGCGTGGCACCCTGGTCCGTGGCCATCAGCTGGGGCCGGGAGGCATCCGCCAGCCGGCCGTCCGGGAAGGCGGGATCAAGGAAAACAAGCACCACGGCAGCAGGAGACGTCATGGCTTCAGCTTAGCCCGGCCCGCCGCCGATAAGCTGTGGTCACGGCCCTGGCTGGAAACCGTCCGCAGGGCACGCTCAATCCGGGGGTTGTTCGAGTGTTGTGGCCACTTTCGCTGGCCGGTACCTCACCGGCCTGGCTCGTGACGCTGCTCAGCGTCGCGGACCTCGTCATCAGGGTGCTGGCTGTGGGGATCATTCCCGGGAACAGGCGCCCCACCACCGCCATGGCGTGGCTGCTGGGCATTTTCTTCGTGCCCTTCGTCGGACTGGTCCTTTTCCTGCTCTTCGGGAACTTCAAGCTCTCCAGCCGCCGCCGCCAGCAACAGGAGCAGGTCAATGAGAGGGTGCGTGCCGGGATCTCGTCCCTGTCGAACGTCGAAAGCGGATATCCGGGCCCCGAGTGGGTCACATCCGCCGCGGAACTGAACCGCCGGCTCGGCTCGCTGCCCATGGTGGACGGCAATTCCGTGGACCTCATCCCCGGCTATCCGGACTCAATGCTGGCCATGACCCAGGCTGTGCGGAAGGCAAAGAAATTCGTCAACGCCGAGTTCTACATCATGAGCACCGACCACATCACCAACGATCTGCTGACGGCCATGGAGGAGGCGGCGGATCGCGGCGTTGAGGTCCGGGTGCTGTTCGACCACATCGGCACGCTCCGGATCAAGGGCTACCGCAAGCTCCTCAAACGGCTGAGGTCGGGCAGGATCCAGTGGAAGCGGATGCTGCCGCTGCTGCCCATTCACGGCCAGTGGCGGCGTCCGGACTTGCGCAACCACCGCAAGATCATGGTGGTCGACGGCGAACTCGCCTTCACCGGCTCGCAGAACCTGATCGAGCCCTCCTACAACAACCCCAAGCACCGCAGGGCCGGGCGCGAATGGGTGGAGCTCATGGCATGTTTGCGGGGACCGATCGTCACGACGCTGAACGTGGTGTTCGCCACTGACTGGCTCAGCGAGACCAATGAATCCCTGGAACACCAGCTGCAGCTGCCCGCCACCCCGGAACCGGGTACTGTGACCGCGCAGGTGGTGCCCAGCGGCCCGGGGTTCATCACCGAAAACAACCTGCGGCTGTTCAATACCCTGATCTACTCCGCCCAGCACCGCATCTCCATCTGCAGCCCCTACTTCGTGCCGGACGACTCCCTGCTATACGCCATCACCACGGCCGCGCAGCGCGGCGTGGACGTGGAACTGTTCGTCTCCGAGAAGGGGGACCAGTTCCTGGTCCACCACGCCCAGCGCTCTTACTATGAGGCCCTGCTGGAGGCCGGAGTCCGGATCTACCTCTACAAGGCACCCTTCGTACTGCACGCCAAGCACTTCACCATCGACGACGAAGTGGCAGTCCTGGGTTCCAGCAACATGGACATGCGCTCCTTCTCGTTGAACATGGAGGTCTCCGTGATGCTGCTGGGGGAGGACATCGTGAACAGCATGCGCGCCGTCGAAGACACCTACCGGGACATCTCGCACGAGCTCAGGCTCAAGGACTGGCTCAAGCGGCCGCTGGGCGCCAGGTACGTAGACAACGTTGCCCGGCTGACAGCAACGGTCCAGTAGCCCCAACTCCAGTAGCACCAACTCCAAAGGGCAGAGCGCGGGGGTCAGTGTTCCGGGAACTCCGCGCCCAACGCCGACAGGACTCCGTAGGCCTTGACCCGGATCTCCTCGTACTCCTCGTCCGGCACGGAGTCTGAGGTGATGGCCCCGCCGACGCCGAGGGTCAGTTCGGCCGTTTCCGCGCCGTCGCCGCCGTCCCCGGCTTCCGCTGTGATGACCAGGGTGCGGATGGCAACGGCCAGGTCCGTTGCGCCGTTCAGCGAGAAGTAGCCGATCGCCCCCGAATAGATCCCGCGCGGGCCGCCTTCCAGCCGGTCCAGGATGGCCATGGTGCTGATCTTGGGTGCCCCGGTCATTGACCCTGCGGGGAAGCACGCGGCAACGGCCTCGGCCCGCGGCGCCCCGGGCGGCAGCCGGGCATCGATGGTGCTCACCAGCTGGTGCACCGTGGCGTAGCTTTCGATCTCGCAGAGCCGGCTCACCACGACAGATCCAGGCTCGGCGAAGTGGCTGAGGTCGTTCCGCAGCAGGTCCACGATCATGATGTTCTCGGCGCGGTCCTTGAGCGACGTCGCCAGATCCTGCCGCAGCTGCCCGTCACGGACCGGATCGGCAGCCCGGCGCCGGGTGCCCTTGATCGGCTCGGCGCGCATGCCGCCGTCGGCGGCAATCTTGAGGAACCGCTCCGGCGAGGTGCTGGCCACGGCCAGTCCGCCAAAGCGCAGGTAACTGGCGAACGGGGCCGGGTTGGTCCGCCGCAGCGCCAGGTACGTCCGCCACGGCGGCGCCGCCTCTGCCGGCAGGCGCGCGGAGATGGTGGTGGTGAGGCAGATTTCGTATGAGTTTCCCTCGCCGATTTCGTGCTGGGCGGCCACGATCTTCTTCTTGTAGGCCTGCTCGCTATCGCGGCTGTTGAATCCCACCTGGCCGGAAATTACGACGGCGTTGCTGCCGCCGGCCTGCGCCGCAGCCTCGCCGGAGGCAGCTGCCGTTGCTGCTGCGACTGCCTTGCGGGACGCTGCGAACCAGGCGTCAGCGTCGGGGGATTCCAGCGCCAGCAGCCAGGTGGCTCCCTCTATATGGTCCAGGACCACGGCCCGTCCTGCGAAGATCAGGGCGGCGTCGGGAGTGGGTGCGGCGACGTCGGCGCCGCCTGTTTCGCGTTTGAGCTCGTAGCCGAGGCTGCCCAGCCAGCCGAGCGTGAAATCGCCGGGGTAGCCCTCCGGGGTGCGGACCGCCCTGCGGCCCCAGACGGTGTCGAGCCAGCGGAAGAACGGTCCGTGCACCCTGGCCGTGGCGGAGCCGGCAGCGATTTGGCTTTCGCCCGAACGGTGGGTGACGGCCTGGCCGAACATGCCGCCGTCGTCGGCGAGGATGCTGAAGCGGCTGCGTTCCGTGGCGGGAGTCGGCTCAGCTGGAGATGACGGCGGGGCGTTGGAGGAATCCAGCCAGACGGCGTTGGCTGAACTGCCGTAAAGCTCCTCGAACAGGGCGGCGGCGTCGGGGCGGGACTCCAGCCGCTCGGCCCGGAGCCTGAGGCCCCGGCGGGCGGACAGTTCAGGGGCCAGTGCCGGTACCAGCGCGGGCAGGTAGGGGAGGAGCTGCAGGACGTCGGCGGGGGCCGAGCCGTCGGCGCGGTTCAGCACCCTGATGTCTGCCTGGCGCGGCACGTCATCCCCTGCGAGCCAGGCGTCTTCCTGCCCGGCCCACTGGTCCCAGAACGGCTCATAGGTGCCGCCGTCGCGGTTCATCGCCCGGGTCCGCCGGAGTTCCTCCGGAGAGTCAGCCCAGATAACGGCGGTCAGCAGTGGCCGGGCCTCCTCCGCGGCGGCGCCCACGCCCTCGACGATGACGATTTCCGCGGGCATCGTGACCCGGGTGTCGCCATCGTAGTGTTTGGTCCAGTCCCAGCTGGTCCAGGTGGCCGGTTCCCCGCTGCTCAGCGGCTTGAGCACGGTGGAAACGTACCGCTCGATGCCTGCCGTGAGGCCGTTCCAGCCCGGGTAGATGTCCTCGAGGTGGAAAAGCGATACTTTGTGATGGGTCCGCAGCCGGGCAGCCAGTTCGATGGCCAGTGTGGTTTTTCCTGCGCCGGACCGCCCGTCGATGGCGATGATCACAGGTGCGGGGGTCATGATCTAGAGCGTACCTGCTGCAGGTTCTGCCATCGGCACTGCTAGCGGTTCTGCTCCTGGAGCGGCTTTGCCCGCGAGAGCGCGGACCGGACGTGGCTGATGATCCCCGGCAGGGCGCCGCGGATCTGCTGCCAGGCGGCGTCGAAATCGGACTGGCCGCCGTACCAGGGATCCTCGATGCCTTGGTCCAGCAGGTCCCGTCGGGAAACCTCCGGATCAAAGCTCCGGAGCATCCGCACCTTGTCCATGGACTGCTGGTCCGGGGCGGCCTCACGCAGCCACGCGTAGTGGTCCACGTCCAGGGCGAGGATGAGGTCGCGCTCGCGGAACCAGCTGGCCTGCCATTCCCTGGCGATGTGCCGGTCCGAACCGATTCTGGTGGCGGCAAGCCGCCGGGCGGCCCGGGGATCGATCGGGCGTCCCGCTTCGTACCCGGTGGTCCCCGCGGAGTCCACGATTACTTCTCCGTCCAGCCCTTCCGCCTCAAGCGCCGCGGCCAGCATCAGCTCTGCCATGGGGGAACGGCAGATGTTTCCGGTGCAGACTGCGATGATCCGGTATGGGCTCGACGATGAGTTCATGCGCTAAGCATGCGGGACGCGGACCGTCTTGGCTAGCTGGAATTCATGAACGTTTGGTGATTTGTAAAGTGACTTGCAGAATTCGTCAGGAAAGGTTTTGATGGTGGCTCCGTGCCCGCCGCCGCCGCCCGCCGCCCGCTGGGTCGCTGTCAGCGGCCTCAGTGGATGAGGGCCAGCAGGATTCCCACCCCGACGAAGAGCACGCCGAAAATCCGGCTCAGGACCTTCTGCCCGCCGGCGTCGCGGGTGAAGCGCCGGAAAGACTTGGCGGCCAGGGCGAAAAAGAACCACATGACCAGGATGTCTATCGCCACCACCGTGGCGGTCAGCACCACGTATTGGGGCACGAGCGGCTGCTCGGGGCGGATGAACTGCGGCATGAACGCGAGGAAGAACACTATCGCCTTGGGGTTGAGCAGGTTCACCCAGAAGCCGCGCCGGAACATGGCTCCCGCCGGCTCGCTGCGGAGGGCCGCGTCCTCCTCCTGATTAATATCAGGCTTGCTCAGGAACTGCCTGATGCCCAGGTACACCAGATACGCGGCGCCGGAGTAGCGGATCACGTTGAAAGCAACAGGGGAACTTGCCACCAGCACGCCCACGCCCAGCGCCACGATCATGACGTGGATGACCAGGGCGGCCTGTTGCCCCAGGATGCCAAAGATGGAGCGGCGGAAACCCGAGGTCAGTGAGTTGCTCATGGTGTTGATGGCGCCCGCGCCGGGGGTGAAACTGACCAGGACGCCGGCGCCGGCCAGGGCGAGCCACAGGGAGAATTGCACGTCCCAAGCTTAGTTGGGGTTCAGATCCTTCATGGGGTTCAGATCCTTCAGGGCCGAGGGGCCCAAGGCATCGGGGTCCTCAACCGTGGACGCCAGGGTTCACGCCCTCGCGATGATTTCCCCGTTCGGGATCAGGAACCATCCGTCGTCAGTTGATCCCCAGCGGTGCCAGCCGGCCGAGATGCGGGCCAGGTCGGCGGCGTTGGCGAGGCCATACTCCATGGCCTGCTCGGCAAACGCCGAGTGCAGTACGCGCTCACCCCAGACACGGGCCTGCCACCGCCGCTGCTGGCCCGTTGCATAGAGCCAGTTGCTGCTGCTGGGGGCAACATCGGTGAACCCTGCGGACTGGGCCCAGGAAACCAGGCGGCGGCCGGCGTCGGGCTCTGCACCGTTTCGCCGTGCGATCCGCTGGTACAGCTCCATCCATTCGTCCAGCTCCGGGATGGCGGGGTACCAGCTCATGCCGTGGAAATCGGCGTCCCGCACGGCCACGATCCCGCCCGGCTTTGCCACCCGCCGCATTTCGCGCAGGGCCCCGACGGGATCAGTGAGGTGCTGGAGCACCTGGTGCGCGTGGACGACGTCGAACGTCTCATCCTCAAAGTCAAGGTCGTAGATGTTGCCGGCGACGAACTCCACGTTGTCCACCCCGCGCTCGCCGGCCAGCGCCGTGGCCTGGGCGATGATGTCAGGGGACCGGTCCAGCCCCGTCACCTTGCCCGGTGACACGAGGACTGCGAAATCACAGGTGATGCTGCCCGGCCCGCAGCCAACATCGAGCACACTCACACCGGGCGCAAGGTGCGGAATCACAAAGGCGGCGGAATTCTCCGCCGTCCGGGAGACGTGGGCACGCACCACGGATTCGTGGTGGCCATGTGTATAAACATCGTCTTCGGGCTGCTGCGCGCTCATAACCAAACGCTACCGCCGCGGTTGCGCGAAGGGGAGGAACCGCCGCCGCGCGTTGGTTCGGCCCCCGGCCTACGCGGGCTTGACGGGGGAGTCTGTTCCGCCTGCGGCCGCGTCCTGGCGGGCAGCGATGGTCGCCTCAACCATGGCTGTCATAAACCGGGTTACAACTTCCAGCTCTTCCGGGGAAAAGGCTGCCATGGCCGTGCCCATGTGACGCGACAGCGGCATGAACATGGCGCTTCCGTCCTGGAACGCCTTGGGCGTCATCCGGAGCTGCACCTGCCGGCGGTCCGAACCGAGCCGCTCCCGGACCACGTGTCCGGACTGGTCCAGCCGGTCAACCAGTGCGGTGGTGGCCGGTGAGCTGAGGTTGAGCTCCCTGCGGAGGATGCCGGGTGTGACCACCAGCCCCTTGGCCGTGTGCCGCATGATCACGGCCAGGGCGTTGAGGTCCGTCCGGTGCATGTGGTTGCGGCCGCCTGCGGTATCCACGTAACTGTTCGCCTCAAGGGTGAAGTCCTGCAGCAGGCGGACCAGTGCTTGGGGGCCCGCGTTGGATGGCCGCTGGAACACTTCCTCTGCCATGCCCCACCTCTCTACGCTCTCGCTGTGCTGCCCTGACGGATATTACTGCAGCATGACGAATGCCTGAATTCCCTTCAGGAATCTGGCGCCAAGGACTTATCTCGATCATAGATATACTTTATGATGGAGATACTTTATGATGGAATTAACTTTACCGCTCTTGCCCATTGATGAGGGAACATGAAGCCGAATCTCGAACGCAACGCCCGGCCGCCATTCTGGCTCCGTTGGTTCCTTCCTGTCCTGTTGGTGCTGACCTGGCTGGCCATCGCCGGAGTGGGCGGCCCCACGTTCGGCCGGCTCGATGAGGTCTCCTCCAACGACCAGGCCTCCTTCCTTCCGGCCGGCGCCGAGGCCACCGCCGCCCGGGAATGGCAAGCAAAGTTCCGCAGCACGGGCGGGATCCCCGCAGTCCTCGTCATCGAAAAGGGCGCCGCCCTCAGTCCGTCAGAGCTTGGGAAACTGTCATCCCTGAAGGCTGGCCTGCAGGGACTGGAGCTGGGCAGCGCGGTGATCGGACCCATTCCGTCCGAAGACGGCCAAGCCGTGCAGTTCATTGTCCCGCTCGAATCCTCCGGGGAAGTCAGGCAGCCGGTCCAGGAACTGCGTGACTACCTTGCCCGCTCCGCACCCGACGGCATGCAGGCCTTCGTCACCGGGCCCGCAGGCCTGACTGCAGACCTCGTGAGCGCCTTCGCAGGCATCGACGGGATCCTGTTGCTGGTGGCATTGGGCGCTGTCTTCGTGATCCTGCTGGCCGTCTACCGTTCACTGCTGCTGCCGGTCGCCGTCCTGCTGACGTCGGTCTTTGCGCTGTGCGCGGCCATCCTGCTGGTGTTCGGCATGGCCAAGCTCGGCTGGATCGAGCTCAACGGCCAAAGCCAGGGCATCCTGTCCATCCTGGTGATCGGCGCGGCCACGGACTACGCCCTGCTGTACGTGGCACGGCTCCGTGAGGCGTTGACGCGCACCACCAACCGGGCAGCCGCCGTGCTGACAGCCTGGAAAGCCTCGTTCGAACCAATCATCGCCTCCGGCGCCACCGTGATGATCGCCGTGTTGTGCCTGCTCTTTTCAGACCTGAATTCCAACAAGGCCCTGGGCCCGGTGGCGGCCGCCGGAATCCTCTGTTCGCTCTTCGCCGCCCTGACCCTGCTGCCTGCCCTAATGGCACTCCTGGGCCGCGCGGCGTTCTGGCCCTTCCGTCCCAAGCTTGTTCCGGCCGGTGAGCGCGAACCCGCGCTGGCCACCGGCCTGGAAGGCCAGAAAGGCATCTGGCGGGCCGCCGGTTCGCTGGTATCGCGGCGCCCGCGGGCGGTCTGGGCCGCCTCCGCACTCCTTCTGCTGGTGGCATTTGCGGGAGTGCTGCAACTGAAGGCCAACGGCGTCCCGCAGACTGACGTCATCCTCTCCGCCTCCAATGCGGTGGACGGCCAGGACGCACTGGCGCGCCACTTCGACGCCGGCAGCGGCAGCCCCGCCGTCGTGGTGGCGGACCAAGGCAGGGCTGACCAGGTGCTGGCAAAGGTGAAGGCGGCCGACGGCGTGGGGGACGCGTACCTTCTGGCTGAAGGCAGCGTGCCCGTCACCGGAGCCCCCGGCACCCGCGCCGCGCCGGATGTCCGCGAGGGGAAAGTGCTGATCAATGCCACCCTCAACTACGCCGCCGATTCGAGTGAGGCAGAAGATGCCGTGAAGGTCCTGCGTGAACAGGTCAGGACGGTCGACGCCGGGGCGCTGGTGGGTGGCGTAACGGCCACGGCACTGGACACCAACACCACCGCGCAGCGCGACCTGGTGACAATTATCCCCATTGTGCTGGCGGTCGTTGTGGTGATCCTGATGCTGCTGCTTCGCGCCGTGCTGGCACCTGTCCTGTTGGTGCTCTCCGTCGTTCTGTCCTACGGTGCCTCCATGGGCGTGTCGGCACTCGTCTTCAACAACATCCTGCGCTTTCCCGGTGCCGACGCCACAGTGCCGCTGTTCGGGTTCGTCTTCCTGGTGGCACTGGGTGTGGACTACAACATCTTCCTGATGAGCAGGGTGCGCGAGGAGTCGCTGAAGCACGGGACCCGGCCGGGCATCCTGCGTGGACTCGGCGTGACGGGTGGCGTGATCACATCGGCCGGTGTGGTGCTGGCGGCAACGTTCGCCGCGCTCAGCATCATCCCCATCATGTTCCTCGTCCAGTTGGCGTTCATTGTGGCCTTCGGCGTGCTGCTGGACACGGTGCTGGTGCGCTCGCTGCTGGTCCCCGCGCTGGCTTACGACATCGGGCCGCGCATCTGGTGGCCGTCCAAGCTTGGCGAGCCGGAGCCGGCCGTGCGGGCCGCCGGCAACGCCCTCGAGCCGGAGGCGGAAGGAGCCCGCCGCTAGGTCTGCGTGCGTGACACCCTTTTGTGCGGGGGCTAAGCCTGCGCGCGCCACCAGGCGACCGTAGCCGCCGCGGCTTCCGGCAGGGGTGTCGGCCGAAGGCCCAGGGCAGCCTGGCTGGCCGTGGAGTCCATGATGAACGGCCGCTCAAACTGGTAGAGCGTTTCCGCAAGTTCGCGGACGTCTTTCGAGAAGACCCCGCTGGCCCGGAGCGCCCAGCCTGGCACGGCTGCCACCTTCGGCGCGTCCATTCCGGCGGCCTCGGTAAAGGCCGCCGCCAGTTGCCGCTGCGTTACGGCCGGGCCGGTGGGCGCGTGCCACACCTTGTTCCACGCCGAGGGGGTTTTGGCGGCAAGGATCATGGCCGCGGCCAGGTCCGGGACATACGTGAACGAATGCGGCTGGTCTGCACTCCCGATAACCCACAGAGCCTTGCGGGCCAGGACAGTGGGGACCATCCGCTCGCCGGCATGCGACGTCCTGACACGCGGGCCGAAGAAGTCGCCTGCGACCACGCTGACGGTCTCGGCCGGCGAGGCGTCCCTGGCCTCCAGAAGGACGGTCCGCACTCCGCGCTTGCCGCCCTGCGCGGTCCGCGGACCGGACTCGGTCATCGGCCGCCCTGGCTGGCTGTAGGAGTAAAGGCTTTCGGGAAAGACGACGACGGCGCCCGCCTCGGCAGCCGCGGCCAGTACCGATTGCTCGGCCAGGGGCAGCTCGGCCTGCCATGCGTCCACACTGTAGGAGGAGCCGTGAATGCAGTGGTAGACGGCGGTGGCGCCCGCGAAGGCGTCCCGCAGTTTCACAGCATCACGGACGTCCGCCTCCACCCGCTCGACCAGCGGATGTTCGGGGCCGCTGCCGGAGCGGGTGAGGATGCGCACCCGCCGGCCCTGCTCCGCCAGTTGTTCCGCCACCGTCCAGCCGACAGGTCCTGCCCCGGTTACTACATGAAGTTCCGGCATGGTGTTCTCCTTTGATCCGCGTGGTTTGAGTTTGCGAGAGCGCTGCTCTCAGTTCAGTCTGAAGTGTGTTTTCGCCGAAGTCAAGAGCACTGCTCTCATTTGTTGACACTGCTCTGCTTTATGGAATGCTGAAGCAATGACTGATGCCACCGCCAGAGACGCTCCCGCACCCGGCACGCCCCGGGAGCGGGCCAGGGCCCAGACCATCTCTGACATCATCCGGCTGGGTCGCCGGCATCTGGCAACGCACGGCGCGGCCGCCCTGTCCCTCCGTGCGGTCGCCCGCGACCTCGGCGTCGTGTCCTCAGCCGTGTACCGGTATGTGGCCAACCGTGATGAGCTGCTGACCCTGCTGCTGGTGGATGCGTACAGCGACCTGGGCGACACCGTTGATGCCGCCATCGCAGAAAAGCCCGACAACGACTACGCCGGCAGGTTTTATGCCTTGGGGAAGGCCGTCCGGGGCTGGGCTTTGCATGAACCTGCCCGGTATGGCCTGCTGTTCGGAAGTCCGGTGCCGGGATATCAGGCGCCGGCGGGGCAGACAACGGCGCCCGGCACGCGGGTCATTTTCGCGCTGATCGGGATCTTCGCCGGCGCCTACCGCGCCGGCGAGCTGGCACCGGAAGGGTCCGCCGCCGTCGTGCATCCGGCGTTGTCGGCCGATCTGGAGGCGGTCCGGTCTGAACTCGGCGTTGAGCTGCCCGACACCGCGTTGGCGACGGGTGCGCTGGTCTGGACTTCGCTGTTCGGCGCCGTGAGCTTTGAAGTATTCGGGCAGTATGGCGCGGATACCTTCAGTGCCCCCGACGAACTCTTTGAGCACCATCTCACCGTGCTCGCGCAGCTTGCGGGCTTCCGCAGCCAGTGAGTCGGGCCTGGCCCCGGCCAGGTGTTCCGCGGCCCTGTGCGATGGGGCCGGATGCGAGGTTTGTCGTCGAGGCGGGAAAATACTAAGCCTGCTGCCCTTTCGCTGCGCCACATCCGGGTCTAGCCTGATCAGCGGCACCTCTTTATCCAGCGCCCCACAATCCAGGAGGCCCCCGATGGTTGACCGCATCTCCGAGATCTGCGGAACCCGTACGCCGTACCCACGCGGGGAACTGTGGCCCGTCCGTGTGGACAAGGCGCTCGGCGGCGGGATTGAGGAGGGCGACGTAGACCGCTGGGTGCAGTCCGCCTGCGTCCTGTGCAGCAACGGCTGCGCCTGCGATATTGCGGTCAAGGACGGTGCCATGGTTAGAATTCGCGGCCGCTGATCCGTGAAGACGGCCAGCTGGTCGAATGCAGCTGGGACACCGCGATGGGCCGGATCGTGGACCGAAGCCGGAAGCTGCTCCGAGAGCGCGGCCCGCTCAGCCATGGCTTCTACACGAGCGGCCAGTTGTTCCTCGAGGAGTATTACGCCCTGGCCGTGATCGGCAAGGCGGGGATCGGCACGCCGCACATGGACGGAAACACCAGGCGCGTCTGCTGCGGCCCGTCGTGGAGCGCTATGGGAAGGCTGCCCCCGACAACGAACCCGAGCGGCTGCATGCCCAGGGACTGTCTGAAACCCGGAGTGGTCCCGGGGGCCTCCTGCGTGACCTTCAGGACCTCTACCTCCCGGCCAGCCTGGTGGACATAACCTGGACCATGGTCAAGCAGGCTGCCTCCGCACTGCGGGACAGCGAACTGCTTTCAGTGGTGGCGCACTGCGACTCCGAGGCGTCGACGCAGCTTAAGTGGCTGCAGACACGGATGAAGCAGGCGGCTCCGCAGGCCCTCGTGGCCGCGCGCTGATGCGGAACGGGCACTTGAGGGACGGCCCGCGAGGCTGGGAAGGGATGAGGACAGGACGCCTTGGCCACTGTTCACGCAGGGCGAACTAAGGGGCCAGGGTGCTGCCAGGTCCGCCGTGGCCCCGTATTTTTGGCGGTTTCTTCCCCTCAGGCTGACGTTCCCGGCCACCGGAAGTCGAGAGTTGAGCGGAGGGGACTCAACTTTGGATTGACATCCCGTACCCCCGGAGTAAAGTTGAGTGAAGAACGCTCAATTAGTGGGCGCCAGCAAACGTGCCAAACACTTTTGTCCGTAAGTTTTGCCAGCAGTTTCCAATGAAAGAAGGAAGCAACACATGTCACGTGCAGTAGGTATTGACCTCGGAACCACTAACTCCGTCGTCTCCGTTCTCGAAGGTGGCGAGCCCACCGTCATTGCCAACGCCGAGGGCGGCCGCACCACGCCGTCGGTCGTTGCATTTTCCAAGTCCGGCGAAGTCCTGGTCGGCGAGATTGCCAAGCGCCAGGCGGTCAACAACATTGACCGCACCATCGCTTCCGTCAAGCGCCACATGGGCACGGACTGGAGCGTCCCCATTGACGATAAGAAGTACACGGCGCAGGAAATCTCCGCCCGCATCCTGATGAAGCTAAAGAACGACGCCGAGTCGTACCTGGGCGAAAAGGTCACCGACGCCGTCGTCACCGTTCCTGCATACTTCAACGACGCCCAGCGTCAGGCCACCAAGGAAGCCGGTGAAATTGCAGGCCTGAACGTCCTGCGCATCGTCAACGAGCCCACGGCGGCTGCTCTGGCCTACGGACTGGACAAGGGCAAGGAAGACGAGCTCATCCTGGTCTTCGACCTCGGCGGCGGTACCTTCGACGTATCCCTGCTGGAAGTCGGCAAAGATGAGGACAACTTCTCCACCATCCAGGTCCGCTCAACGGCCGGTGACAACCACCTCGGCGGCGACGACTGGGACCAGCGCGTCGTCGACTACCTGCTGAAGCAGCTCAAGGTCAAGGGCATTGACCTGTCCAAGGACAAGATCGCCCTGCAGCGCCTGCGTGAGGCATCGGAGCAGGCCAAGAAGGAGCTCTCGTCCTCCACCAGCACCAACGTCTCCCTCCAGTACCTCTCCGTCACACCTGACGGTCCGGTCCACCTGGATGAGCAGCTGACGCGCGCCAAGTTCCAGGACCTCACCAAGGACCTGCTGGACCGCACCAAGAAGCCGTTCCAGGACGTTATCAAGGAAGCCGGCATCAAGCTGTCCCAGATCGACCACATTGTGCTGGTTGGCGGTTCCACCCGTATGCCGGCCGTATATGAACTGGTCAAGGAACTGGCCGGCGGCAAGGAGCCGAACAAGGGCGTCAACCCGGATGAGGTCGTCGCCATCGGCGCCGCACTCCAGGCCGGCGTGCTGAAGGGCGAGCGCAAGGACGTCCTCCTGATCGACGTCACCCCGCTGTCCCTGGGTATCGAAACCAAGGGCGGTGTGATGACGCACCTGATCGAGCGCAACACGGCCATCCCCACCAAGCGGTCAGAGACCTTCACCACGGCCGATGACAACCAGCCGTCCGTTGCCATCCAGGTCTTCCAGGGCGAGCGCGAGTTCACCCGCGACAACAAGCCGCTGGGCACGTTCGAGCTGACGGGTATTGCTCCGGCTCCGCGCGGCGTCCCGCAGGTCGAGGTCACGTTCGACATCGACGCCAACGGCATTGTCCACGTGTCGGCGAAGGACAAGGGCACCGGCAAAGAACAGTCCATGACCATCACCGGCGGCACAGCGCTTTCGAAGGAAGACATTGACCGGATGGTCCGTGACGCCGAGGAGCACGCTGCGGAGGACAAGGCCCGCCGCGAGGCAACCGACACCCGCAACACGGCCGAACAGCTTGCCTACTCCGTGGACAAACTGATCGCGGACAACGCCGACAAGCTGCCGGAAGACGTCAAGACCAGTGTCCAGGCCGACGTCGACGGGCTCAAGAAGGCCCTCGAAGGCACGGATGACGCTGCCGTGAAGACCGCCTTTGAGAAGCTGCAGGCGTCCCAGGGCAAGCTCGGCGAAGCCATCTACGCGCACGCTGGTTCCCCTGACGGCGCCACCGGTGCCGCAGGAGCCCAGGGCGCACCGGGTGCCGCAGGCGACAAGGCCGGTTCTTCGGATGAGGATATCGTTGACGCCGAGATCATCGACGAAGACGAAGCGAAGAAGTAGCCATGCCGCACCACGGTAACGAGGAAGAGCACAACTCATCCGCAAGCCAGGAGCGGGAGCAGGAAAGCGGCCATCAGGAGCCGGTCATCCGGGACAACCGAAAGGTTGACCCTCTGACCGGGCAGGCCCGTCACCCGGAGGGTGGGCAGGCTTCCGCGGCCAGCGCCTCGCGGGCGGATTCGGACGGCGATGCCCTGGCCCAGGCCGAGGAAATCCTCAACGGTATTGAAGTGCCGGCCGAGGACTCCGTGGCCCAGGGGGCAGTCAACGCCGAGGCCGCCGAGCTCAAGAACGACCTCCTCCGCCTCCAGGCCGAATACGTCAACTACCGCAAGCGCGTTGAACGCGACCGGGCCGTGGCAGGGGAGATGGCCGTCATCGGCGTCCTGAACTCCCTGCTCCCGGTCCTGGACGACGTCGACGCCGCCCGCCAGCACGGCGACCTGGCCGACGGTCCGTTCGCCGCGATCGCGGCCAAGCTGGAGAACGCGCTGAAGACGTATGGCCTGGTCCGCATCGATGAGACCGGAGTGGAGTTCGACCCGACCATCCACGAGGCCCTCATCCAGCAGCCCGCCGAGGACATCGACATCGACACCGTCCGCCAGGTGCTCCGTTCCGGCTACAAGTCCGGCGACAGGGTCCTCCGCGCGGCCCAGGTGATCGTGGCAGTTCCGGCTTAGTTGCCTACCGCCTCCGCGGATAAGGGGGCCCCGCCCCTACGCGTGGCGGCTTCGGTCCTACGGACCAAGCC
>DATCNU010000218.1:0-4856 GCA_036565085.1 Arthrobacter sp.
AGACCCACAGCGCCGATGGTACTGCACCCGGGAGGGTGTGGGAGAGTAGGTCACCGCCGGACAACCATTAAGGCTCAGGCCCCGACAACAACGTCGGGGCCTGACCCATTTAACAACCCACACCCCAACCCGGACCCTCCCAACACCTGAGGAAACACCCGGGCAAAGGCCACAGGACCTGAGGAAGCGCGTGCTGTCCGCGGGCCGCCCTAGAATTACCGACTATGAGCCCCACTTCCCGTAAACTGCCCGCGAAGCGCGCCACCATCCTCGATGTGGCGGCTGCCGCAGGCGTTTCGCGCCAGACAGTCACTCGGGCCATGAACGACATGCCCGGCATCAGGCAGTCGACGCGCGAACGCGTCCAGGAGTTGGCGAGGGAGCTCGGCTATTCGCCAAGCAGGTTCGCGAAGGGCCTGGTTCAGGGAGCCCATATCTCGGTGGGGCTGGCCATCCCGGACCTGACCAATCCATACTTTCCGGCCTTTGCTTCGAGCGTCGTGGAGATGGCCACCCAGCGCGGCTGGAACGTCGTGGTGGATGATTTCGGCCATGGCAGCGGAAGTTCGCTGGATGCTGTCACGCGGCTATCGCCCCAGGTGGATGCCGTCATCGGATATCTTGGCCCTGACTCTGAGAAGGCGCAGGCAATGCTGGGCAGGCGCCCCGTTGTGGTTCTGGACCAGCCTGCCGGGCTGACGGCCGGCGGTATTTCCTTCGACTACTCCTACGCGGCCAGGGTCGCCCTGGACCGGCTGCTGGCCGTCGGCTGCCGGCACATCGCCTACCTGGATTCCGGGACGGAGGGTTCACTCACGGTCCGGGGCTCCGCCGTCGCGGGGGCGGCGTCAACGTTGGGAATCGATCTCAGAGTCCTGCATGCCGCGGAATCAGCCCTGGCGGCGCGTGAGGCGGTCGCGGGTCTGCTGGGGCGGCAGGAGGGCGTGGACGGGCTGCTGGCCTTTAACGACCTGATGGCGGCCGGTGCCCTGAAAGCGCTGGCGGCAAATGGCCGCGCCGTTCCGAATGACTGTGCGGTGATCGGAATGGACGGCATCCCCCTCGGAGAGCTGGTTACGCCGGAGCTGACCACCTTGTCACTGAACCTGCGGGAGGTCGGAAGGGCCGCCGTCGACCTTCTGGACGGGCTGCTGTCCGGTTCAGTTGTGCCGGGCAGCCCAGAGGCGGATCTCAGGCTTCGGCACGACCTCATTCTGCGCCAGTCCGCCTAGGCGGCCTATTCAAACCATTCCACAAGCGATATCATTTCCTAGAAACGTGAACGTTCACGAATGTCGTCCCGCGTCGACGGTCGAGTGGCAGCCCTCAAACAGCAGCAAGGAATATCCATGTCAGTTCAATCAACGTCCGTACCGGCAGAGAACAGGCCGAACACGCCGCGCGGCGCCCCCCAGGAGCATCCCCAGGAACAGCTCCAGGAACGCCACCTGGAGCTGGCCGCAGCAGCAGTCCGGGAGCTGGCTTCGGTGGCGCCTGGACGCGGCACCCTGCCGCCACGCGCCTACCTCCACAGCGACGCCCCGCGCAAGTCACTCAATGGTGAGTGGCACTTCCGCCTCAGCCCGGGTATCCGGCAGGCACCTGAGGACGGCTGGCAGGAGGGGACTGACCTGGCCGGTTTCGAGGCGCTCCCGGTGCCCTCAAGCTGGCCGATGCATGGGCACGGCTCGCCCTGGTACACCAATGTCCAGTTCCCGTTTCCGGTGGAACCGCCGCACGTGCCTGAGGCCAACCCCATCGGCGACCATCTTGTGGAATTCCAGGTCGGGCCGGAGTTTTTGCCGCGTGCAGTCCTCCGCTTCGACGGCATCGAATCGGCAGGCACCGTCTGGCTCAACGGCACTGAACTTGGAACCACCCGGGGGAGCCGGCTCGCCCACGAGTTCGACGTGACCGACCTCCTGATCGAGGGCAGGAACGTCCTCGCCGTACGGGTGGCCCAGTTCTCCGCGGCCAGCTACACCGAGGACCAGGACATGTGGTGGCTGCCAGGCATCTTCCGGGATGTCACGCTGCAGAGCCGGCCCGAAAACGGAATCGATGATGTGTTTGTCCACGCGGACTATGACCACCGCAGCGGCGATGGCATCCTGCGCGTGGAGGCGTGCCGGTCCGGCGAGGCGATTGACGCCGTCGTACGCATCCCGGAACTGCGGCTGGAACTGGCTGCGGGGAGCGAACACGTTATCAAGGACATTTCGCCCTGGTCCGCAGAGCAGCCGCGGCTCTATGAGGCGACTGTCAGCACTCCCGGTGAGACCATCACGCTGCAACTTGGCTTCCGCAGTATCGCCATCGAGGACGGCCAGTTCAAAGTCAACGGCGAACGGATCCTGCTGCGCGGCGTCAACCGGCATGAGCACCATGCGCGACTGGGCCGCGTGGTGCCCCGGGACGTGGTGGAAGCTGAGTTGCGGCTCATGAAGCAGCACAATATCAACGCCATCCGCACCTCCCACTACCCGCCGCACCCTGACTTTCTCGGACTTGCGGACCAGCTGGGGTTCTACGTGGTGCTTGAATGCGACCTGGAGACTCACGGTTTTGTGAGCGCCGGATGGAACGGGAACCCCAGCGATGATCCGCAGTGGGAAGCCGCCCTGCTGGACAGAATGCACCGCACCGTGGAACGGGACAAGAACCACGCCGCTGTCATCATGTGGTCCCTCGGCAACGAGGCAGGCACCGGCCGGAACCTGGAAGCTATGTCGCGCTGGGCCAAGGACCGGGATCCGTCACGGCCCATCCACTATGAAGGCGACTGGACTTCGGCGTACGCTGACGTCTACTCGAGGATGTACGCCAGCCATGCCGAGACGGCGCTGATCGGCCAGGGGCGGGAGGAGCCGTTGGAGGATCCGGCACTGGATGCCCGCCGCCGGGCAATGCCCTTCGTTCTGTGCGAGTACGTTCACGCAATGGGTAACGGGCCCGGCGGCATGTCCGAATACCAGGAACTGTTTGACCGTTATCCCCGGCTGATGGGCGGCTTCGTGTGGGAGTGGCTGGAGCATGGCATCACCGTCACGTCCGCAGATGGCCAGGAGCACTTTGCCTACGGCGGCGACTTCGGTGAGGAAATTCACGACGGCAACTTTGTCACCGACGGGCTGGTGGACGCGAACCGCAAGCCCCGGCCCGGTCTCCTGGACTTCAAGAAGGTCATCGAACCGCTTGCTATCACCGTGGCGAAGGACTGGTCCGGATTTACCGTGCGCAACGGCTTTGACTTCGCCGACACGTCGGCGCTCAGCTTCCGGTATGTGGTGGAGGTCGACGGCGTGACGCTCGACGCCGGCACGGTTGACGTTGCGCCGCTGGCGCCTCATGCGGAAGCCCGCGTGGAGCTCCCCTCCGGACTGGACGGCCTTGCCAGGCCTGACGCCGGACGTCCGATGGTCCTCACAGTCAGCGCAATTCTTGGCTCCGGCACCGACTGGGCAGCCGCGGGTCATGAACTGGCCTGGGGCCAGGCCGTGCACGAGCCGGGAAGGGTCGAACGGCCAGCCGCGACAGAACGCGTGGACGTTGATGCTACTGAACTTCGGTTCGGAAACGTGGTGTTCGACCGCATCACAGGAGTGCCCAGCTCAATCGGCGGCGTGGCCGTGCACGATCTGCGTCTGCTGCTGTGGTGGCCGCCGACAGATAATGACCTCGGCGGCGAGTGGACCGGACCGGACCGGCGGCCACTCGCCACGCAATGGTCGGAAGCCGGGCTCGACCGGCTCCACACGCGATTGCTCGGGATCTCCGCGTCTCCGTCCCCGGATGGTGGAGAGGTGCTGACGGTGCGGACCCGGATGGGTGCAGCGGACAAGCAGTTTGGCGTCTTGGTGGACTATTCCTGGTCCAGCGACGGCAAGTCCGTCAGCCTTCGGACCCACGTCCGTCCGGATGGTGAATGGATCAACGCGGGCCACGCAGTGGAGTGGGCGAGGATCGGGCTCGAATTCGTGCTCGGAGCCGAGACCAAGACGGTGAGCTGGTTCGGCCAGGGCCCGCACCAGAGCTACGCGGACACAGGCCAGGGCACCAGAGTGGGCTGGTTTGAGCTGCCATTGGAGCAGATGGACGTTGACTACGTGCGTCCGCAGGAATGCGGTGCCCGTTCCGGGGTACGCACAGCCTCTCTTGAGCTTGACGCCGGCAGCTTCGAAATCGCTGGCGGTCCCTTCGCGTTGACGGTACGCCCCTATGGCCAGGATGTCCTGGCCGCCGCACGGCACCGGCCCGACCTGGTTCCGGATGGGCGAAGCTACCTCTACGTGGACCACGTGCTTCGCGGCGTTGGTACCGCAGCGTGCGGGCCGGCAGTGCTCGAACCGTATCGGCTGAAGCCGCAGGAGGCGGACTTCACTGTGGTGCTGCAGGTGCGCTCCTGAGTCTGGCCAGATGTGACACTTGATCTGATGTGACCCAGTCCATAAGGAAGAGCTGCCACTGAAACGCCCTCCCGGCGGCTCCCGAGGCCCCCAGGATCCCCTCAACTTCAGGGATTCCGGGGGCCTCTGGACGGTTGCGGGCCGGGATTTGCCGTGGAGGTTCCGGCCGTGTATTGTTTTCTGAGTCGCCGCCGCTAAAGCGGAAAAATAGCGACCGACCCCCTTCTTCAACAGCCTGAAAATGGCACGCTGAGTAGTGTGCCGAATACGGGTGGGGCCGACTTGTGAAGCTCGAATCGCGGAAACGATGATTTGCAAAGCATCCGGAGATCGGGTAAGTTTGAAAAGTTGCTCCGGAGCGATCCATGGCTGTGAATGTTGTGGTGGTGCCGGGTGTGTCTGTTGTTTGAGAACTCAATAGTGTGCCAAGTTTGTTGATACCGGTTTATT
>DATCNU010000219.1:0-68313 GCA_036565085.1 Arthrobacter sp.
GTTGAGGTCATGAGCTGCCAGTTCGCGTTTACGGTCGAATTCGTCCTGAGGACAACGAAGTCGGGAGGCACGAGCGCGCACTTCTCAGCAACTCCCCACACCCATCCCGTCCCGCCGACGAGGCAGCTCACGAGCCCAAACCGCGGTCTTGAGCGCGTTAGGTGGCTGTTTGCCCGGGGAGGGAGGGAAGCCTGCTCCTGAGCTTGCGGGCGAGCTGGTAGGCCGCATACCTGAGCTTCTTCACCGGCAGGTCCCACGTCCCGGGATAGGAGACCTCATGCCCGCCGAAGGACTTCTTGAAAGCCGTGAAGCCCGCCCATTTGTGGTCCGGCTGGTCCGCCGGTGCGACACCCCAGAGGTCCACGTGCCTGAGGCCGCGGTCCTTGGCATCGGCCATCAGGGTCACCAGCAGCGGGATCCCGGCGCTGAGCTTGCGGTGTGAGTCATCCAGTGCCGCGTGGGCGTAGGTTCGCGTGTCAGCCGAGTCGTAGGCCAGCGCGGCAGCGATGGGGCCACCATGTAGTTCGGCGATGAACAGCGTGGCGGCGCCGGCAGGCATGAGCGAAGCGGCCACCTGGGTCAGGTATTCATCGCTTTGGGGCTTGAACCCGTTGCGCCGCGCGGTCATGTGCAGGAAATTCAGCAGGATCCGGATGTCCTCGGGATCCTGCGAGGTGCGGAAGGTGACGCCTTTCTTGTGGATGTTCCGGTACAGATTCCGGTTGACGGGCTTCATCGCAGCCAGCACATCCTTGAAATCCCCGTCAAGGTCAACCACCCAGCTGAGCTCGGGCTGCTGGTTGACCGGAGCCGGCTGCAGGCCCCTGCGCCGGAGCTCCTCGACAGCACCAGGCATCTCCAGCCCGGCGGACACCGGTTCGATCCGCACAAACACAGCACCGCGGGACCGTGCCACCCCTACGAGGGCGGCGAGGGCGGCGTCGAACGCTTCAGGGGAGGAGGCCACGGGTCCGTACGGTGCATACAGGACCTTCCCCGCCGGGTTCCGTTCCTCGACGGCGACGAAACTCCATCCGGGACCGGACTGCCGGTGGACCTTGCGGCCGAGTGACGACTGGAAGTCCGCCCACGCTTGCGTCTGCAGGAAATGCTCCACCCTCAGCCCTTCATCGAGGTGGTCACGGCAAAGGCGATGGCAGGGGCGGATGCGCCAATGACGGGATGGACAAGAACGGGCGCGTCGGACGCAGGCAGGAAGGCGCTGCCGCCGCGGGACAGCTGCAGGTCGCCTTTGGGGGAGTCCAGGTATAAGGCGCCTTCAACCACAATCACGACGGCGGCTCCGTTCTGTGCCAACGGAACCGGACCCCCATCGGGGCGGAGTTCGATCCGCTGCAACTGGAATTCCCGGAAGGGCGGCTGATACAGCTCCTGGCCGAGGTCCGAGATCCGGGGCAGCAACATGGGCACTCCGACCGGCTTGAACTCGATGGTCCGCAAGAGCTCGGGAACGTCGATGAACTTCGGCGTCAGGCCGCCGCGCAATACGTTGTCCGACGACGCCATAACCTCCACTCCCAGGCCGTGCAGGTAGGCGTGCACATTGCCCGCGGGCAGGTAAACGGCCTCGCCGGGTGCCAGGGAAATCCTGTTCAGCAGCAGCGAGATCAGGACTCCGGGATCGCCGGGGTATTCCTCGTTGAGGCTGATCACGGTGGACAGCTCGGCCTCGTACGGCGCCAGGGGTGCGCCGGAAACGAGGGCAGCAACCGCCAGAGCCGTGGCCTCCGAAACAGCGTCGCCGCCGGCGATCAGCCGTTCGAAGGCTTTCCGCAGCCCGGCGCCCTCATCGGGGTCAGCCAGGTCATCCAGCAGGTCAGTGATGAGTTGCGGGGTCTCCGATTCCACCAGGTCAAGGGATGCTGCCAGCTGCTGCAGGATCCGGCGGGTTTCAGCCGGGGGCCGGAAGCCGCACAGGGCTTCGAACGGCGTCAGGGCGAAGATCATCTCCGGTTTGTGGTTTTCGTCCCGGTAGTTCCGGCTGGGTGAGTCGGGCGCCATTCCGGACGCATTCTCCCGCGCAAAGCCGGCCTTCGCCTGCCCGATGCTTGGATGGACCTGCAGCGACAAGGGCTGCCCCGCCGCCAGGAGTTTGGCCAGGAACGGGAGCCGCGGTCCAAACTCGGCCAGGGACTCCCCGCCCAGGAAATGCGCAGGGTCTTCGGCGATCAGGGCATCGAGCGGGACTTGGGACCCGTCACTGCGTCGGGCGACGGACGGGGAGTCGGGGTGGGCGCCGATCCAGAGCTCGGCTTCCGGCCGGCCGGACGCGGGCCGGTCCAGGAGGCTGGCGATTGCCGTCGTCGAACCCCACGCGTAGTTGCGGAGAACGTTGTCAATCTCGTACACGGCCGGAATCCATTTCTTTGGTCTGCGGGTCAAAAGGGCAACTAATCAAGAGTGGGTACCCAGGGCCTACAGGGGAGCGCACTGGCCATTGGTGGCCACGAGATCCCGGATTGCCTGTTCGTTCCCTTGGCTCTTGAGCCCGTTCAGCATAGCTTCAGTGATCGGTCTACCATCCGGCGTGGTGGTCACCGGCGTGAAATCCGACGACGGCGGCGGCGTCTCGCTTCCGACTGCCGTCGGTAAGGACACCGGCTGGTGCGGCCCTGATGCCTGAAGTTGGCCACCCGAAACCGCCGGTTCCACGACAGTGTCTGCCGGCACGCCAGCCGATTGGGGTGACGACGCCGAGGCGAGGAGCTGGTCCACGCGGTCGTGGATGACGTCGAAGTCCGGGACGGTGGAGAAGGCGGCGGGGAAGTCCGGCGGCCCGATGGTGAGCCGCTTGACGTCCTTGCCCTTGGCCTTGATGGCCAGGTCCACGAAACTTCCCAGCTGCGTGGCGGAGACGTTCGACTCAACGACTTTGGTGCCGGCGTTGGCAATGTCTTCGAATTTCGACAGGAGCGTCGCCGGGTCAAGCTGTTTGAGCATCGCCTGCTGGACGCATTGCTGCCGCTGGATGCGCGCGTAATCGTCGACGAATTCGCGGGACCGGCCGTACCAGAGGGCGTGAAAGCCATCCAGTTTCTGTTCGCCGGCAGGAATCCAGCCGTCGGGCATGCCGTGGATGCCGTTTGCCTCATCCACCACGGGCCCGCTGATGGGCACCCAGCCGCCGGCCTTGATCCTGATACCGCCCATGGCATCGATGAGTTTGGCAAAACCGTCCATGTCCACCAGCACGTATGCCTGCACCGTGATGCCCAGCGTTCCGGAAACCGCCTCCAGTGTGGCCTGGGCCCCCGGGTCCGCGACGCCTGGGTACAGGTCGGTGTGTTCGTTGGTGACCTCGGTGTTGATGGCATTGATGAGGCAGTCGTCGCCGCAGTTGTAGCCATCGGGATAGATCTTGCGCATCGGGGAGCTCTCGCTGAACCGGGCGTTCTGGAGGTTCCGGGGAATGGAGATGATGGCGGTCTGCCCGCTTTTGGCATCCACGCTGAGTACCGACAGGCTGTCCGGCCGGCGCCCGGTGCGGTCGGCGCCGGCGTCGCCGCCCATCATGAGGAAGTTGTATCGGCCGTCAACGGGTTCAAGGGCTGGGCCGGTCGCGTTGAAAATGCTGCCGATGGCGTTCCGGCCCACATTCAGCAGGTAGGCCGCATAGCCCAGTGAGCCGCTGCTCAGGACCAGCGCCAGGACCAGGGCAATGCCGACGGCGGGACGCATCGGCGGTGCCAGCAGCACCGGGCGGATCAGACGCAGGGTGTTGATGAACAGGACTGCCCAGCCGACGGCGAGGGCCGTCAGCAGCAGCACAATCAGCAGCGAAGCGAACGGATTGGTGATGACGTTGATGAGGAGCGGCCGGTTAACCAGCACCAGCAGCAGCGCAAGCAGCAGCAGCGCCCAGGCACACAGCGTAATGCGCAGGGCAATTCGTCCCAGTTTGCGGTCCCCGGCCACAATCTGGGCGCTGCCCGGAACCAGAAGAGTCATGAGCAACAGGACGAAGGCCCGCTTCGTCCTGACCGGAGAGGATGCGCCGGCCGGATACCGGACAGGATCGGTCATGGCGGTGACGGGCATGGCCTGCTGCAGTTCGCTTCTGGACATATCGCGGGGCCCTAGCGGCTGCCCCGGAAGACGCCATTGCCGTCGGCGAAGACTTCACTGACCTTCTGCCGGAGGCTGGCGCCCTTCCGCGTTGCGACGTCGTTGAGATCCTGGGCGAATTCGAGGAGGTCCGCCCGGAGGGAGGCAGCCAGCTCATCAGTTCCGGAGGCGAGCATGCGCACCGCCAGGAGGCCGGCGTTGCGTGCGCCACCGATCGAAACGGTGGCAACAGGAACCCCGGCGGGCATCTGGACAATGGAAAGGAGTGAATCCATGCCGTCCAGGGTCTTCAACGGGACGGGGACGCCGATGACAGGCAGCGGGGTGACGCTTGCGAGCATTCCTGGGAGGTGGGCAGCACCGCCGGCTCCGGCGATGATGACCCGCAGTCCGCGTTGGTGTGCCGTCTGGCCGTATCGGATCATCTCCGTGGGCATCCTGTGCGCGGAAACCACATCAGCCTCGAAGGGAATGCCGAATTCGGCCAGTGCCTCGGCGGCTGCCTCCATCACCGGCCAGTCCGAATCGGAGCCCATGACCAGTCCAACGATCGGGCTGGGGGGAGAACTGCTGGCGGGGGTGTGTCCGGCGGTCATACCTGCTCCTCTGGAATCCGTGGTGTTTCTTCGGCCGGCACCCGGCCGTCGCGGATGATGCTGGCCACCCGCGTGGCCCGTTCCCGCAGGGAGTCCACGTCCGCTGCGGAAGCTCCCACCAGGTTGACGTGCCCGATCTTGCGGCCCGGACGCACCGACTTGCCGTAGCAGTGAACCTTGGCGGCCGGTTCGCTGGCCAGGGCGGCAGGATAGGCAGAAAACAGGTCCTGGTTGTCGCCGCCCAGGAAATTCTTCATCACCACCACCGGGCCCAGGACGTCGGTGGCGCCCAATGGAAGGTCAAGGACGGCCCGGAGGTGCTGCTCAAACTGGCTGGTCACCGAACCGTCCTGGGTCCAATGGCCAGTGTTGTGCGGCCGCATGGCAAGTTCGTTGATGAGGAACCCGGCACCGGTTCCCGGGGTTTCGAAGAGTTCCACGGCCATGACTCCGGTGACGCCGAGTTCGTGGGCGATGCGCAGTGCGGCGCGCTCCGCGGCCGCGGCCACTTCAACCGGAATGTCCACGGCGGGCGCAATCACTTCATCGCACACGCCGTCAACCTGGATAGTGTGCGCGACGGGCCAGGCCCGGGCCTCACCGCCGGGGGTTCGGGCCACCAAGGCTGACAGCTCCCGGCTGAAGTCGACCTTGGCCTCGGCCAGCAAGGGGCTCATGGCCTCAAACCACTCGGCGGCGCCGGCGGCATCCTCCGGCGACTCGACGATCCGGACGCCCTTGCCGTCGTAGCCCCCGCGCGGCATCTTCAGGACGATGGGCCAGCCGATTGTGTCACCAAAGCTGACCAGCGCGGACACATCCGCTACCGCGGCCCAGGTGGGGTTGGGAAGTCCCAGCCTGTCGATCGCGGCCCGCATCACCAGCTTGTCCTGGGCGTTAACCAGGGCATCGGGTCCGGGCTGGACATTGACACCAGCGGCCAACAGTGCCCGGAGGTGGTCCGTGGGGACATGCTCGTGGTCAAACGTCATGACATCCAGGCCGTCTGCGAACTCAAGCAGGGTCTGGAGGTCCTTGTAGTCGCCCACCGGTGAGGTGGATACAGCCGACACAGCGGAAACGTCCCCGGCCTCAGCCAGGACGCGGAGTTCAAAGCCAAGGGCGGTGGCGGCTGGGGCCATCATTCGCGCGAGCTGGCCGCCGCCAACCACGCCGATTACTGGAAAAGTCACATCTGCCAGCCTACAGAATAGCCCGCCGGATCCCGGCTTTCGAATGCCGCGGGGCCGGGATTTCGGGTAATCCTGCCCTGGTGGCGGCGGGCGTTTGGGGCAAGTACACAGAATTCGGGGCTAAAATGGCCTCTGGCCGTGTGGCCCACAGTTCGTACGGCCATGGAGGGTCATGTTTAGCGCACTTGCAGATCGTATCCGGGGGCTCGCCTCACTTTTTTGGCGCGAGGTGGCCAAGTTTGGAGCCGTGGGCGGTGTGGCCTTTGTCATTGACAACGGGCTGACGTACTACCTGATGCACGGCCCCATGACGGACAGCGAAGCGAAGGCGCGTTTTGTTGGCGCCACCGTGGCGACCATTTTCTCCTGGGTCGCCAACCGGCTGTGGACTTTCCGGCACCGGCGGCAGGCGAACGTCCTGCGTGAATTCCTGATGTTCATCCTCATCAACGGGATCGGCATCGGCATTTCCACCGGGTTCACCGCATTCGCGAAGTATTCGCTTGATGTCACGGACAAGAACCTGTTGTTTGGCGCCGGAGTAGCGGGAATCCTCGTAGCCACGGTCGTCCGCTTTTTCGCCTACCGCTTTCTTGTTTTCAATCAGGAGCTGGACCAGGAACCGGAGTTCTCGCACGACCACGATCTCATCGAGCTCCACCACCACGACAAGCACCACCAGGACAAGGCCGTTGCGGCAGCCGAGCAGGCCGAGCGGGCTCCGGAAGCTGCCCGCGAGGGTGCCCCGGAAGGCCCCGGCCGCCCGTAGCAGCAGGCCTGACCCCACCCCCTTCTTTCAGGCTTCAGCCGCCGTGGATCCGTTCGGCGGCAAGGAGCTTGTCTGTGAGGTCAACGTCAGGGTGGGCCAGGACCACTGAACCGCCGCTATGCCATGCGCCCAGCGAGTTGGACAAGGCCGTTTCCAGGCCGTCCGTTGCCGGGACCAGGAGCCTGACCCCCTCCGTGTGCCGTGCAGCGAATCCGTCGAGCAGGGCTTCGTGGAGGTGCTGCCGGCCGTCCTGGCAGCTGACGGCGCAGTCGGTGGCCGCAGGCTCGGCATGCGCCATGAAGACGTCGCCGTGCGAGCGGATTTCCGAGGCGTAGTCGATCACACCGGCCGGCAGCTCGCCCGGCCACCGCATGGCGAGGGCAGGCAGCGCAACGGCAATGACGGCGTCGTAAGTTCCCCCTGAGGAGCCGGGACGGTCAGTGACGAGATAATCCGCGTCGGCGCCGTCGAGAACCGTTTCCATGCCCAGCTGCCAGGCGGCAAGAGCCCAGATCAGCGACTTCCAGTGGACGGGCAGGTCCAGGCGAACGCGCATCCCCGGTCCGGCGTCCAGTTCGTCCTGCAGCAGGTTGCTGGTCTTGGCCACCCAGTTGTCCAGGACCCTGCCGGAGAGCTCCACCCGCTCCGCCTCCGGTCCGTACCAGGTCAGGCGGGGCGATGTGGAGTGGCCGGAACGCAAGGCTGTCATCAGTTCAATCGCCGGGATACTCATGGCTACATCTTGCCACGGGGGCCGACGGTGGGGCATCGGTCCCCGGGGCGCCGGAAGCCTCCTCCGTCGCCACTTAAGTTGCCGCTGGCTTCTGTGATTTTTCTCACATTAGTTTCTCATTTCGCTTGCCTTATTGCGACGCAGGCTGTAGTTCCTCCCGGTATCTGTGGGATTCGGGGAGTCAAAGCCGAACCTGGGCCCGTTTCCGGTTGCAGGCATGCGGGACCTCCGGAAATTTTGCGGGCGTGGCGCGACCGGGTTGGCGGGGGAAGTTGATTATTATCCCGGCCACGGCTTGACTCACCACTAGTTACACACGTGTAATTAGGTATCGAAGGCCATTGCGCAAATACCGGCACACAACCGAGTGTCCAAGTATCCAGGCAAGGGCTGCAACATCAGGAGGGTCGCCGTGGGGCAAGCAGAGCGTATCCATGAAGATGACGTCGTCGCCGGGCAGGCGACGGCAAAGTACCGGGCACGGGGAGTCCCCAGTGACTGGTACGTCGATCCTGCAGATCCCGACGCTGCGGAACGGTACAACCGAAATACCAAAGATCTCCTCCAGGACCAGGCGACGGCGTTCCTCGCAGCGCACGAAGCCCTCCTCGACGGCGGACACGGTCCGGACGATGACGACCTGGACCCGCCCATGGAACTGCAGACCCACAACGCTGGGAACACCCAGCCGGTGTGGATCGGGTTGCCTTTCGGGCAGGACTTCAATGACGAGGGCGAACTCGGCTGGCAGACTGATGCACTGTGCGCACAAACAGATCCGGAAGCTTTCTTCCCGGAGAAGGGCGGATCGACGCGTGACGCCAAGAAGGTGTGCGGAGCATGCAACGTGCGGTCGCAGTGCCTTGAATACGCGCTGGCGAATGACGAACGGTTTGGCATCTGGGGTGGCCTTTCCGAGCGCGAGCGCCGGCGGCTAAGGAAGCGGGCAGTCTAATTCTTCAGGAAGTGCATGTCACTGCCATCGTGGTGTCCCACAACGGCAGTGACTATCTCCCCAGAACGCTGGCTGCCTTGGCGGACCAGACCCGGCCCGCAGACTCTGTTATCGGCGTGGACACCGGGTCACGCGACCATTCCGAAGCCCTCCTCAGGCGGGCCCTCGGGCCGGCCAAGGTCATCAACGTTCCGCACGGAAAAAGCGGTATGGGGGGCGCGGTCCGCGCCGGTCTGGACGCGCTGGCGCCTTGGACCGGCCAGTCCGAGCTTGCTGCCGCCGAGTGGATCTGGCTTATCCATGACGACGCCGCGCCTGCCCCGGAGGCTCTGGCCGAGCTTCTGGGCGCTGTGGAGCGTGCTCCCTCGGTGACAGTCGCCGGCTGCAAGCAGCTGGACTGGCACGCGGGACGCCGGCTGATCGATGTTGGGCTGTCCACCAGCGGCTGGGCAGAACGCCTCACCCTGATCGACGCCGACGAACTTGACCAGGGCCAATACGACGGCCGCAGCGACACGTTTGCGGTGAATTCGGCCGGCATGCTGGTCCGCCGGGATGTCTGGGAGCACCTGCAGGGCTTTGATCCCGCCCTGCCGGGTGCCGGCGACGACGTGGACTTCTGCTGGCGGAACCGCCTGGCCGGACACCGTGTTGTGGTGGTGCCCACGGCGCGGATGTTCCATGTGGCACACCGGCCCCACGCCCTGGGCAATGCCTCGGCGGCCCGAAAGGCCCAGGTCCACCTCCGGCTCAAGCATGCTCCGCTGTGGAAGGTTCCGCTCCATGCCATGGGGGCGCTGCTGGGCAGCCTCTTTAAGCTGGTGCTCAGCATCGCGGTCAAGGATCCCGGGCACGGTTTTACCCAGCTGGTGGCCACCTTCGCGGCTTTGGGACGTCCCGCCGCCGTCGTGCGGGCCAGGCGGGCAGCCGCGAGGACACGGCGGATCCGGCGCTCGGTCATCAGGAAGCTGCAGACGCCCCGGCGCGATGTCTGGAACCACCGCCGGTCGCTCATCGAGGCGCTGGGCGCAGATGACTCGTCCGACGGCCTTGCGCATGATCCCCTTGCCGACCAGCCCAGCGGGGATTCGGCCGACGACTTTGCGGCCCTCACGACTACCGAGCGCGGCTGGGTGGGGAATGGGGCCCTGGCGGCCGTACTCATCGCCTCTGTTGCATCGCTTATTGGGCTCTCCGGATTGTTCCGGGCCGAGGCAGTTTCCGGCGGTGCCCTTATCCCGGTCTCCTCTACTCTCGGTGAAATCTGGCACCACGCGTCCAGCTGGTGGATCAGCCTGGGTGCGGGCCTTCCCGGCCGGGGGGACCCGTTTGGATATGTGCTGTGGGTGCTGGGTCTTCTCGGCGGAGGTGACGCCAACGCCGCCATGGCCTGGCTGTTGCTGCTCGCCGTGCCCCTGTCTGCCCTCACTGCCTGGTTTGCGGCCGGCGCCCTGACTGTGCGGCGGCGTTTGCGCCTGGTCGCCGCGCTGTTCTGGGCGGCGGCCCCCGCGCTTCAGGTTTCCCTGAACCAGGGCCGCGTGGGAGCAGTGCTCGCCCATGTCATGGTTCCGCTTCTGGTCCTGGCCTTGCTGCGGGCCACGGGTTCGGCCGTAGGCCACGGCCGTTTTGTGCTGCATTCCCCGGCAGACCGGCGCTTTACCGACCAACCGCCGGCCCGGCCCGGAATCAACGGCATGCCCTCCTGGACGGCCGCCGCCGCTGCCGGCCTGTCTCTGGCAGTTGTCTGCGCTTCGGCGCCATCCTTGCTGATCCCGGCGGCTGTCATCATCGTCCTGTGCGGACTCGTCCTCGGCCGCCGTGGCCGGACCGTGTGGTGGGCACTGCTGCCCGCCGCCGCGCTGTTCATCCCGTTCGCACTGTCCGTGCTCGACAGACCGCGTGCGATCCTTGCCGATCCCGGGGTTCCGGTTGGGTTCGTTGCCGCGCCACTGTGGCAGCAAATCCTCGGACGCCCCCTGCTCTTTGCGCCGGACGGAGGCCTCTCCGGCCTGCCGTTTTTCAGTGGCCAGACAGTACCCTGGGCCCTTCTTCTGGCGCTGCTGGTGGGTGTTCCGGTGTTGCTCCTCGCAGCCGCGGCGCTCTTCATCCCGGGCAAACGGACCCGGAGAGTGCGTGCCCTCTGGATTGCCGCGCTGGTCATCCTTGTGGGCGGCTGGCTGGCCGCGTACGTTGCCACCGGTGCCAACGCGGATACAATCGTGACCCCCTTCACCGGACCTGCGGTCTCCGCCGCCGGATTCGCGCTCCTCGGGGCCGGGCTTATCGGAGCGGAACGCTTGCTGGGCCTGGCCGACGGCGCCTTCTCCTCAAGCACCCGGAGGAATGTCCTGCTTCGTTCCGCCGTCGCGCTGTCAATGGTCCTCCTGCTGGCAGGTCCGCTGGCCGGCATGGCTGCATGGTCCGCCCAGAATCTGCTGCGGTCCACCAGCGGGGTCCCGCAGGCCCAGGACCAGGGCCATG
Source organism: Arthrobacter sp. (assembly GCA_036565085.1). Lineage (GTDB taxonomy): Bacteria > Actinomycetota > Actinomycetes > Actinomycetales > Micrococcaceae > Arthrobacter. Next base: position 10,814 of record DATCNU010000219.1, read on the forward strand.
AAGCTTTGGGCACGCCCCGGCTTGTCGAGGCCGGTAACAGCCGGACCCTTCCGGCCACCGCCATTGACCGCGGCACCGGACCCGAACAGACCCGCACGCTGCTGATCAGTACGAGGGAAAACGGCACGTTTGATGCAGCCCTGATGCGCGGCGCCGGCACAACGCTGGACAGCCTGTCGGCCGTGGCCTCCGCCCGCAACGTCCTGGGCGAACCAGGCTCCGAGGAGGTCAGGGAGGACGACGAAGCGACGTCTGCCATCCGCTCTGTGGTCGCCACCGTGGTGGCCGGCCAGGGCGTTGACCCCAGGCCCGGGCTTGAACAGCTGGGCGTTGGCTTTATCGTCCTGCGGTCCGCCGATACTGCTGCCCAGTTGACTGCCAGCAGGATGGATGCCGTGCCGGGTCTGGTCGCCGTGGGGCAGACGGATGTCGGCTGGCTGTGGCGGATTACGCCCCTGAACCAGCCGGTACTCCAGGCCTCAGATGTGGCCCATCGTGCGCGCATCGTCGACGGCAAGGGAGCCACGGTTGCGCTGCTGCCCTCTGGATACGACGACGTCGACGCCGCAGTTCCGGCGGGGCCGGAAGGACGCCTCGTGGTGCTTGCTGAACGGGCAGACCCCGGCTGGACCGCCTGGCTTGACGGGCGCAAGCTGACGGCCACAACGTCCGGCTGGGCCCAGGCCTTCACCTTGCCGCCCTCCGCCGGCCAACTGACCATCCGCTACGACAACCCGTGGGCGCTTTGGTCCGGAATCATCCAGATCACCGTCATCGGGCTCACCGTGATGCTCGCCATCCCGATGCCTGCCCGCAGGCCCAACACCGGCCTGTCACGGGACGAGGGCTCATTGCGTAAGGAACACCAGAATGCTTGAGGATACAGCCCGGACTGACGGGCGCCAGGCCGGCGGCTCACCGGCCGATGCGGCCGGTGCCGAAGGCCAGGCTGGCGTCCCGCCCGCCGATGGCGCCCGGGCAAAGTTCGGACCAGCAAACCGTTGGGCTGCACGCAGGGGGGTCTTCAGCGTCCTCCTTTCGGCTGTAGCGATCCTGGCCGCGGCCGGGGGAGTGGTGATGGCGGGCTCGCTGGCTCCGCAGCAAGCAGGAAGCCGCAGCATCCCCGCAGCCTTGGCCGCCGTGCCTGCTGGCTCCAGCGTTGGCGTCTGTCCCGGGCCGGCCAGGCTGCTCGAAGGCACCGCGGCAGGTACCGATCCGCAGTTCAGCCCTGTGTCGGCAACCGCCGCCAGCGCCGTCACCGGGGCGGTCCTGAGTGCGGCGGGCGGTGTTATGCCGGGCAGCCGGCTGTCCGAACTGGGCGGGGCAGCCGCCGTCGATATCTCCAAGGGCGCCGGTCAGCCAAGCGCGGCTGCCGGTCCGCAGGAAATGCTGGCGGGCGTTGTCGCCGCGCATGCCGTGACCGGGGTCAGCGTCCTGAGCGCCGATCCGCTGTCCAACCTGAAGCCGTCAGCTGCCGCCGTGATGAAATATGCGGCCACCGACGGAGACCTCCAGGGATCGGCGGCCGCCAATTGCCAGCAGCCATCAAACGACGCGTGGCTCGCGGGCGCCAGTACCACGGTGGGCCGGACGTCCGTGCTGGTCCTCAGCAATGCCTCCAGCACTCCGGCCACGGTAAGCCTTGAACTCTTTGGAAGCAAAGGGCAGGTCCAGGCTCCGGGTTCCCGCGGCCTTCTCGTTGCCCCGGGCACCACCCGGTCCATTGTCCTGGCCGGCCTGGCCCCTGCAGAAGCCCAGCTCAGCGTCCACGTGCGCAGTACCGGCGGTCCCGTCGCCGCCACTATCCAGCAGAGCGTCCTTCGGGGTCTTACACCCGGCGGGGTTGACTTCATCGCGCCCGGGACCGGCCCGGCCGCGCGCCAGGTCATGACGGGCGTGGATATCCAGGATGCCGCCGGAATCGCGGCACTTACGGGCCAGAAAGGTTTCGCAGACGCCGGACCCGCACTCCAGTTGACAGTCCCGGGACCTTCGGATGCCGTCGTGGAGGTCAAACTGTTCGGACGGGGCGGTCAGGTGGCCCTCCCGGGTGGCGGCGTGGTCACCGCGAAGGCAGGCGCGGTGACAGAGGTTTCCCTCGCCGGTGTCCCCGCGGGCCACTACACGGTATCCGCCGGCTCCGACGTGTCTTTCGTCGCTGCCGCGAGGGTAACCCGCGGGGTCAAGAATGACAGGCCTTCCGACGTCGCCTGGTCCGCATCAGGCAACCGGCTGGGAAGCCAGCACGTGGTGCCGGTGCCCCAGGGCGGCGAACGCATCCTGGTTTTCGGTGCCCTGGACGGCCGGGCCACCATCTCGTACGCGGCCATCACCGCGGACGGCAAGATCCACCCGCCGGCATCAGCGGACATCGCCGGTGAAACCACAACGTCCATCACGGTTCCGGCCAAGGTTGACCAGTCCGTGGTGGTGGGGTACGTGGTATCCGCGTCCGGCGATGCCGCCTACGGCGCCCTGCTGCTTGAGCAGGACGAACGGGATGACATCTCGTCCCTGGCCCTCATGCCCGCGGCGTCAGGGCAGGAGAAGGTCCCGGTCACCCTCGGTTATTAGGCCTCCCGGGGGCAGGAGGTCGCCTGGCAGCGAATGCCGGCGGGCGGTAGGTCAGTAACGGCGCCTGTAGACAGGATCCAGGGTTTCCGGGGCCACGCCGAGCATCTCAGCGGTATGTTCAACCACGACGTCGTGAACCAGGTCCTGCAGTTCCTCGCGGCTGGCGCATCCCTGTTCCACCACCCTGCGGTAGAGGGTGATGACCGGTCCTTCGTCGGCGGTTGCCGGGGTGTAGGAACCCATCGGAGCCGGCTGGGCGTCGGCCACGAGCTTTTCCAGCTGGGGCGGAATTTCATCAACGGCAAACCGCACGCCATCAAGGGTCTTGCCCCAGATGTCGTGGAGGCGCTGCGCGGAGTCCAGCACCATATCGTCAAAACGGTCGGAGCGGGTGCGGTAGCCGGGATGGGTCGGCAGCATCAGTTCACCGCGCAGGCCTCGGCCGTGCCGGTTACGGCGCCGCATCGCAAAGCTCTTGCCCAACGTGCCCGAACCGGTGTCTTCACTGCTGACACCCGGACCAGCCAACCGGACCGTAAAAGCTGAATCATGGTTCGATGACTGCATACATTGACTGTAAACCCGGGGGAGGATTTACGCGACACAATCCGCACGCGCACGCCATGGCGCGGGATTATCGCCGGCAATACGGAGAACCTGACGCGACACCGAGTAGTCTGGGATGTCGTGGGAGCTATCCGTGAATGTTCGAGGTCAGCCTGCCGCCAGTCGGCGGTGGCAACTTTGACGTACGTCTATGCCGAGTCCACAGCGGTGTTGGGCCCCCTGGCAACCTACGCGGAGCCGCATTGTTACGATTTGTGCGAGCAGCACGCCGGTTCCCTGACCGTGCCGCGGGGGTGGGAGGTCCTGCGCCTGGCCATCCCGTCCACGCCCCAGCAGCCCGGGCCCGATGACCTCCTCGCTCTCGCGAACGCAGTGCGCGAAGCGGCGGCACTTCCCGCCCAGGCCCACCAGGCCCAGACCCCGCGCTCTGTCCACTCGGTTCTGGAAGCACCCGCGGGAACCGAAGGCACCCGTCGCGGCCACCTCCGTGCACTGCGTGAACCGTCCTGAAGCGCATCTGGCGGTAGGCTGGAAGCTGCTAATCAGTCAGCCACCGGCGCAGTCGCGCCCGTCAGGGAGCATCATCCATGCCAAAGATCAGTCCTGAACTGTTGTCCGTCCTGCGGTGCCCCGTGACGGGCTCACCCTTGGTCCAGGAGGGCGAAGAACTCGTCTCGACGGCGGTGGGGGCGTCCGGCGCACCATTACGCTACGCGATCGAGGACGGCATACCCTTGCTCCTCCTGCCGGAATTGCTGCAGGCCGCCAACGTGGCCAGCTCAGCCGAGCACGACCCGGGCCGGCACGACTCACCCGGGCACGGCCCGGCCGGCCGCGCGGCCGAAACGGCGTAAGCCAGCACCCCCACGACTTCCGGCCGACGCTTCAACGACGTCGCCGCCATCGGACAGAGCAAAGGATTCCCATGACGTTTGATTACAAGGTTGCCGACATCTCGCTGGCAGAGGCCGGCCGCCACCAGATACGCCTGGCCGAACATGAGATGCCCGGACTGATGTCCCTCCGTGAGGAATTCGGCCCCACACAGCCGCTAAAGGGTGCCCGTATCGCCGGCTCCCTCCACATGACGGTGCAGACAGCCGTGCTCATCGAAACCCTCACCGCACTCGGGGCGGAGGTCCGCTGGGCCTCCTGCAACATTTTCTCCACCCAGGACGAAGCTGCCGCCGCCGTCGTCGTCGGCAAGGGGACCACCGAAGATCCCCAGGGCGTTCCGGTGTTCGCGTGGAAGGGCGAGACCCTCGAAGAGTACTGGTGGACGGCGGAGCAGATCCTCCGGTGGCCGGGCGCCGACGCCAACCCGGAGCTCGGCCCCAACATGATCCTGGACGACGGCGGCGACGCCACGATGCTCGTCCACAAGGGTGTTGAATTCGAGGGCGCCGGGGCGGTCCCCGCATCGGACGCGTCAGACTCGGAGGAACACGCGATTTTCCTGGAAGTCCTGCGCAAGTCCATCGGTCAGGACCCTCAGAGATGGACCCGCACCGCCCAGCGCATCAAGGGCGTGAGCGAAGAAACCACCACCGGTGTCCACCGCCTTTACCAGTTGGCGGAGCAGGGGAAACTCCTGTTTCCCGCCATCAACGTCAACGATTCAGTGACCAAGAGCAAGTTCGACAATAAGTACGGCATCCGCCATTCCCTTCCGGATGGCCTGAACCGGGCGACGGACGTCCTGATGGGCGGAAAAGTTGCAGTGGTTTGCGGCTATGGCGACGTGGGCAAGGGTGCGGCGGAGGCCCTGCGGGGGCAAGGGTCCCGCGTGATTGTCACCGAAATTGACCCCATCTGCGCGCTGCAGGCCGCCATGGACGGCTACCAGGTGGCCAAGCTTGAGTCCGTCCTGGCACAGGGCGACATCTTCATCACCACCACCGGGAACAAGGACGTCATCATGGCCGAGCACATGGCCGGGATGAAGAACAAGGCCATCGTGGGCAATATCGGCCACTTCGACAACGAAATCGACATGGCCGGGCTCGCCAGGATCCCCGGGATCCGGAAGGTGGAAATCAAGCCGCAGGTCCACGAATGGGTGTTTGACGAAGACGCAGCACACGGCTCCGCACGGTCCATCATTGTCCTCTCCGAAGGCCGGCTCCTGAACCTGGGCAATGCGACCGGCCACCCGTCCTTCGTGATGAGCAACTCCTTTGCCAACCAGACCATCGCGCAGATCGAGTTGTGGACCAAGAAGGACCAGCCCGAGGGCGGACGCGAGTACAACAACGAGGTATATGTGCTTCCCAAGATCCTCGACGAAAAAGTGGCCCGGCTGCACCTGGGCGCCTTGGGTGTTGAGCTCACCGAGCTGACCAAGGATCAGGCTGACTACCTGGACATCGACGTGGCCGGTCCCTACAAGCCGGAGCACTATCGTTACTGAGGCGTGACGCGGCTGGCCCGCTACCGGCGCAGCGGGTTCTCCCGCAAGGCTTAAGATCGTTGAATGAAGTCTGAGCCTGTATCCGGGTCAACATCGGGGCCAGCACCGCATCGCAGGAGAACTGTCAAAAAGATCGTCCTCCTGGCTGCGGTCTGCGTTCTGGCCGCCGGCGGCGGCGTGTTCGCTGCCGGTGCGCCTGGATTCGCGCGCGGGTCGATGGAGTCCGAGGCAGGCTCGGCTTCCCGTTCCGCCCCCGGTGTGGCCTCTCCCGTTGTCGCGCCCGTCAAGCTGGACGTTTCACCGGCCGACGGCGCCAAGCAGGTCAACCCCGCGGCGCCGGTGACGCTCACGGTGGCCAACGGCAAGATCGAACGCGTCACGCTCACCAGCAAGGCGGGGGAAGCGGTCCAAGGCGCTTTCGGCGCCGACGGTACGAGCTGGTCGGCGGCCGGCCCGCTGAAGTTCAATGCTGACTATAGCTACACCTACGTTGTCACAGACGGTGCTGGGCGTGAAACCAGCACCACGCGCTCCTTCAGCACGGTTTCCAGCTCGCACGAAGCAGACGCCGCCATCTATCCGCTTGACGGAATGAATGTGGGAGTTGCCCAGCCGCTCCAGGTCATCTTCAGCGAGCCCGTGACGAATCGGCCCGCAGTGGAGAAGGCCATCAAGATCACGTCCAGCGCCGGCCAGACCGGTGCCTTCCACTGGTTCAGCGACACCATGGTCCGTTACCGCCCGGAGGCATTCTGGGCTGCAAATTCCACTGTCACCATGGACATGCAGCTTTTCGGCGCTGATCTGGGCAACGGACAGATCGCCAACTTCAACAAGAAGGTCAACGTCCACATCGGTGATAAACGCGTTGCCGTGGCCGATGCTGCGGCGCACACGTTCACCCTGAGCGTTAACGACCAGGTGGTCAAGACAGTCCCTGTCAGCATGGGTTCCAAACGCTTTCCCTCCGCCCGCGGTTTCCTGGTACTGATGGACAAACACCGCTACGACCACTTCGTGGCCGACAGCATCGGGCTCAAACCGGGCGACCCCGCCTATTACGGTGAAGTGGACGTGCAGTACACCATCAGGCTCACCTTGAGCGGGGCCTACATCCATCAGGCGCTGGACTCCGCGTTCCCGTACATCGGAAATACGAATGTCAGTCATGGCTGCATCGGCTTCAACCCGGAGGGCGCAGCCTGGGTTTTCGACGCCATGACCACCGGCGATGTTGTTCAGGTGGTCAATACTGAGGGCGACTACGCCGCTTATGACGACGGCTATGGTGACTGGAACATCCCCTGGGCCCAGTACGACAATTAGGCCCAATACGACAAGCAGGGTCAGGACCCGAATGGCAAGCGCTCCAGCCGCTCGCCCGTTGCGGAATTGCGGCGACGGGCCTGCTGGAGCCTGGCCATGTCGCGGTTGCGCCGCTCCGCAATGACGGCCGCCAAATAGTCGTCCGGGGTGGTTCCCGGTGGTGGCGGCGGGGCAACGTGCCGGGCCAGTTCGGACGCAATGGACATGGCCATCCCCGCCCGTGACAGCGGAGACATGCGCCCTGCCTGGCGGATGAATTGCGAGGCCTGCCGTGCCGTGGCATCAGGAATCCGCCCGATGTCCGCGGCCGCAGCCCAGGTCCGCAGCCGTGGCGGGACAAAAATCGGGACCGCAGCCTCCACGGGCACGCGGGTGCGCAGCGCATACGTTCCGGCCAGGACGTCACCCAGCCGCCTGGATTTGTCGTTGAAGAGGGCCACCGCAATGGCCAGGCCGCCGAGGGTGAGGTAGATTTCCAGGAAGCCCGTCAGCCCGCGGATCACGGCATGGCGGAAGCGGATGGCTCCGCCGTCATCACGCACAACCCGCAGTCCGGCCGCCAGTTTTCCAAGCGATCGCCCCCGGGTCAGGGTCTCCACGGCAACCGGGACAATCACGAAGCAGAACACGACGCTGACCAGCATCAGGGCGCGGGCGGCGGCGTCATCGAGGTCCCGGCCGGCGGCGGCGACACCTATCAACGTCAGTGCCAGCAGCACGACGTTGACCGTGACATCGAGCAGGAGGCCCAGGGCACGGGCCGCGAACGATGCCGAACGCAGTTCCAGGACAACGGCCTCGCCTGTGACTAATGAACTCAAGCGGGTTCCCCGTTCCTCCCAGCTGTCCTGCAGAGGCCCAACTTTCCTCCACAGGCTCACAGGCTCACAGTCTAATGGTGTGAGGTTAGGCTGATGCCGTGGATATCGATGCCTTTTCTGTGGTGAACGGAGACAAGTGGTCCAGGCTCCGTGATCTCGCCTCCAAACGGCGCCTCACGGGTCCGGAAGCCGACGAGCTTCTCCGGCTCTACCAGGCGACGTCGGCGCACCTGTCGCTCATCAGGTCGCTCGCGCCGGAGAGCGGGCTGTCAGCCTCCCTGTCAGCCACCCTGGCGCAGGCGAGGACCCGCTTCACGGGTGCCCGATCGAATTTCACCGCCGACCTGGAGCGCTTTTTTGTGGTCGCACTACCGTCCGCCCTGTACCGGCTGAGTTGGCTCACGCTAGCCTGCGGCACCGCTTTCATACTGATCGCCGGGGCGTATGCCTTGTGGATCGGAGGCTCCCCGGATGCCCTGAGGGCCCTCGCTTCGGACTCCGCCGTCAGGCAGTACGTGGAGGAGGACTTTGTCGGGTACTACTCGGCAAACCCGGCGGCTTCCTTCGCGGGGGCAGTGTGGACCAACAATGCGTGGATCAGCGCGCAGGCCGTAGCACTGGGCATCACGGGGGTCTGGGTGCCAATGATCCTCTTCGACAACGCCCAGGGAGTGGGAATCGCTGCCGGGATCTTCGCGGCGTCAGGCAAATCCGATGTGTTTTACAGCTACATCCTGCCGCATGGCCTGATGGAACTGACAGCAGTGTTTATCGCCTGCGCCGCAGGGTTGCGGATCTTCTGGGCCATGGTCTCGCCCGGCCCCCGCACCAGAGGCAGGGCCGTCGCCGAAGAAGGCAGGTCCCTGATCACCGTGGCACTGGGGCTTGTGCTCGTCTTGTTCGTCTCGGGTCTGGTGGAAGGGTTCGTCACGCCCAGTCCGCTCCCGGTGTGGGCGAAGATCGGCATCGGCTCCACCGTGCTCGGCGTGTACTGGCTCTATGTCCTGGTCTGGGGCAGACGGGCGTATCTCGCCGGAGCCCGCGGGGACCTCGGCGCAGCGGACGCCGGCTACACCGAAATAGCTGCCTGAATCCGTCTTATCGGGGTGTGGCTCCTCGCCCACTCCAAGGACCGGACGGTAGGCTCGTGAACAGATACTTGGCGCTGCCCGGACCAGAGCCGGCGCGCGGACCCCAACGGAAGTGACGCCGCAGTGAACGACAATTCATCGACCCCTGCCAAACGCGGGGAACCGCAGCCGGATCCCGGCCTGGACAGTTCTGCCGACACGGAGGAGCCCGCATTCGCCTGGATGATGGGAGAGGGCTCCGGCAGCACAGGCGCCACACAGGAAACCGCTGCCTCAGGCGAGAAATCCGATGAACGGCCCGCCGGCTTCCCCCAGCCGGAAAGCCGCGCAGACCGCAAGGCGGCGGAGGCCGCCGTCGACCCTTCCGGCACCCCTGAAGCGGCCGGCACTCCCGAAGCGTCCGGCACCCCTGAAGCGGCAAAGGCCCCTGTACCGGCAAGGCACGGGAGCACGCCGTTCAAGGAGCCGCTCCCGACGTCGGCGCTGCAAGTACGTCCGCCGCAGGAGGAAGTGGAGCGCCGCAATGCCCAGCGTGAAAGCGCCGCGAATGCCAAGCCGGCCACCCCGCGTGTCATGCAGATCCTCCTCGCGGTGTTCTATCCGGTGATCCTGCTGGTGCTGGCGGTCCGGGTAGTGACCAGCCCGTTGTTTCTCTGGGCGGAATACAACCGGCCGGGATTTCCAGGTGACGGCTACGGCTTCAACACCGATGACAGGATGACGTACGGCTCGTACGCCGTTGACTACCTGAGCAACTGGTCAGGCCCCCGGTACCTGGGCGATCTGGTCAGCCGCAGCGGTGAGAAGCTGTTCAAGGACGGCGAAGTCAGCCATATGGCGGACGTAAAGTCCGTGATCCTGTCCACCTTCGGCGCCGGTGCGCTCCTGGTCCTGTTGAGCATTGTGGCGATCGTTTACCTTCGCCGGCGCAGCATCGGGGGAGTGCGCAGGGGACTGTTCGCCGGTTCCATCGTCACCCTGGTGGTCATAGTGGGCCTGGGCGCGCTGGCCGTGTTGGGCTGGCAGCAGTTTTTCACCGAGTTCCACCGGATTTTCTTCGCCAACGGAACATGGACGTTCTCCTTGAACGACACCCTCATCAGGCTGTTCCCGGGCCAGTTCTGGATGGACGCGGGCATCGTCATCGGGGCGCTCGTCTTCCTTGCCGCCGTGCTGACACTGATCCTCACCTGGCCCACCCGCCGCCGGCGCGGCCTGGCCACCAGCCGGGCGGGCCTTCACGCCGGCCTTCACGCTGGGCAAGACGCTGGGCAAAGCAAGGAGCAGTTCAGCCCGGGAGAAAGTTCGGCCTAGGAGACAGTTCAGCCGTAAAGACTGGCGATCTCAGCTTCAAAATCGCGGACGACGGCGGCCCTCTTGAGTTTCAGCGAAGGCGTCAGGTGTCCTGATTCGAGGGTGAACTGCGCTGCCAGTACTGAGAAGTTGAGGATGGATTCGGCCTTGGATACCAGCGTGTTGGCCAGATCCACGGCTTCCTGGATGGCTGCGCGCACCCTCGCGTCGGTGGCGGCTTCGGAGACGTCGAGGGCCGGCACCTGGTTCTGCACGCACCAGCTTACGAGTCCCTCAGGATCGAGACTCACCAGGGCAGCGACGAAGGGTCTCCCGTCACCCACCACCACGGCGTGGCCGACGAGTGGGTGGCGGCGGATTTTTTCTTCCAGCGGGCCAGGAGCGACGTTCTTCCCGCCCGCCGTGACGAGGAGATCCTTCTTCCGGCCGGTGATGGTCAGGAAGCCGTCCCGGTCCAGCTCGCCAAGGTCGCCTGTGCGGAAGAACCCGTCGACGAAGGCCTCGGCATTGGCGGCCTCGTTGGCATGGTAACCCTTGAAGACGCCGATTCCCTTGACCAGGATCTCGCCGTCCTCGGCGACGCGGATGGTGGTGCCCGGAACCGGGATGCCCACGCTTCCCACCCTGGTCCGTGTAGGGGTATTCACCGTGCAAGGGCCCGTGGTCTCCGTCAGCCCGTAACCCTCAAGGACGGGTATGCCGGCTCCGCGGAAGAAGTGCGCGTCGTCGTCGGCCAGGGGACCGGCACCCGAGACCGTGTATCGGATGTGCCCTCCCAGGACCTGGCGGAGCCCGGGGTACAGCAGTCTGTCGAACACGCGGTGGCGCGCCCGGGACAGGACGCCTGGCCCGCCGCCCGCACCGCTTTCGGCATTCTCCTGCTCCCGGGAGTACCCGATTGCGGCGGCCTCTGCCGCGCCGAATATCCGGGCCTTGCCTGCCTGTGCGGCCCGGCGCGCGGCACCGGCGCGAACCTTCTCGAGGATACGCGGGACCACCAGGAGGAATGTCGGTTTGAACGTGCCCAGGTCCGCCCGCAGTTGGGCGGCGCTGCTGGTGTGGCCCAGGGTGGCGCCCGCGCTGAGGCAGGCCATCTGGACGGCCCGGGCCAGGACATGCGCCAGGGGCAGGAACATGAGAGTCCGTGAGTCCTCCGGCTTCAGGAGCCCGGGGAGGAACGCTACCAGGTTCGTGGCCGCCAGGGCGAAGTTGCCGTGCGTGATCTCGCAGCCCTTGGGATGGCCTGTTGTTCCCGAGGTGTAGACCAGCGATGCGACATGGCCAAGCCTGGCAGCGGAGCGGTGGCGTTCGAGTTCGGCGTCCCTGACCCCGGCGCCGGCAGCGGCGAGACTCGCGAGATCGGGGGCCTCGCCGTCGTAATCCATCCGGACGACGTTCACCAGGCGATCACGGAGGAGGGTAGAGGAACGAAGGACACCGGCGAGCATTTCCACTGTGCCGCGGTCCTCGGCAAAGACCCTCCGGGCGCCGGAGTCATGCAGGATCCACTCCACCTGGCCCGGAGACGAGGATTCATAGACGGGCACCGTGACACCGCCGGCGAACCAGACGGCGAAGTCCACGAGCGTCCATTCATAGCACGTGGCGGACATGACGGCCACGGTGTCCCCCGGCTCCAGGCCGCCGGCGATCAGCCCTTTGGCCAGGGCGGTGACATCGTGCAGGAATTTTTGGGCAGGGAGGTCCGTCCAGCCGTTGGGGCCCCTGCGGGCGTAGAGGGCGTGGGCGGGATTGGCCGCCACCTGCTGAAGGACGAGATCCGTCACGTTGCTGTCGGGATCAAGGTCCACCAGCAAGTCGGTGCTTGCTTCTCTCACACGCGTTCTCCGTTCCGCTGCCTCACCGCGGCGGGCGGCTTCATCGTTCGGGTCTGATGCCATCCTGCCCTAGATCCAGGACGGCATCCACATTCGATAGCGCCAGTCCTGGTAGGGGATGACTTCGGCTGTCCACACCGGGTAGAAGAAGGCGGACAGCAGTACTGCCCCGGCCACGAACAGGACCACGAGGTAAAGCCCTGAGCGCCGGCGCCAGGGCGGATCAGTGTCCCGTCCCAGGACCAGGCCCAGGCAATACACCAGTGCCAGCACCAGGAAGGGTTCAAAGGACACGGCGTAGAAGTAGAACATGGTGCGCTCCGGGTACATGAACCACGGGAGGTAGCCCGCGCCCACCCCTGCAAGCACTGCCCCGGCCCGCCAGTCCCGGCGCCCGGCCCACCAGAAGAGGAGCACCACCAGCGAGACGGCGGCGCCCCACCAGATCACGGGGTTCCCCACCGAGAGGATCGCAGAGGTGCAGTTTGCCACGCTGCAGCCCGGAGTTCCCTGCGGCGGCGATTCGTAGAAGAACGACGTCGGCCTGCCCATCACAAGCCAGGTCCAGGCACTTGCCTTGTAAGGGTGATCTGCGCTGAGACCCTGATGGAAGTTGTACGCCTCCAGGTGGTAGTGGGCCAGGGAGCGGAGGGAATCCGGCAGCCACCCCCACTCCGCGGAGGGGTTGCTTTCGGCCCAGTGGCGGAAGTAGGCATCATCCGAGCGGAACCAGCCCGTCCAGCTGGCCGTGTACACAGCAGCCGCCACCGGCACGATGCTCAGGAAGCCCGGCAGCCCGTCCTTGATGATGCCGCCGCTGACCCAGCCGCGGATGCCGGCGACGCGGCGGGCACTTAGATCCCACAGGACCGTGAGCAGCCCGAATCCGGCAAGGAAGAACAGCCCGGACCATTTCGTACCTATCGCAAGGCCCAGGCATGCACCGGCCGCAATCCGCCACCAGCGGATGCCGAGCCAGGGGCCGGCCAGCAGCTGTTTGGCGGACGGCCGCCCGTCCCTGGCTGCGGCCGCCTGCCGGGCCAGCCGGGCGGCGAGACGGCGGCGTCCGTCGTCGCGATCCATCAGCAGCGCGCCGAAAGCCGCCAGGATCCAGAACATGAGGAAGATATCGAGGAGCGATGTCCGGGACATCACCAGGTGATGGCCGTCGACGGCCAGCAGCAGCCCCGCGGCGGCAGCCAGCGGAAGGGAGCGGAAGAGCTTCTGCGTGATGAGGGCGAGCAGCAGGATGGACACAGTGCCGGTCAACGCCGCAGAGAATCGCCAGCCGACCGGGTTGTCGGCGCCAAAGATCCACATGCCGCCGGCGATCATCCATTTGCCAACCGGCGGATGAACCACGTATTCGGGCGTGTTCAGGAGGACGGCCGGATTACCTGCGTTGAAGGAGTCGTTGGCCTTGTCCGGCCAGCTCCGTTCGTAGCCGCTGATCAGAAATGAATAGGCATCCTTGACGTAGTAGGTTTCGTCAAAGACCAGGCTGTGCGGGGTATCCAGCCGGACGAAGCGGAGGATACCGCCTATGACAGCCGTGAGGACGGGTACCAGCCAGAACCACAGCCGCAGCGAGGGAGGGTAGTCGCGCCAGCTGCGGATATTTCCGATCAGCCGCTGCTGGAGCGCTTCGACGGAGAATGCCTGGTCCGGGCGGCTGATCCAGGGCCTACCGCCGGGGCTGCCTCCTTGAGCGGCGCGTTCCCGTGAACCGGGGCTGGGTGCCCCCGGGACGGCTTGGCTGGCCCCGGCAGGCCGCGTGGAGGTCTGCGTCACGTGCCCATGCTACCTTTTGCAGCTGGTGACGCCCGCCAGCAGTAGGCTGGTGGCGTGGACCCTAACCCGAGCACCTCTCCCGATTCCGGCGTAACAGATTCTTCCGACGCCGCAGGTTCCAACGGCGCCGCAGGTTCTAACGGCCCCGGCCGGATTGTGCTGGCGGCCACGCCGATCGGAAACACCGGGGATGCCTCGGCCCGCCTTATTGAGTTGCTTGCCACCGCGGACATCGTGGCCGCCGAAGACACCCGGCGCCTGCACCGGCTGGTGCAAAGCCTGGGAGTCACCGTGGGCGGCCGGGTCATCAGCTACCACGAGCACAACGAGGCCACCAAGACGGCTGAGCTGCTGGACCAGGTGCGGGCAGGCAAAACCATGGTCATGGTCACTGACGCCGGCATGCCGTCAGTTTCCGATCCAGGCTTCCGGCTGGTGGAAGGTGCCGTGGCCGCCGGTCTTACCGTGACGGCAGTCCCTGGACCATCAGCCGTTCTGACTGCCCTCGCCCTGTCCGGGCTCCCCACGGACCGGTTCTGCTTTGAAGGATTCCTTCCCCGGAAGGCAGGGGAACGCGCAGCACGCCTCGCGGATCTCGCTGCCGAGCGTCGGACCATGGTCTTTTTCGAAGCGCCGCACCGCCTGGAAGCGATGCTGCGGGCCCTGCGGGAGCGCTTCGGCGGTGACCGGCGGATCGCCGTTTGCCGCGAACTGACCAAGACCTACGAGGAAGTCATCCGCGGGTCCGTGGGCGACCTGCTGTTGTGGGCGGAAAGTAACGAGGTGCGGGGCGAGATCGCCGTGGTCCTCGGCGGTGCACCCGAACAGGCCCCTGGGACGCCGGAAGACCATGTGGCCGCGGTCAATGAACTGGTGTCACAGGGAATCCGGCTCAAGGAGGCGGTGTCCGCCGTCGCCGAAGACGTCCGCGTGAGCAAGCGGGAGCTTTACTCGGCGGTGCTGGCCGCGCGCTGACGACGGTGCCGAAATCCCGTCCTGACAGTGCGAAAACCCCGGGAGAGGCCCTCTCTGCCAGTCCGAACCCTGCTGTGCAGCTGCACAGTAAGGGCCGGATTCGATAGTGCGTCCACGCGTAGACCTTGGGTGGGCCCGGCAGTAGTCTGGCAGTTAATCAGCCACTTTGGGCGGGCCGTTCCGGCCTCCAACGCACGGCTGCAACAACCTTACTGACGAGGGAGTCATCGTGACTGTCACTGCACTGCCAGCCGTTACCGCAGAGCGCGAGCGCGAACTGCTGGCCTCTGTTCCCACCGGCCTGCTGATCAACGGCGAGTGGCGGCCGGCTGCTTCGGGGAAGACCTTCCAGGTTGAGGACCCTGCCACGGGCAAGGTGCTGTTGAGCATCGCCGACGCCGGCCCTGAGGACGGCGCTGCCGCCCTGGACGCGGCCGCTGCGGCGCAGGAGTCCTGGGCGAAGGTTCCGCCGCGTGAGCGCGGGGAGATCCTGCGCCGTGCCTTTGAACTGGTCACCGCCCGGGCCGAGGACTTCGCGCTGCTGATGACCCTGGAAATGGGCAAGCCGCTGGCCGAGGCACGCGGCGAGGTTACCTACGGTGCGGAGTTCCTGCGCTGGTTCTCCGAGGAAGCCGTCCGCGCCTTTGGCCGATACTCGGTCTCCCCTGACGGCAAGTCACGGCTGCTGGTGACGAAGAAACCGGTGGGCCCCTGCCTGCTGATCACCCCGTGGAACTTCCCGCTGGCGATGGCCACCCGCAAGGTCGCCCCGGCCGTGGCCGCGGGCTGCACCATGGTCCTGAAGTCCGCGAACCTGACGCCCCTGACCTCGCAGCTGTTCGCAGCGGTGATGATGGAGGCCGGGCTTCCCGCCGGCGTCCTGAACGTCATCCCCACCTCCACTGCCGGTGCCACCACAGGCCCGCTGATCAAGGACTCCCGGCTGCGCAAACTGTCCTTCACCGGTTCCACCGAGGTGGGCCGGCGCCTGCTCGCTGACGCCGCCGGGACCGTCCTGCGGACCTCGATGGAACTCGGCGGCAACGCCCCGTTCGTCGTCTTCGAGGACGCAGACATCGACGCCGCCGTCGCCGGGGCGATGCTCGCGAAGCTGCGGAACATGGGCGAGGCCTGCACGGCCGCGAACCGCTTCATCGTCCACGAGTCCGTCGCCGACGAATTCGCCCAGAAGTTCGCCGCGAAGATGGCCGGGATGACCACCGCGCGGGGCACAGAGGACAACTCCAAGGTGGGGCCGCTGATCGATGCCAAGAGCCGGGACAAGGTCCACGAACTCGTCTCGGACGCCGTTGCGTCCGGCGCACGGGCCGTCCTTGGCGGCGCCCCGGTGGACGGACCGGGCTACTTCTACCAGCCCACTATCCTGACCGGCGTCACCGAGGGTACCCGGATCCTATCCGAGGAGATCTTCGGCCCGGTTGCCCCGATCACGACGTTCGGGACCGAGGCTGAGGCCGTCCGCCTGGCCAACAACACCGATTACGGACTGGTGGCCTACGTCTTTACCAAGGACCTGAACCGGGGGCTGCGGATGGGTGAACGGCTCGAGACGGGAATGCTGGGCCTGAACGCCGGCGTCATCTCCAACGCCGCGGCACCGTTCGGCGGCGTCAAGCAGTCCGGCCTTGGACGCGAAGGCGGCCTCGAAGGCATCGAGGAATACCTGTACACCCAGTACATCGGCATCGCCGACCCCTACGCGGGCTGATCGCAGCGTGCGGTTCCATCCGGCGCGGTCTCATCCGGCGACCGCCAGGGTTTAGCCCCCGCTGGCGTGGCGGAAGCCGCCGCGCGCTCTGGACCACGAGCGCGCGGCGGCTTTTGCCGTCCGCCGGGACTGCCGGCCGAGCACGCGGAACGGGGCGGTAAGCATCCGCGCCCACCGGCCCATGACCGACGGCGGCAGCCAGTCCGCGCGCAGCCGCCGGGACAGGGGCGCATTAGCCCGCAACGACCGTTGCACGGCCGCGATCCGGGAAGCCATGGACTCCTCCGCGCCCGGGGAGACCGTCGAAGACCGCGGGCCGGTCATCATGTCCGCGGCTGCCCCGTCGGCCGGCGATGCTTCCTGCGGGGACGGCCGGCCATACCTCCGCCGTTCGAAGTCGGAGGTGAGCGACCTGACCGCCTGGTGTCCGGCGTCGTCTATGCCGCCGGCCTCGCCGAGGAGGGACGAACCCCGGAGCCGCCCGGAATACCTCCGCGGCGTCTCGCTGGGGCCCCGGGGGAGCCTGTAGTCGGTGCCAAGGTCCAGCAGCTCAGACCATGCCGGCGGAACCGGGTCGCCTGAGGTCGGATCCCGGCCTCTCAGCCTCCTGGCACGAATCCCCGCCCTGACCAGCCGCGGAGACGCCGCCACCAGCATCAGGCCAAGGACACCTGCCGTCCCCAGCAGCCAGGGCAGCAGCTGGCTCCCCGTGGTGCTCCCGCCGCCGGCGCCGGGGACAGGGATTGGCGTGATGCTGGGTGTCGGACTTGCCGAGGCGGCGTCGGACGGCAAGAGGTCGTTGTTGTTTTCTATTGCCGTGGATCCCGGGACTGACGGCTCGGTCGCGTAGTCCGGGACCACCCCCCGTGAGGGCGTGGGTTCAAAGGGCACCCACCCCAGGCCCTGGAAGTACAGCTCGGGCCATGCGTGGGCGTCCCGGGCATCCACCTCATATTCGGGAAGGGCCCCCTGCCCGGCAACGGACACAGTGGCGCCGGTCAGCCTTCCCGGTGCGTATCCCACCGCGATCCTGCTGGGGATGCCTTCGAGCCGGGCCATCACGGCCATGGCCGAGGCGAAATGGATGCAGTAACCGCTTTTTTGCGTCAGGAAGTCGGCAAGCACTGACAGCCCGTTGCCGTCGTAGCCGCCTTGGACCGGCGACTGCAGGGAATAGGTGAACGCGCCGGACCGGAGGTATCTCTGGATGGCCATGGCCTTGGCATAGGATGTGCCGCTGGAGCCGGTCACCGAATCTGCGGTAGTCCTGACGATGTCCGGTATGTTGCCCGGAATCCTGGTGAAGTCATCGGGGATTCCCCGGACCGCTCCCGAGGAACGGGCGAGCAGCGCGGGCGTAAGTTTGGGGACGGACGATGTCACGATGTATTGCTGGTTCCTGGAATTTGTGTCCGACCCCTTGATGCTGAGCGTCGCCGGATCCCAGGTCCAGCGGCCGCTGAGGCCGCGTACGGATTCGGGCGCGTAGGGCACCGGAAGGTAAGGACTCGTGAAGGTTCCGGTGTCCACGGTCGTAACCTGGCGGAGCTGCTCATCGGCAAGAACCTCATAACCGGTCTCAATCTGTCCCGCCAGGGGACGCCGTGATGCGTCACGGTCGTCTGGGCCCCAGGAGTCGCCGTCGAAGTTGTCAACGGTGACTGACCGCAGATACAGCGGGGAGACAGCGTTCGTCGCATAGGTGATCCGGCCGCTCCCCGCCGGCGTGCGCAGGCTGTTGCCCAGTGTGATCATGGGATTCAGGCCCGTTGAATTGCCCCACGGATTAAGCCGGGAGCCCTGGGGAAATGTCCCTTGGTCAAAGCCCGGAATTGCCAGCGGCACGATGAGCGCGGCAACCAGCGCAACCGCCCCTGTCAGCACGCCGCGCTTCAGCTGGCCCGGGTTGCGGGCTGTGTCCGCCGGGGTCCGGGCGTCGGGCGTGAACCACTGGCTGCAGGCCAGAATCAGCAAGTAGCCGGCCACCGTGGCGCCGAAGCCCCAGAGGCCCACACTCTGGGGCTTCACCATGGCGGGCACAACGAGGATGGCCAAGAGTCCCAGCCCGGTGCTGGCGGGCATGCCCAGGGGGACTGCGAGGGCATCGACCAGGATCACGGCCAGGCCCAAAGCGGCGCACGTCACCATCACAATGCCCGCGTTCGGAGCTACCGGCGCGCTTTCCCCGAGCACGGTCTCGTTGGCCCGGCGGATGAAACGCCCCAGGTCCGCCATGGTGGTCCCCGAGGGGATGAAACCGGCGATGCTGGAGCCGCGGAAGAACGTGAAGGTCAGGATGGCCGCGAGTGAGGCGAAACCGCCGGCCGTGACCAGGAGTGGCTGGGCCCGCAGCTCACGCAGGGCTGCCATGGCCAGGCAGACGACAAAGACGGTGGTGAGGACCGGGAGGTACCAGGCCCAGCCCCGCAGGACGCCGTTGAGTGAAAGGGCAGCGCCGCACACTGACAGTGCCACGGCTCCGGCCATGACCCACGAGTACGCCCCCACCCGTCCGCGGCCCGCCGCCGTCGTTGTCCGGGCGGGAGGTTCTGGTTGCGCCTGGCTGGCCGTGCGCCTTTCCGGGGCAAGAGTCACCGTGCCACCCCCGCGCCGCGCCGGACGTCGGCCGCCGCCGCGGCCAGGGCCGGTCCCCCCTGGTCGAAGTGGCTCCACGCCGTGGGCAAGGCGACGGACGGTGCCACCGCCACGGCGCGCCAGCCACCCTGCCGCAGGACCTCCAGCACGTCCTCGGATTCCGAATGCCGCTCGGCAACCACGATGGCGAAGGCATTGGCCCCGTACGCGGCGGCCGGGGCGAGCGCGCTGGCTTCGGCCAGCGTGATCTGGCCCAGGACAGCGATGAGGGGGCCGCGCATCCGGTGTGCCGCGAGCTTGTCCATCAGGTGGTCGTCGAAAGCGGCCGGGCCGGAGTCCTGTGCGCCGCTGCGCTCGTGGCCGGGAGCGCCTGCGTTGCTGCGGCCGGAGCCGCGGTGGCCATGGTGTGGTCCTGAGAGCTGGATGGCAGCGAGGCTTTCGGCAATTGTCTGGAGCCCGCCGCTGCCGGTGTACTCCTCGGTTTCCGGTTCCGGCGCAGAGGGGGATCGCAGGAAGGCCGGGTCGCCGTGGACATCCAGCAGGCGCAGGGCATAGTTGCGCTCAGCCAGGTGGGCGCTGATGGAGATGGTGGCCACGACGGCCCATTCAAAGGTGCCGCTGCTGACGATCTCGTGGCCATCTGCCCCGGCATAGCCAGCGAAGCCGGTCCCGGAGCCGCCGGAAAACGCCATGAACCGCTGGTCCAGGATGATGGTGGCTTCAGGTGTCGTCACCGATTCCTCCTGCCGGACCATCAGTGCGCCGTGCCGGGCCGTGGCCGGCCAGTGGACCCTGCGCATGGGGTCGCCATGGCGGTATTCACGGGTCATGACGTCGTCGTCGCTCGGATTTGCCCGGATCCTGGTGGCCGTGATGCCGTCGTTGCCGCGCGCCCCGGCGAGGCCCGTGACAGGGAGCTCGACGGCGGCCGGCGTAACGGTGAGGACGTCGCCGTCGTCAATGGACTGGCGGTGAAGGGAGAGCCCGAAGGGGTCCGTGAACTCGGCAGTCACCGGGCCGATGACGAACTGGCCGCGCTTGGCTGAGCGCAACTGGTATTCATACCTGCTGGTGCCTCCGGTTGCTGATCGTGCCGGGAACCGGAAGGCCGGAGATTCTCCGAACCTCGGAGGGAGCCGCTCCTCCATGATGGCGTTGCCGGCGCCGGGCCCGGTCCTTGCCACTGCCAGCCGGACGGTGGTGGCGTAGGACGTTTCCACCGGTGACGGGTTGAACTCGCGGACCACGCTGAAACGGGGCTTGACAAGCCGGATCCCGGCCAACGATGTGAGGGGGAGGGCAATGAGCAGGACGCTCAGGCTCAGCAGGTCCCGCCGGCCCATGATCTGCGCCAGCAGAAGGGACACCGCGCCCGCGGCGAGCAGTCCCCAGCCGCGCTGCGTGAAGAGGTGCCGGGGCAGCCGGCCCAGGAGCGCCATCGGTTTCCTGCCTAGTGGTTCCTGCGCGATGGCCGGGCCGGAAGGGTCCGGGAGGCCAGCCGGGCGGGCTCCGTCCGGTCCTGGCTCACCGGAAGCCGGGACAGGATGCCCTGGAGGACGCTGTGCGGGGTTTCACCGGCGCTCGCAGCCTTGCGGTCCAGGATGATCCTGTGGGCCAGTACGGACTCCGCGACACTGACGACGTCGTCCGGCAGCACGAAATCGCGTCCGTCCAGCGCCGCCGTGGCTTTCGCGGCGCGGAGCAGCTGAAGCATGGAGCGCGGACTGGCGCCGAGCCGGAGCAGCTGGCTCTCGCGGGTGGCCCGGCCCACGGACACGGTGTATTCCTTGACGGCCTGTGACACGTAGACCTGCTGGACCGAGGCAATCATTGCGGCGACGTCAGCCGCTGTGACCACGGCGGAGACCCTGGCCAAAGGCGACGTCGCCTGGTGGGTCTCCAGCATTTCGATTTCCGAATCCTTGTCCGGGTAGCCCATGGAGATCCGGGCCATGAAACGGTCCCGCTGGGCCTCCGGGAGCGGATAGGTGCCTTCCATCTCGATGGGGTTTTGGGTGGCCACCACCATGAAGGGCTCGTCAAGCTTGTAGGAGGTGCCGTCCACGGTGACCTGGTGTTCCTCCATGCACTCCAGCAGGGCTGACTGCGTCTTGGCCGAGGCCCGATTGATTTCATCCCCGATGACGATGTTGGCGAACACCGCCCCCGGGCGGAACTCGAACAACCTGGATGACTGGTTGTAGATGGAGACGCCGGTGACGTCCGATGGCAGCAGATCCGGGGTGAACTGGATCCGGCTGACCGTGCAGTCAATGGTCTTGGCCAGTGTCTTTGCCAGCAGGGTCTTGCCCACGCCGGGGACATCCTCAAGGAGCAGGTGGCCCTGGGCCAGCAGGACGGTCAGTGCCAGTTGGGCGGCTTCCGATTTTCCATCGATCACGGTGTTGATTGCGTTCAGGATGCGCTGGCTGGCTGAATGGAAGGAAGCAGCGTCCATGGCCGGGGACTTGTGCCCGTTCAATTGGCTGACAGGTTCCGTGACCTCGGTGAAGTTGCGGCTGGCAGCCTCGATTTCATTGACGGCGGTACGTCGCTGGGTATCCATCGGCAACCTTTCAGCCCGGGAATCACCTGGGACGGGACAGCAGGCCTGCCTTCGCCCGTCGGTGGGCGTTCGCATACTGTTCGTTACCAGACTACTAACACAACTGCCATGCCTGACAGAGAGTTCCGGCAATTCTGCGGGCATCCGCCGAGGCTAGGGTAGAGGGATGTGCAATTCGCTGATTCCCGCCGCCTACCGCGACGCGGTGCCTGGCGGTGCAGCCGGGACCGGGCGTTCCGGGCAGCGGGATTTTCCGCCCGCTCCCGAGCCGCTGCCGGTACCGGTGATGGACAACCACACGCACCTGGATTTCCCCGAAGGCGGCGCGCCAGTGGGGGTGGCCGCAGCGCTGGATGCCGCCCAGTCCGTGGGCGTCCAGGGTGCCGTCCAGGTGGGCTGCGACCTGGCGTCCTCGCGTTTCACCGTTGAAGCCGTTGACCTGGACCACCGGCTGTTGGGCGCCGTGGCGCTTCATCCCAACGATGCCCCGGGCTACGCCATCCGCGGAGAACTGGAGGACGCCCTGGCGGAGATCGAGAGGCTGGCTGCCCATCCCCGCATTCGTGCTATCGGCGAGACCGGCCTGGACTTCTTCCGCACCGAGGGGGAGGGCCTGGTGTCCCAGCGGTACTCCTTCCGCCGGCACATTGACATTGCCAAGCGGCTGGACCTGACGCTCCAGATTCACGACCGTGACGCCCACGACGACGTTGTGCAGGTGCTGCGGGAAGAAGGGCCCCCCGAACGGGTGGTTTTCCACTGCTTCTCCGGTGATGAGGAACTCGCCAGGACCTGCAATGAGGAGGGCTGGAATATGTCCTTCGCCGGGACCGTGACCTTCCGGAATGCGGCAAACCTGCGTGCGGCGCTCTCCTTGGCCGATCCGGACCTCGTGCTGGTCGAAACCGATGCGCCCTTCCTGACCCCGCACCCGCACCGGGGGCGTCCCAATGCCAGCTACATGGTGCCGTTTACGGTGCGGGCCATGGCTGAATTGACAGGAACGGACCTGGCTGAACTCTGCAGCCGGATCAGTGAAAATACGGTGCGGGCATACGGTTTCTGGGACTGACGCGCGGGCCAGGACCAAGGCAGCTGGAAATACCCGGTATGCAAAATTGTTGGCCGCTTTATAACGCTACGGTTACAGTGGAGAACTATTAGCCGGGGTCGGGGAAGGCCTTCGGATAATTTCACTTCATTCGCCAGAGTCCGTGCAGGTGCTTGATCCTGCATGCCTGCGTGAGGAGTGTGGCGGCGCAATGGTGCCCGGAGCTGCCCCAACAGGGTGTTTGCGCCGGGCATTTCCTGCGTTTTTCCCCGTGCCCGGATGGTCCTAAAGTTACGGGCAATCGTGATCAAGTTCTTCACATCGGACGGAAAGTTCAGCTTCGTCAAGGTTGGTCTCCAGCTGCTGGTGCTTTGCGCACTGGTCGTTGGCCTGGTTGCCTTCGTCGGAAATAACAAAACCATCACGCTCAACGTCGACGGGAAAGTGACCTCGGTCCAGACCTTCGGCGGCACAGTGGGCCAAGTGGTGAAGACCGCGAAACTGGACCTGAAGCCCGCCGACCGCGTATCGCCGTCGGTGGATGCCGCAGTGGAGAACGGCACCGTCATCAACGTCAACATGGCGAAGGCTGTGAAGGTCAGCCTGGACGGTTCCGAAAAGACCGTCAGCACCACGGCACCGGATGTTGCCGGCCTGGTGACCGAGCTCGGTGTGGCCAGCGCCTCGTCCGTCTCCGTCCCGAAAGACTCGCAGCTGGCGGTGGACGGATCATTCGTCTCCATCTCCACCCCGAAGACCGTCAGCATTGTTGCGGACGGCAAGGCGTCCACGGCAACCACGACGGCGGGCACTGTCGCCCAGGTGCTTGAGGACGCGGGCGTTACCCTCGGCGCCAACGACCGCACCTCCCAGCCGGGCAATGCCAGCGTGGTCAACAACATGGTGGTCAAGGTCTCCCGCGTGGACACAGGCAAGACTGACGCCACCACCGGCGACGTCCCCTTCGAGACTCTGACAACCGAAAGCGCGGATCTTTTCAAGGGTGACAGGAAAGTGACCCAGGCCGGGACGGCCGGCAAGGTGGACAGGACCTTTAAACTGGTGCTCGTGGACGGCCGCGAAGCTTCACGGACCCTGGTGGCCGAAACCGTTTCTGTCCAGCCCGTCACCGAGAAAGTCACCGTGGGCACCAAGCCGAAGCCGGTGGCTGAGGCTGCTGCGAACACCGGGGCTGCTGCCCCTGCCATGATGAACGAGGCCATGTGGGACAAGATCGCCCAGTGCGAATCCAGCGGAAACTGGGCCGCCAACACGGGCAACGGCTACTATGGCGGCCTGCAGTTTGACGTCAGGACCTGGATCGGCTCGGGCGGCGGCGCTTACGCCCCGAACGCCAGCCTTGCCACCAAGGCACAGCAGATCGACATTGCCAACCGCGTGTACGCGCAGCGTGGCCTCTCGCCGTGGGGCTGCGGCTGGGCTGCCAGCAGCTGAGCGGCGCCAGCCCGCCGGGACAGCAGTTCCCTTCACCGAAGCCGCGAAACGGCGCAAACCAGGGCGAACACGGCCGGACCCCGGATTTCCCGGGTCCGGCCGTTGCCGTTAACCGAAGCGGGGCGCCAAGGCGGGCGGGATAGGATACCTAGGTGACTGAACCGAACTCCGCCGCGCCCGCACCCCTCTTCGGCGCATCCGACATACGCCGGCTGGCGGAAGAAATCGGCATCCGGCCCACCAAAACGCTCGGCCAGAACTTCGTCATCGACGGAAACACCATACGCAGGATTGTCTCGGTCGCAAACATCGGTCCGGACGAGACGGTGCTCGAAGTCGGCCCGGGCCTCGGGTCCCTCACCTTGGGGCTGCTGGACGCAGCCAAGGCGGTCGTCGCCGTCGAAATCGATCCCGTCCTGGCCGCAAAACTGCCCGAAACAGTCAGTGAATGGCGGCCGGAGGCAGCCGGGGACTTCCACCTCGTCCAGGCCGACGCCATGAAGGTGACAGCCCTGCCCGTCGAGCCCACGGCGATCGTGGCGAACCTGCCGTACAACGTGGCCGTCCCGGTGGTCCTGCACCTGCTCCAGCATTTCCCCAGCCTCCGACACGGACTGGTGATGGTCCAGGATGAAGTGGCAGACAGGCTGGCCGCCGGGCCCGGATCAAAGACCTACGGAGTGCCGTCCGTCAAGGCTGCGTGGTACAGCAGCATGCGCAAGGCGGGAGTGATCGGCATGAACGTGTTCTGGCCGGCGCCCAAGATCCATTCCGGGCTCGTGGCTTTCACCCGGCGGGAACCGCCCGTGACCACTGCCACCCGCGAGCAGGTGTTCGCTGTGATTGACGCGGCATTTGCCCAGCGCCGCAAGACACTGCGGGCCGCCCTGGCCGGATGGGCGGGCGGAGCCGCCGAGGCCGAACGCTGCCTGGTCGCGGCCGGCGTCGATCCCACAGCCAGGGGTGAAGTCATTGACATCACCGCCTTCGCCAGGATTGCCGAAGCCCGGGAGGGCAGGCCATGAAGGCGCCCGCGGGCCGCTTTGCGGCCCGGACCGTCCGGGTGAAGGCGCCCGGCAAGGTCAACGTCTCCCTGGACGTGGGCCCGCTGCGCCCTGACGGGTACCACTCCGTGGCCAGCGTCTACCTGGCCGTGTCCCTCTACGAGGAAGTGGCGGCAACCAGCACCGAGACCCCGGGCATCACGGTCAGCATCAGCCCGGAGTCAACCCTGGACCTTGACGGCGTGGACATCCCGCTGGACGGGAAAAATCTTGCGTACAGGGCGGCCTCGATCATGGCAGATGTTTCCGAGCACCCCACCGGAGTCCACCTGGAGATCACCAAACGGGTGCCGGTGGCCGGCGGCATGGGCGGAGGCTCGGCGGACGCGGCGGCCACACTGCTGGCTTGCGATGCTCTGTGGAACAGCGGGCTGTCCCGTGACGAGCTGGCGCACCTGGCCGCGGAACTCGGCGCCGACGTCCCTTTTTCCCTGCTTGGCGGGACCGCCGTGGGGCTGGGCCTGGGGGACGAGCTTTCCCCCGCCCTGGCCAAGGCCCAAACGGACTGGGTCCTGGTGGCCGCGGACTATGGGCTGCCAACGCCCGAGGTCTATCACACCCTGGACCGGCTCCGTGAGGCCGAAGGCGTGGATGCAGCCGAGCCCGAGGCAGTGGATCCCAAGATCCTGCAGGCGTTGCGTAGCGG
This sequence comes from Arthrobacter sp., assembly GCA_036565085.1. Taxonomy (GTDB): domain Bacteria; phylum Actinomycetota; class Actinomycetes; order Actinomycetales; family Micrococcaceae; genus Arthrobacter. The sequence continues at coordinate 36,627 of DATCNU010000219.1, forward strand.
GGACACCAAGGCCCTAGGCCGGGTTCTGGTGAACGACCTCCAGCGGGCGTCCATTGAACTTGCCCCGGCCCTGCGCGATACGCTGGGAATCGGCGAATCGCACGGCGCCATTGCCGGCATCGTCTCCGGTTCCGGGCCTACCGTTGCCCTGCTGACGCACAGTCCGGCGGCGGCCGAAAGCCTGGCCGAGGACCTGATGCACTACGGGCTGACGGCCATCGCCGTTCACGGGCCAGTGCCTGGCGCCCGAATCATCTCCGATACGCTCCTTTAACATCCCCGGCACCTATTCAGCAGCAGAAAGCAGTCTCCTTGGCACACCTTCTTGGCGGCGAGAACCTTACGGTTTCGTACGCAACGCGCACCGTCCTGGACGGCGTCACCCTCGGACTCGAGGAGGGCGACCGGATCGGCATGGTCGGCCGCAACGGCGACGGCAAGTCGACCCTCATGCGGCTGCTGGCGATGCGCGCCACCCCGGACACCGGCCGGGTGACCAAGCGAAGCGAGGTCAATATCGGCTACCTGGACCAGAGTGACGTGCTCGACGGCGATCTGACCGTCGGCGCCGCAATCGTCGGGGACCAGGCCGACTACGAGTGGGCACGCAACCCGCAGATCCGCGAGGTGATGGGCGGACTCGTGTCCGACGTCGACTGGCACGCCAACGTCCACGCCCTCTCCGGCGGCCAGAAGCGGCGGGTGGCCCTGGCCAAGCTTCTCATCGAAGACCATGACGTCATCATGCTGGACGAGCCCACGAACCACCTCGACGTCGAAGGTGTCGCCTGGCTCTCAAGGCACCTCAAAACCCGCTGGCGTCCGAACCAGGGCGCCTTCCTGGTGGTCACCCACGACCGCTGGTTCCTCGACGAGGTCTGTACCAAGACCTGGGAAATCCACGATGGCATCATGGACCCGTTCGACGGCGGCTACGCAGCCTACGTCCTGGCGCGCGCCGAACGTGACCGCTCGGCATCGGTGGTCGAGAGCAAGCGCCAGCAGCTGGTCAAGAAGGAACTGGCGTGGCTTCGGCGGGGTGCTCCTGCGCGCACGGCCAAGCCCAAGTTCCGCATCGAAGCAGCCAACGCCCTGATTGCCGATGTTCCGGAACCCCGCGACTCCACGGCACTGAGCAAGATGGCCACCGCCCGCCTGGGCAAGGATGTGCTGGACCTCGAAAACGTCTCGCTGGATTTCCTTGGCGGCAGCGAAGGACAGAAACTCTTCGACAACATCACCCTGCGCCTCGCGCCGGGAGAGCGGCTGGGCCTGGTGGGCGTCAACGGTGCCGGCAAGACCACCCTGCTGAAGCTCCTCAACGGCGAGATCCAGCCAACTTCGGGGCAGGTCAAACGCGGTAAGACCGTGGTAACCGCCGTACTCACCCAGGAGGTCAAAGAGCTCGACGACGTCTCGGACCTTCGCGTGATCGAAGTGATCGAACGTGAAAAGCGCTCCTTCAATGTGGGCGGCAAGGAGTTCACAGCCGGACAGCTCGTGGAGCAGCTTGGCTTCACCAACGAAAAGCAGTGGACCCCTGTCAAGGACCTTTCCGGCGGTGAGCGCCGCCGCCTCCAGCTCCTGCGCCTGCTGGTGGGGGAGCCCAACGTCCTGATGCTCGATGAGCCCACCAACGACCTCGACACCGACACCCTTGCCGCCGTCGAGGATGTCCTGGATGGCTGGCCCGGCACTCTCGTCGTCGTGAGCCACGACCGGTACCTGCTCGAACGGGTCACCGACCACCAGATGGCACTCCTGGGCGACGGCAAGATCCGGGCCCTGCCCCGCGGCGTCGACCAGTACCTGGAACTGCGCGAATCAGCACTCGCCGGTTCCACCATCACCGGCGGCGGCAACCCGGTCATCTCTGCCAGTTCGGCCGCCACGCCAACGTCCGGGTCCTCAGAGGCGGAAAAGCGCGACGCGCGCAAGGCCAAGAACAGGATTGAACGCCAGCTCGGCAAACTCACCCAGCAGGAAGAAAAGATCCACGCCCTGATGGTGAAGAGTACGGCCGAGGGCGACTTCGACGCTGTGGCAGACCAGAACAGGAAGCTCAAGGACCTCGCGGGAGAACGCGAGGCCCTGGAACTTGAATGGCTGGAAGCCCTGGAGGTCCTCGGCGAGTAGCCCGCCAGGGCGCCTGCAGAGGACTACTGTTTGTCTCAGCCCTCGCTCTTGAGCTCCGGATCCTTCTGGAGACCGGTCAGGCCGTTCCATGCGAGGTTCACGAGGTGTGCCGCGACGGTGTGCTTGTCGGGCTCGCGGCTGTCCTGCCACCACTGGCCGGTCATGGCCACCATGCCCACCAGCATCTGGGCGTACATGGCGCCGTCCGCCGCGCTGAAGCCGCGCCGTTGGAACTCGTCGGCAAGGATGTGCTCCACGCGGGCAGTGACGTGCGACAGAAGTGCGGAAAAGGCGCCCTCCGGCTGGGAAGGCGCTGCGTCCCTCAGCAGGATCCGGAAGCCCTCTGTACGGTCCTCGATGTAGGTGAGCAGTGCCAGTGCCGCGCGTTCCACCAGGACGCGGGGCTTGGCCTCTTCGGCGAGGGCGCTGTTGATGGAATCGAGCAGGATGCGGGACTCAAAGTCCACCACCTGCGTGTAGAGGCCCTCTTTGGAGCCAAAGTGTTCGTAGATCACTGGTTTCGAGACACCGGCGCAGGCGGCGATCTCCTCGATGGTGGTTCCGTCGAGTCCGCGGACGGCGAAGAGGCTACGTCCCACGTCGATCAGCTGGCTGCGCCGCTGCATGCCTGTCATCCGTGTCCGCGGAACGTTGTTGCTCACCTTTCCATCATGCCCTACTGGTTTGAACGCGGCAGCAGCGGGCGGACGCGGGCCCGACACCCGCCCGTGTCGCTTCCCGCCCTGAACCCATGGCAAAATAAATACTTGTGCCCGGGCCTCGCGCCGAGCGGCATGGTCCGCCCTGGTGTAATGGCAGCACCCCGGCCTTTGGAGCCGTGGAGTATAGGTTCGAATCCTATGGGCGGAACTGCTGTGCGATGAGCGTCCAGTAGGATGGATGCGGTGCCGCGCCGGGCAGTTGGTCCGGAACGCACCGCGCCCAGCGCAACGCGCAACCATGCAAGGAGAGGCCGTACGTGATCCCCGAGACTACCGGCCCAGCCGCCGTCATCGTTCTGGCAGCAGGCGCCGGTACCCGGATGAAATCCCGGATCCCCAAGATCCTGCACGAGATTGGCGGCCTCTCGATGGTGGGGCACGCCCTGCACGCGGCCCGCAGCATCAACCCGAAGCAGCTGGCCCTCGTGGTCCGTCATGAACGTGATCTCGTGGCCGGCCATCTTGCCGAGCTTGACCCCAACGCCATCATCGTGGACCAGGACGACATTGCCGGTACCGGACGCGCAGTTGAAGTGGCCCTGCATGCCCTGGACGAACAGGAAAACCTCACCGGCACCGTGGTGGTGACGTACGGCGATGTTCCGCTGCTCACCGGCGGCCTGCTGGCCGAACTCGTGCGCACCCACGAGCGTGAAGCCAACGCGGTCACGGTGCTGACGGCCCTGCTCGATGACGCCACCGGCTATGGCCGGATCCTCCGCGGCGATGACGGCTCGGTGACCGGTATCCGGGAGCACAAGGACGCTTCAGAAACCGAACGCCTCATCCGGGAGGTCAACTCCGGTATTTACGCCTTCGACGCAACCGTCCTCCGGGACGCGCTGGTCCATGTCACCACGGACAACTCGCAGGGCGAGAAATACCTCACGGATGTCCTGGGACTGGCACGGCAGGCAGGCGGGCGGGTCGCCGCTGTCGTCACCGAGGACCGCTGGCAGGTCGAGGGTGCCAACGACCGCGTCCAGCTGGCCGCACTGGGGGCCGAGCTGAACCGCAGGACCGTCGAAGCCTGGATGCGGGCCGGCGTCACCGTTGTCGATCCTGCCACCACCTGGATCGACTCCACGGTGACCCTTGAGGAAGACGTCCGAATCCTGCCCAACACGCAGCTGCACGGCAGCACCACTGTGGCGAGGGACGCCGTCGTCGGCCCTGACTCCACCCTGACCGACATCCGCATCGGCGAGGGTGCAACCGTGACCCGCACGCACGGCTCCGGCGCCGTCATCGGCGCGGAAGCCACCGTCGGCCCCTTCACGTACCTCCGGCCCGGCACCGTGCTTGGCGAGGCAGGGAAGATCGGCGCGTTCTACGAAACCAAGAACGTCACGATCGGCCGCGGCTCCAAACTCTCCCACCTTGGCTATGCCGGCGACGCCGAAATCGGCGAGGACACCAACATCGGCTGCGGCAACATCACGGCCAACTACGACGGCGAGAAGAAGCACCGCACGGTGATCGGTTCGGGCGTCCGGACAGGTTCCAACACGGTCTTTGTTGCGCCGGTGACGGTCGGGGACGGCGCCTACAGCGGCGCCGGAGCGGTGATCCGCAAGGACGTCCCGCCTGGCGCGCTGGCACTGTCCGTCGCCGCCCAGCGCAACGCCGAGGGCTGGGTTCTGGCGAACCGCCCCGGCACCCGCTCCGCCGAATTGGCCCAGGCAGCCTCCGCAGATTCCTCCAGTACCCAGGCACCTACAGAAGAGGGCAAGCGATAATGAGCGAAATTACGGCACGCGGCGAGAAGAAGCTGGTGCTTGCAGCCGGGCGTGCACACCCCGAGCTGGCCAGGGAGATCGCCAAGGAGCTGGGGACCGAGCTGCTGCCCATCGATGCCTATGACTTCGCGAATGGCGAGATCTATGTCCGGGCGGGCGAAAGCGTGCGCGGCACAGACGCGTTTGTGATCCAGGCCCACCCCGCGCCCCTGAACAACCACCTCATGGAACAGCTGATCATGATCGATTCGCTGAAGCGGGCCTCCGCCAAGCGCATCACCGTGGTTTCGCCGTTCTACCCGTATGCCCGGCAGGACAAGAAGGGCCGGGGCCGCGAACCGATTTCAGCCCGGCTGGTGGCGGATCTGTACAAGACCGCCGGAGCCGACCGCATCATGAGCGTGGACCTGCACACGTCCCAGATCCAGGGGTTCTTTGACGGCCCCGTGGACCACCTCATGGCCATTCCGCTCCTCGCGGACTACATCCGCACCCGCGTGAATGCCGAAAACATCACCGTCGTCTCTCCGGACACGGGCCGCGTCCGCGTCGCCGAGCAGTGGGCTGAGCGGCTCGGCGGTGCGCCGCTGGCATTTGTGCACAAGAGCCGGGACCTGACCGTGCCAAACCAGGCCATTTCCAAGACTGTGGTGGGCCAGATCGAGGGGCGCACCTGCGTCCTGATCGATGACATGATCGATACCGGCGGAACCATCTCCGGTGCGGTGCAGGTGCTCAAGAATGCGGGGGCCAAGGACGTCATCATCGCCGCGACGCACGCGGTCTTCTCCGACCCGGCCGCGCAGCGGCTCGCCGAATCCGGAGCCCGGGAAGTCGTGGTCACCAACACGCTGCCCATCAACTCATCCCAGCAGTTCCGGCAGCTGACGGTGCTGTCCATCGCACCGTTGATTGCACGTGCCATCCGTGAAGTGTTCGACGACGGTTCCGTCACCAGCCTGTTCGACGGCAACGCCTGAACCCCGCCCGTTTTCAGTATTAGGGCGCGGCGCTGGTAAGCTGCTTGACGATACCTTGGCGAGGGAGAGCATTCCAGGAAGCTGGACTGCAGGTCTCCGTTATCGACTGGGTCTGAATCTCCCTTCGTGTAGGGCCGCCCGCCGGGCGCCCGGCGTTGAAGGTCGCAAACAGACCTCCGCCCTTGCTGAACACCGTAAAGTTTCGAGGAGATACACATGTCCGAGCAGAAGATCGCAGCAGAAGTCCGCACCGAATTCGGCAAGGGTTTCGCCCGCCGGGCCCGCATGGCCGGCCAGATCCCCGCCGTCATCTACGGCCACGGAGCCGAGCCGATCCACATCACCCTCCCGGCCAAGTCCACCACCCTGGCCGTCCGCGTAGCCAACGCACTGCTGTCCCTGGACATCAACGGCGAAGGCCACCTGACCCTGGTCAAGGACATCCAGCGCGACCCCATCAAGCAGATCATCGAGCACATCGACCTGCTGACCGTCCGCCAGGGCGAGAAGGTCACCGTTGACATCCCGGTCCACGTTGTTGGAGAACTTGCTCCGGGCAACGTCTACAACCAGGAACTCACCTTCATCTCCCTTGAGGCCGAGGCAACCCACCTGCCCACTGCCATCGAGGTTGACATCGAAGGCCGCAGTGCCGGCGAGCACATCCACGCTTCCGACCTGGTCCTCCCGAAGGGCTCTGTCCTGCTGGCCGATGCCGAGGCACTCGTCGTGCACATCTCCGAGGCCACTGAATCCGGCGAGGAAGAGGGCGCGGGCGAAGCCTCCGCCGAGTCTTCAGCCGAGTAATCACGGCCTCTTGTAATTCCGGCCGCTGGCTGGAGCGGCCGGATCCCTGCGGGGGTCCGGCCGCTGCCGTCTTCAGCATCACCTTAGGATTAACCCATGACTGACACCTGGCTGATCGTTGGCCTCGGAAACCCCGGGCCAGAGTACAAAGGCAACAGGCACAACGTCGGCCAGATGGTCCTGGACGAGCTCGCCGGTCGGATGGGCGCCAGTTTCAAGACCCATAAAGCCCGCGCGCAGGTGGTCGAAGGGCGCCTGGGGATCGGCGGACCCAGGGTGGTGCTGGCCAAACCGATGAGCTACATGAATGTATCCGGCGGGCCGGTGTCTGCCCTGGCCAGCTTCTATGACATCCGGCCGGACCGTATTGTCGCAGTGCATGATGAGATTGACATCCCGTTTAACACCGTCAAGCTGAAGACGGGCGGCGGAGAAGGCGGCCACAACGGGCTGCGGGACATCTCCAGGGCGCTCGGCACCAAGGATTATGTGAGGGTTCGGGTCGGCGTGGGCCGGCCCCCCGGACGGATGGACACCGCCGACTTCGTGCTGCGCGACTTTGCAGCAGGCGAGCGGAAAGAACTTCCGTTCCTGCTCGATGAGGCCGCGGATGCAGTGGACCTGCTGGTCCGGGACGGCCTGACGGCGGCCCAGCAGAAGTTCCATCCTGCGAAATCCGAACCGTAGGAAAACAACGAAAAAACCGTGCGTCCCTGTTTTACTGTCTGCGACAAGGGGTAGTCTTCTTCGTAAGCGGGGGAGCGACGTGGCTTTTGTCCCGCTAAAGCGGGATGTAGGGGATAAGTTCATGTCAATCGAGCCACTCAGCTGGGGACGTGGGTCAACGCTCAACGCTGTTGAGCCGAACACGGACACTACCGGCACGTCAGAGCTTCAGCGATGGTCTGTGCCGGCCAGAAGCGCCAACCTGGAAGCCGTCCGCGCGGCACTTACCGCCAAGGACTCACTGGGCGTGGTGATCACCGGGGCCCGCGGGGTGGGCAAGTCTTCCCTCGCCCGGACGGCCGTGTCCGAGCTTGGCCCGGATATCTGGAGCCTGCAGCTTCGCAGCGGACCAGCCGCCGCCAAGACACCGTACGGATGCCTCGCTTTCCTGCTGGCCCGGCTTCCCCAGGCGTACATGGGTTCGCCCACAGCCATCCTCCGCGGCATCACCTCCCTGATTAAGAGCGACGCCGCCGGGCGCCAATGCGTCATCACCCTTGACACCTCCGGAAGCATCGACGACATGAGCGCCGGAGTACTCCTGAACGTCCTGCTCACCGGGACAGCCCGCATTGTCGCAGTGGCCCCCAAGAGCAGCGACCTTCCCGCTGATTTCCACTGGCTCCTCACGGACCGCCGGCTGACCGAAGTCAGGCTGGACAACCTGAACGAGCTTCAAACCCGCCAGGTGCTGTTGTCCCTGCTGGGCCACCGCGTCTCCGCTTCCCTGGTGAGCACCTGCCACAGCATGGTGGGCGGAAATCCGCTCCTGCTGAAAGCACTGGTGACCGAACAGCAGCAGTCCGGGAACCTGGTGCTCGCGGATTCGGTCTGGACCCTTAGGGACAAGGTGGTGCTCGACGGCGCTGCCAGCCTGGACGATATCGTGCGGTCCCGCTGGGCCAGGAACACTCCGGAGACGCAGGAAGTCATCGAGATGCTCGCCTGCGCAAGGAGCGTGGAACTCTCCCGGCTCACCACGCTCTACGGTGCGGGGACTGTGGCGGACATGGAGGACGCCGGCCTGCTGGACATCGACAACTCGGACAGGCGTTGGGTGTCGCTGCGGGAGAAGTACCTTGGCGATGTGGTCCGTTCCTGGCTCAGTATCGCCAGGCGCCGGGAACTTCGGAATCTGCTCCTGGCGGGCGCTGAGCCGGATCCCTCGTCCATGACAGTGGATGAACTGATGGCCTTCGCAGCCTGGACCCACGAGTGCGAGGCCGAACTGAGCCCTGACATGGCCTTGGCCGCCGCCGAGGCGGCTGTCCAGCTCTTTGACCCGCACTTCGCCCTCACCTATGCCGATACGCTCACGAGGGACGCTCCCCAATGGGTGCCCGCCCAGCGGCAGAAGGCGGCCGCCTACCTGCTGCTTGACCTTCCCATCCAGGCCATGGCAGCGCTTGAAGACATCTCCCGGCCGCAGCTGGACAGCCTGGGGGCGGACGAATACGCCCAGGTCATTGCCGCGAAGTCCCGGGTCATGGTATGGCTGCCAGAGCACAGCGACAAGGTCCCGGCCCTGCTGGATGAGGCAAGGCGGCAGCTGGGAGTGGACCCGGGGGTCGCCGCCGGCTGGCCGGAACCGCTGGCTGCAGCCGCAAACCGCATCAGTCTCAGCGAGTTCGAGTACAAGGCCTTCGTCGGTGACTACTCCTCCATGATTCCTGCCCTCGAGGAAGCCGCGGATCCCGTCCGGAACCCGGACACGTGGTTCAGGATGAACGCGGCCGTCATTCTGATGACCGCGCTGTCCCTGACCGGCCGTGAAATGGACGCGCTCCGGCTCATGCGGCAGTTAGGTGGCCAGATCTCCGACGCCGGCCATATCGTTGGCCTGCGGGAGCAGTTCGCAGCCCAGGCGTATTCGGTTCTGCTGACCGCCGGGCAGTGGCGCCGGTGCATCGACCTCCTGGACCCGCCCGCCACACGGGAAGCGCATCGGCTCCCCTACCGAAGTGCCGCTGCCGAGCTGTCAGCGGGCGTCGCCTACGTCTATTCGGGCCGGGGCGCGGCTGCCCTGGATTCCCTGTTGTCCGCTGCCGCGCAGCTGGAGCTCCGGCCCATCCAGAGTTCGCTCCATGAAGCCTATGCCGCGATTGCGTTGGCCTATGCGCAGACCGGCAACGCAGGGCAGGCCCGAAAATATCTGGAGAAGCTCCGGAGGCCCGCCGGACCCTGCAGCTTTCCCACCCGCAGCATCATCGAATTCTGCGCCGACATGGCCGGCCGTTGGCTGGGCGAGTCGGACGCCGTATCCCGGCTGAAGGAGTCGGCCCGGCAAAATATCGCGGCCGGAAGATACACCCTGGCAGGTATCAGCCTGCTCGGGGCCACCGTCAACGGTACTGAAGCCGACTTCAGGCTCCTGGAGGAAGTTGCCGGCCACCGGCAGGGTCCGCTCGCGGAAATCTCGCGCCTGATCGCCGTCGGCAGCAGGACCAAGGATGCCAAACCCCTGCTGGCCGGCGCCGAACTTGCCGCAACCCTGGAACTGGATGCCGTGGAGGCCAGATGCATGGCCCTGGCAGTGGATTTTGCCCGCCAGGCGGGGGATTCGGCGTCAGCCAGGACTGCCCAGGCCCGGCTTGATGTTCTCGCAGCCACAGTGGCAAACCTGCCCATCGTGCCCAGCAGCGGCAGTCCGCTCCTGACCAGCCGGGAGCGGCAGATCGCACGGCTGGCAGGCAGGGGGGCGTCCAACCGGGACATCGCATTGGAGATGGGCGTCTCAGTCCGTACCGTGGAAGGCCATTTGTACCAGGTCTTCACCAAGCTTGGCGTAACTTCCAGGGGTGATCTGACTGGACTCGTTTAACGGCCACAGCCCGAAATCGGCACCGGCAAATCGTCTGCTCACGGGGCGGCGCGAGCCGCTGGACCGGACCTGCAACATCATCCGCAGCCGGACCAGCCAGGCGGTCTTCCTGATGGCGGGGCCCGGCGTCGGGAAATCCGCTTTGGCCGAAGCCATTGCCGAGCGCCTGGCGGCGGAAATGATCATCGTGCAGATACACGGGAGCTCCTCCCTGTCGGCGGTCCCCTATGGCGTCCTGGCCCCGTACACCGCGGATCTGACGGCCGAGGACTCTGTGTCGCCGGTGGCAGTGCTGAGGTCCGTCTGGACGTACTTCGAGAAGCTCAAAGCGGGCAAGGACACTCCGCTGCTGCTGGTGGTGGATGACGCCCACCACCTCGATGAAGCAACGGCAGGCATTGTGGCGGACATGATTTCGGCCGGATGGGTCAGCGTGGTTGCCGCCGGCAGGCCCCGCCCCGGACTGCCTCAGCCGCTGGACCAGCTCTGGTATGACGGCCTCGCGGACAGAGTTGATCTCCGGCCCCTGAACCGGGAACAGATCGAAGAAGTCCTCTCCCATGTGCTTGACGGAACCATTCCGTCCGGCACAGTTGACACCATCTGGAGCGCCTCCGGTGGTAACCCCCGCATCCTGGACGCACTGCTTCATGACGCAGCTGAGCGGGGCGTCCTTGTCAAGCGGAACGGGATTTGGGTGCTGCTTGGACCGTTGCCCTCCGACGGCGCGCGGCTCACGGGCGTCATTGCCAAGGACCTCCTCCGGCGCCGCGACGAGGAACAGGAAGCGCTTAAACTCATTGCCCTGGCCGAACCCGTAACCCGCAAGGCGATCGAGGACATCAGCGGAGCCGAAGTGGTCCGGTCCCTGCTGGATCAGCAAATGATCGTCGAGAGTCCCGGCCACCCCGCCGAACTGCGGATGTGGAACGCGTTGATCGGCGAGGCGTACAGAAAAAACGTGTCCGTCTCCCGGAGCCTGCAGCTCTTGGAGAAGATCCGGAGCCAGGGGGAAGTTGCGCATGTCGGCGCCGAAGGCCGGTTGAGGGCCGTGGAATGGGCGCTCGAATGTGGGCAGCGGGTGCCCGACGCCGACCTGCTCGAAGCTGCGCGTGCCGCGGTTGCCCGGTTCCGAAACATGAGCGCCCGGACGATGGCGGCCAGGGTGCACGATCCGGACCTGGTGCCGCACGCCCGCGCCGTGCAGGCGCGCGCTCTGTTCAACCAGGGGGAGTACGCGGAGGCGGCGGGCATCCTGGACGGGGTCTGGCTGCGGTTTGCGGACGGCCCCGAAGCGGCCACCGTCCTGATGCTCAGGGCCTCGTGCCATCAGGCCGTGGGGAAATCCGTGGAGGCGTTCGTGACGGAATCGCGGGAGCTCCTGGGCCAGGCCGGGTTCAGCGTGCGGCTGCCGGGTTCCGTTGCCGGTGGAACCGACCGCCCCGACACCACCCCCGCCGGAGCGGAGGCAACGTCGTGGCAGGACGACTTGCTGTATCTGCTCGAACTTGGGGCAGCGGGGGACCATGAGGCTCTCGGAACGGAAGTCCGGGACCTCAGGCACCGCAGCCCTGGGGGCCCGGCCGGCGTCGCGCTCCATGTCATGGGCATGGCCCTCCTGGCTCATACCCTCTCCGCCGCCGGACGTTCCGGGCAGGGACTGGACACCGCGCTTCTGGCTGCCTCCGAACTTCCCAGGCTCCAGGACGGACTGTTCTTCTTCAACGAATTTGTGCTTGGCAGCCTTGTCACCACCTACCTGTCCATGGGGGAGTGGGAGTCCGCCGAAAGGGAGCTGGCCGGTTACACCGCGGAACAGGCACAACGGGCCGCCACATTCGGCGGCAGCATCCAGGTCCTGCGCGGGTATTCGCTGCTGCGCCAGGGCCGGATTGAACGCGCCTACCAGATGCTGCTGCCGGCGGTGGAGGCACTCCGGCTCAATGACCCGCAGCAGCTGTTCCGTTTCGGTTCGGCGCTGGGCTTCTACGTCGCGGCCAGGCTCGGTGACACCGCCCAGGCAAAACGTTTGGAACAGGACTACAAGGACTCCAGCCATGGTCCGGCCTCTGAACTGCTGGCGGCTGCCTATGCCGCGGCGGCGTCGGAATACCTTGCGCGGGACGGAAAGGGCCTTGCTTCACTCCACACGCTGGCCACTACCCCTGAGGCTACCGCCAGGCCGGGAACCCTGCTTGAGTTCCTGTCGGTCTGCTGGGACCTGGGCGATCACTCGGTTATTTCACTCGTCCATTCCCTGGCCAAGGACGTCGAAGGCCGCTGGGCAGCCGCGATGCTCGCACTGGCCAGGGATTGGGAGTCCGAGGACGCCGATGACCTGATGATTTCGGCCGCAAATTTGGAGGCCTCCGGATTCGTGAACCTGGCACGGGAGGCCTATGCCAAGGCGAGCACGCTGCTGGAGCAGGCCGGTGAACGCCGCCGCTCCAGGCAGGCGGTTGCCCTTCGGGAGAAGTGCGACCATGAACTGGGCGAGCGGTTCCGCGAGGGACACTTCATCGCCGCCGCACCGGCTGTGCACCTGACCCGGCGTGAACAGGACATCGTGGAACTGGCGCTGCAGGGACTGACGGACCGCGAAATCGCACAGCGGCTGATGGTATCCGTCCGTACCGTCGAGGGCCACCTGTACCGGACCTACGTCAAGCTGGGCGTGCGGAGCCGCGACGAGCTCTCGTCCGCGCTGCCGAAGTAGGTCCACAAGCCCCCTTCCTGCCCGGAACACGCCACCCGCAACAACGCACCCCGGAACACGCACCCCGGGCACGCAACCGGATCCCAAACCAGGTACGCAGCAATGCTGCCTGCACTGCTGTCCGCTGTGCTTCCCGATGTGCCGAAGGCATGCCCAGGAGGTGGCAGCACCGATGCGCGTATGAGGGCGGGTACCCCGGTAGTGCCGGGGTGGAAAAGACGAGTACCGCCTACTCGTGTACCCATCCTCCACACACGCTTTACTTGGAGAGTGCAGAAGGAAGCGGCAGCTGGGGGCCGCAGACCAAGCCAAGCGAACATAACAGGCCCTTTCGTATTCCAACTTCCGGTCCGCCAGGACCGGGTATAAGACGGGGCCGGCGACGTCAGAGTCTTCTGAGACCGAGGCTCTCCCCCCAGCCGTCGCCGGCCCTCAGCTCCGACGGCTGAAGCCCGGAGCGACTGTGGCGGCTCCCCCCGGGACGCCGCCACAGCCGTGCTGTGGGACAATTGAGTGTCAATCCATTGGCATCTCAAGGAGTTAGCTTTGGCCGTAGTATCAACGCCTGCCACGCTGGAACGCGCTTTGCCGGCCATGGATAACGCCGAAGTCCTGCGGATCCGGAATGACTTCCCTGTGCTGGACCAGCTCGTGAACGGCCGCCCGCTGGTCTACCTTGACTCCGGCGCAACATCCCAGAATCCGCTGAGCGTGATCGAGGCGGAGCAGGAGTTCTATGAACAGCGGAACGCGGCGGTGCACCGGGGCGCGCACCACCTCGCCGTCGAAGCTACCGAGGCCTTTGAAGACGCCCGGCAGACGGTAGCGGACTTCATCGGGGCGGACTACGCCGAAACTGTGTGGACGTCCAACGCCACCGAAGGGCTCAACCTCATCAGCTATGCCTTGTCCAACGCAGCGCTGTGGGCTGCGCAGGGGCGCGGGGATGCCCGGCTGAAGGACCTCGCCGTGGGTCCCGGTGACCAGATTGTCGTCACCGAAATGGAGCACCATGCCAACCTGATTCCCTGGCAGGAGCTCGCCTTCCGGACCGGTGCCACGCTGCGCTACATTCCGATCGATGATCATGGCGACCTGCGGCTGGACCTCGCCGCCGGGATCCTGGGGGAGCGGACGAAGGTGCTCGCGTTTACCCATGCCTCCAACGTGCTGGGCACCATTAACCCCGTGCAGGAACTCGTCTCATTGGGCCGGAGGGCCGGCGCGCTGGTGGTCCTCGACGCCTGCCAGTCCGCCCCTCACCTTCCGCTGGCCGTCAAGGAACTGGACGTGGACTTCGCGGTGTTCTCCGGCCACAAGATGCTCGCGCCCACCGGCATCGGTGTGCTTTACGGGAAGCAGGAGTACCTGGATATCCTGCCGCCGTTCCTCACCGGAGGTTCCATGATCACCACCGTGACCATGGAGCGGGCCGAATACCTGCCGGCACCGCAGCGCTTTGAGGCAGGTACGCAGCGCATTTCCCAGGCCGTTGCCCTGGCCGCCGCCGCCAACTACCTCACCGATACAGGCCTTGACCGCGTGCACCGCTGGGAATCAGAGCTCGGCCAGCGGATGGTGTCCGGGCTGGAGAGCATACCGGGAATCCGTGTCCTGGGGCCGGCCGCAGGACAGGACAGGATCGGGCTGGCAGCGTTCGACGTCGACGGCGTGCACGCCCACGACGTCGGCCAGTTCCTTGATTCACGGGGCATCGCCGTCCGCGTGGGCCACCATTGCGCCCAGCCGCTGCACCGGCGCCTGGGACTCACCGCAACCACCAGGGCCAGCGCCTACCTGTACAACACCACCGACGACGTCGATGCGTTCCTGGACGCCGTCGCCGGCGTCCGGTCCTACTTCCGCGTGTGACCGCGGCCCCCAAGATGTGTAACGAAGGTGCGTGAACGTGAGTCTTGACCAGCTGTACCAGCAGATCATCCTCGACCACTCCAAAGCCCGGCACGGCAGCGGCCTGGCCGGGATCGCGGCCCCTGAGGGCGCGTCAACCGGCCAGTCGCACCAGCTCAATCCCGTCTGCGGCGATGAAGTCACCCTCCGGGTGGCCGTGGAAGACGGCAAGGTGGCGCAGATTTCCTGGGACGGTGCGGGCTGTTCCATTTCGATGGCATCTGCCTCCGTCCTGAGTGAACTGGCAGAAGGGATGTCCGTGGCCGAACTCCATGAAGTGATCGGGAACTTCCGGGAAGTCCTCCGTTCACGTGGAAAGATCCACGCCGATCCCGAAATCCTGGGCGACGCCGCTGCTTTCGAAGGAGTGGCCCGTTACGCGGCGCGCGTCAAATGTGCCATGATCTCGTGGGTCGCGGCCGAGGACGCCCTGAACCAGGCCGCTTGAGATGCCGGACGCGGCGGCGTCAGGGCGTGCGTTCAAAGACGTCCGGGATCCCGTCGCCGTCGGCGTCGCGCTTCTCAGCCTCTTCCACAGCACGGTAGTGCCGGTTCCGTAGCCGCAGTACGACGGCGGCGAGCAGCGCCGCGACCAGCGAACCGGAAAGAATGGCCACCTTCGCGTGGCCATCGTGCGCCGAACCGGAACCGAAGCTCAGCTCCGCGATGAGCAGTGAGACCGTGAAGCCCACGCCGGCCAGCAGCGCCAGGCCGGCGACGTCGATCCAGGCGAGGCCGTCGTCGAGCTTTGCCCTGGTTGTCCTGGTGAGCAGATAAGTAGTGCCAAACACGCCCAGCGCCTTACCGGCCACCAGTGCGGCCATAATCCCGAGTGCCACGGAATCTGCCAGCGCCGACCGGAAGCCATCGAAGCCGCCCACGGCCACGCCGGCCGAGAAAAAGGCGAAAACCGGCACGGCGAACCCGGCTGACAGCGGGCGCAGCGTGTGTTCGAGGGATTCGGCCATGCCCGTCCCCATTTCCCCCCGCTTGCCGGAGGCCAGCACGGGGACGGCGAAACCGAGCAGCACCCCGGCCACGGTGGCGTGGATCCCGGACGCATGGACCAGGGCCCAGGTTGCCGCAGCCAGCGGAAGCAGCAGATACCAGTTGCGGACCCGCCGCTGGACCAGCAGCGTAAACATGCCCAGTGGCAGCAGCGCTGCCAGCAGCAGGAGCGGCTGGAGCCCGGAGGAGTAGAAGAAGGCGATAATGCCTATCGCCAGGAGGTCGTCCACGACGGCCAGCGTCAGCAGGAAGGTCCTGAGTGCGGCGGGAAGGTGCGTATTGATGACGGCCAGCACGGCCAGGGCAAAGGCGATATCCGTGGCTGTTGGGATGGCCCAGCCGCGCAGGCTTTCCGGGCCCTGGCCAAGGTTGACGGCAGTGTAGATGAGCGCGGGTACCGCCACGCCGCCGACAGCCGCGGCGACCGGAACCACGGCCTTGGAAAAGCTGCGCAGCTCGCCTGAGACGAACTCACGCTTGAGTTCGAGGCCGGCGATGAAAAAGAAGATGGCCAGCAGCCCGTCGGAGGCCCAATGCCCCAGCGAAAGCCTAAGGTGCCAGGGTTCGTATCCCAGTTCAAGGTCCCGCAGCCCGAAGTATGCTCCGGCGGCCGGAGAATTGGCCCAGATGAGGGCCGCCGCGGTGGCCACGAGGAGCAGCGCGCCGCCGACGGTCTCCAGCCTCAGGATCTGGGAGATCCTGAGGTACTCCGGGTAGCTCGAACGGCTAAGAACCCTTGCGGCGAGTGCTGGACGGGAAAGGCGCTTAGCCATGGAGGCTCCTGGTGTCTTAGGGTCGTCAAAACCATTGCCGACCAGACTTCCCGGCGCACCTGCCTCCCAGTGTAGCCGGGAACCGCTGCGGCTTAGCCGAACATGGCCATCAGGCCGATGACCGCCGTGGCGGCCCCCAGCAGCATGGAGACGCCCACCAGGACCACGTGGACCGTGAGGAACCTTGTGGCCTTGCCGGCCGAATCACGGGCCCGGGGGTCCTTCATGACGCGGCGCAGGAACTGCGGCCAGACCACCAGGGACCAGACCCCGGCGACTGCGAGGGTCCAGGACGCGAGCAGGGGGAGCTGCACGGCTCAGTGGCTTTCGAGCCAGGCCTGAGCCTGCTGGGACTGGATGTTCAGGGCCTTGGCAACCATCGGTTCCGCTGCCTCGGCAATCTTGCCGCCGAGGAACGGCACAGACGAGGTCACGTTGCCCTCCAGCTCTATGCGGGTGCTTGCGCCCTCGGCCATCAGCCGCTGGACCGCCGTCACATCGATGGGCGCGCCGGCGATCTTCAGGGTGATGTTGCTTTGGCGGGACCCGTCGGCTGCCGGGGCGTCCCAGTTCTCCACCTGCGTCACAGTCAGACTTTCGCCCACGAACTTGCGTGCGATTTCCGGCAGGCGGGTTGTGGGAAGGGTGCGGACGGAGGTGGTGCTGAAAGCCCCGCCCGTGTCGCCGGCCACTGCGAAGGACTCCAGGGTCCCTCCCACCAGCTCGCTCGTGTGCCGCTGGAAATCCTCGTCTGCGAAGACAGCTGAAACGCTGCCGACGGTGTGCGGAAGGGTGGTGGTTGCACTCAGTGCCATGGGTCCTCCAGTAGTTCGGGGTCAGAACGCTTTTTGCTCCACACATCCTACGGGGAGGTCCGCGCCTTCCTGGAACTGGCTTGCCCGCAATGAAGGCGGGGGTAGGCTGGGAACACCTGGAATTCTTGCGGATTTCGGGTTTTCGTGTTGCCTGCGATCCCCATGAACACCACAGGAGCTTCTGCCATGAGCCTCAACGGCCAGTCCCTACACGGTCCATCGCTTGACGGACTGCGCCGCGTCCTTGCCGGAGACCAGACCTTTGCGCGCGTCCAGGCAGAAGCCGCCCGCGGGTTTGCCGTCCGCGGCGAGGACTACCAGATCAGTGCGCCCGCCGGACTCCGGCCGGTGCTCCTCGCGGAAATGGCAGATGGCCTTGCGGGGATGTCCGCCGGGCAGGCGCCTGACGGCGGGAAGCCGCCGGTGGTGCTGGCCGTCACCGCCACCGGGCGGGAGGCAGAAGACCTGACGGAAGCCCTCCGCGCCTACCTGCCCGCCGGGTCGGTGGCAGAATTTCCCAGCTGGGAAACCCTTCCGCACGAGCGGCTCTCGCCGCGCTCGGACACCGTGGGCCGGCGCCTGTCCGTCCTGCGACGGCTGGCTCACCCGGAAAGCTCGACGGCGGGTCCCCTTCGGGTGGTGGTGGCCCCGGTGCGTGCGGTGGTCCAGCCACTTGTCGCCGGGCTCGGTGAACTGGTTCCGGTCACGCTGAAAGTGGGCCAGGAGGTGCCGTTCTCGGACGTCGTGCGGAGCCTCGCGGACGCAGCCTACGCACGGGTGGACATGGTCACGCGCCGTGGCGAATTCGCGGTCCGTGGCGGCATCCTTGATATTTTCCCGCCCACGGAGGACCATCCCGTCAGGGTGGATTTCTTCGGCGACGAGGTGGACCAGATGCGCTGGTTTGCCGTAGCCGACCAGCGCTCCCTGTCCGCACCGGGCCTCCACCATCCCAAAGAACTGCTCGCCCCGCCGTGCCGCGAAATCCTGATCACGCCGTCCGTCATGTCCCGCGCCGCCACCCTGAAGGCCCAGCTGCCGGCGGCGGCGGACATGCTGGAAAAGATCGCCGGGGGCATCGCCGTTGAAGGCATGGAATCCCTGGCGCCGGTGCTCGTGGACGCGATGGTCCCGTTCGTCGAACAGTTGCCCGCCGGGTCGATATCCGTGGTCATCGAACCCGAGAAGGTCCGCACCCGTGCGCATGACCTTGCCGCCACCAACGAAGAGTTCCTGGAAGCCGCGTGGTCCACGGCGTCTGACGGCGGAACCGCACCCCTGGATTTGAGCTCGCAGGCCTCCGCAGCCCTGCACTCCGCCAGCTTCCGCTCCCTCACGGAGACCCGCAGCTCCTCATTGGCGCACGAAGTGTCCTGGTGGTCCATTACGTCGCTGGCCACGGACGAGGAACTGCTGCCGGATGTCGACGTCCTGAACCTTCACGCCCGGGAGCCCCGCGGCTACCAGGGCGACGTGGCCGAAATGATGGACTTTATCGGCTCGCATATCCGGGACCAGTGGCGCATCGTCGTGGCCACCGAAGGCCCCGGACCGGCCCAGCGCCTGGCTGAACTGTTCCACGACGCGGACATCCCCTGCGCCCGGGTGGACACCCTGGACAGGGAGCCGCAGGCGGGCATCATCGAGGTGACCACTGCCGCCTTCGGACGCGGTTTTGTCCTGGACAGCCTCAAAGTGGGGCTGCTGACCGAAGCGGACCTGCTGGGCCGGACCTCGGCAGGGTCCACCAAGGACATGCGGCGCATGCCGTCCAAGCGGCGGAACGCCGTGGACCCGCTGCAGCTCATCGCCGGAGACCACGTCGTGCACGAACAACACGGCATCGGCCGGTTTGTCGAGCTGATCCAGCGCAAGGTCGCGGGAGGGGGAGACGGTGTCCGCGAATACCTGGTGCTGGAATACGCCCCGTCCAAGCGCGGCGCCCCCGGCGACCGGCTGTTCGTCCCCACCGACCAGCTGGACCAGGTGACCCGCTATGTCGGCGGAGACACCCCTGTGCTCAGCAAGATGGGGGGCTCGGACTGGGCAAGCACGAAGTCCAAGGCACGCAAGGCCGTCAAGGAGATCGCCGGTGAACTGATCCGGCTGTACTCTGCGCGGATGGCCTCCCGGGGCCATGCGTTCGGACCGGACACACCATGGCAGCGGGAACTGGAGGAAGCCTTCCCCTATGTGGAGACTCCGGACCAGCTGACCACCATCAACGAGGTCAAGGCGGACATGGAGCGGGAGATCCCCATGGACCGGCTGGTGTCCGGTGACGTCGGTTATGGAAAGACCGAGATCGCCGTCCGCGCCGCCTTCAAGGCAGTACAGGACGGAAAGCAGGTTGCGGTGCTGGTGCCTACCACCCTGCTGGCGCAGCAGCACTACGAGACCTTCACCGAGCGCTTCTCCGGGTTCCCGCTCCGGGTCAAGCCGCTGTCCCGGTTCCAGGGCTCCAAGGAAACGAAGGAGACCGTGGAAGGGGTGAGGAACGGCACTGTGGACGTGGTGATCGGTACCCACCGGCTGCTGTCCAAGGACTTCGCGTTCAAGGATCTTGGCCTGGTCATCGTGGACGAGGAGCAGCGCTTCGGGGTGGAGCACAAGGAAGCGCTGAAAAAGATGCGCACGAACGTGGATGTCCTGGCCATGAGCGCCACGCCGATTCCCCGGACCCTGGAGATGTCGCTGACGGGCATCCGGGAAACCTCCACCCTGGCCACGCCGCCGGAGGAACGGCACCCGGTGCTCACCTACGTGGGGCCGTACACGGACAAGCAGACCTCGGCAGCCATCCGCCGCGAACTGATGCGCGAAGGCCAGGTGTTCTTCGTCCATAACCGGGTGTCCACCATTGAGCGGACCGCAGCCAAGATCCGCGAGCTCGTTCCGGAGGCGCGGGTGGAGGTCGCCCACGGCCAGATGTCCGAAAGCCGGCTGGAGCAGATCATCGTGGATTTCTGGGAGAAGCGCTTCGACGTGCTGGTGTGCACCACCATCATCGAGACCGGCCTGGATATCTCCAATGCCAACACCCTGATCGTGGACGGCGCCGACAAATACGGGCTGTCCCAGCTCCACCAGCTTCGTGGCCGTGTGGGCCGCGGCCGTGAGCGTGCCTACGCCTACTTCCTGTATCCGTCCGAGAAGCCATTGGGCGAGGTGGCACTGGAGCGGCTTAAGGCCGTGGCCGCGCACAACGAGCTCGGGGCGGGCATGCAGCTGGCCATGAAGGACCTCGAAATCCGCGGGGCCGGCAACCTGCTCGGCGGCGAGCAGTCCGGTCACATCCAAGGGGTGGGTTTCGATCTTTACATCCGGCTGGTGGGCGAGGCCGTGGCCGACTACCGCGGCGAGGCCGAAGAGAAGCCCGCCGAAATGAAGATCGAGCTGCCCGTGAACGCGCACCTGCCGCACGACTACGTCCCCGGTGAGCGGCTGCGCCTGGAAGCCTACCGCAAGCTGGCTTCGGCGGTCAGCCGCGAAGGCATCGACGAGGTCCTGGCCGAGCTGGTGGACCGCTACGGCGAGCCTCCCCTGCCCGCCCAGAACCTCATTGCCGTCGCACGTTTCCGCGTCGGTGCCCGCGAGGCAGGCCTCTCCGACGTCGCGCTGCAGGGGAACTTCATCAAGTTCTCCCCGGCGCAACTCCCGGAGTCCAAGCTCATGCGCCTGGCCCGGATGTATCCTGGCTCCCAGTCCAAGCCGGCACTGGACGCGGTGCTGATCCCTAAGCCGAAGACAGCGAAGATCGGGGGCCGGGACCTGCAGGACGCCGAAATCCTGGAGTGGGCCAACGGGGTTATCCGCAATATCTTCTCCGACGCGCCTGTTGCCGTCACACGTTCGGTGAACTGAGGTGATGGGAGGACACCACGCTGCGTCGGGAGCCGCGGCGTGGGTAGCCATCGCGTCGACGGGCCAATATGCCTTGGGCTGGTACCCGCTGGACGCCACCGGCATTCTGATCGGCGGCATGGCCACGGCAGGAACGGCTCTGGTCTGCGACTGGGACCACCGCTCCAGTACGGTGGCCCACTCCCTGCCGCCGCTGTCCAACGCCATAGCGGTGGGCATCGAGAATGCCAGCGGTGGGCACCGGCAGGGAACCCACTCGGTGCTCGGCGCTGCGTTTTTCGTGGTGCTCGCAACGATGGCAGGAAAATTCCAGCTCCAGACGGACTGGGGGTTATTGTCGGTGGGCGCAGGCCTGCTCTGCATGTTTATGATCAACATTGCTGCCAAGGCACTGAAGCTGTTCCCCAAATCGGGTTTCGTCAGCAACTGGATCTTCGCCCTGACCATGGCCGGGCTGGTCACCTGGTTCGCACCCGGGCAGTGGACCTGGCTTCCGGTTTCGATGCTGACGGGAGTGGCAGTGCATATCGTCGGGGACATGATCACCACCGGAGGGGTGCCCCTGCTCTGGCCGCTGGTGATCAAGCCACCCAGGTTCCTGCGCAAAGTGCCAGTATTCAACGACGTGTGGAAAGCCAACGGCGCCTTTTCCCTGCCGCTGCTGGGAAGGGCCGGGTCCCGGCGTGAGTGGCTGGTGCTGATTCCCGTCAGTGCCTATGCCATGGTGGGGATGTCAGCCGCCGCATGGGCGCTGGCGAAGGCCCATCTTCCGGCCGCCCTTGGGTTCGGCAGCACCCTGGTCAGCGGCCTGTTCGGCCCTGGCTGAACCTCCCGTCTGAACCTCCCCGTCTGAACCTCCCCGGGCCGGAACGGCACCTGCTTAACGGGTTGAGGCCCCGGGATGTCCGGGGCCCCAACCTCTAATTCCTGACTGGGCCTAATTCCTGACTCAGCCTAATTCCTGACTCAGCCTAATTCCTAAGGTTCCAGTGCTCGATCCCTAGTGCTCGCCGGCAGAATCCGAGCGGCCCAGGATGGTCTGCGGGATCCAGAACGCGAGGGCGAACAGTCCCAGGCAGACGGCCATGGGCCACGGGTTGCCCAGCGTGAGGAAGGAGAGTGAGTAGATGGAGCCAAGGAAGAGCGCCATCATGACGACATAAAGCCCAACGGTCGCCACGAGGCTGTTCTCGTTCTCGGGGGTCTGCACCGTGTTCGTGCCGGACGATGTGGTCTTGCTGGACATTCGTTCCTCCTCGGCCCCGGGGGGCTCAAACTGTGGCGGCCCGGGGCTGCGGTCAGTAAGCGGATGAACCCTGTTCACCCTTGACGATGGCAATCCCGGAGCTGGCACCAATACGTGTTGCACCTGCAGCAATCATAGCTTGAGCGTCGGCCAGGGAACGCACACCACCCGAGGCCTTGACCCCAAGGCCGGGGCCTACTGTGCGCCGCATCAGCGCGACCTCCTCAGGAGTCGCCCCGCCGCCGTTGAATCCGGTGGAGGTCTTGACGAAATCCGCGCCGGCCTCCACTGCTGCCTCGCAGGCGAGGACCTTCTGGGCGTCGTCCAGGAGCGCGGTTTCGATGATGACCTTGAGGATGGCGCCGCCCGCATGGACGGCTTCGGCAACCGCAGCGATGTCGTCCACCAATGCACCTTTGTCTCCGGCACGGGCCGCGGCAATGTTGATGACCATATCGATTTCGTCCGCGCCGTCCAGCACGGCCCCGCGGGCCTCGAACGTCTTGACGTCGGTGGGGGTGGCCCCTAGCGGGAAGCCGACCACCGAACAGGTCAGCACGCCGGATCCTTTAAGGGCCGTCTGGACTGTCTTGACCCAGATGGGGTTCACGCACACCGACTTGAAGTGATACTCGGCAGCTTCGGCGCAGACCTTGAGGATGTCCGCCTCGCTGGCTTCCGGCTTCAGCAGCGTGTGATCGATGAAGGAAGCGATGGGTCCGGGCAGGGGGTGCGTGCAGGCGGACTGCTGCACGGCGGGAGTGGCGTCGTTGCTCATATGTTTCCTTCCAGGGGCCTTCCAGCCGGCCGTGGCCTTTCAAATGACCATCTTGCCACGTCCCCTCAGGCCCGGTGGCACTGCCCTGTGCTACTGCACTATGCCACTGCCCGGTGCCACCAGTCCTGGGTCTTCTGTCTGGGTCTCCTGTCTTGGGGCCCGGCCGCCGCGGCTCAGGCGGCAACCTGAACCGGCTGCCTGGCTGAGGATGCTGTCATCAGGTGGGTGGCACAGGCCCCCGCCGCGGAGGCCGCCGCCACCAGCAGTCCGAGCCGGACGCCGTCGAACGTTGCCGCGTCCCCGATGGCCCAGATCCCCGGGACCGAGGTCCGGAAGTCCTGGCTGATTTCGATGCCGCCGTTCGGGGCCGTCCGGAGGCCGGCGCCGGCGGCGAGTCCGTCGAGGGAAAGCCTTTCCTCCGCCAGTACCACCAGGTCACCGTTCATGCTGCTGCCATCGGCAAAGACAATGCCGGACGCGGTCAGTCCTGATCCGGAAATGGACGGGACAACCGCTGTGGGCCGTACCGTGGTGCGGATCGGCCGCACGCCGCGGGCGCGGAGCACGGCTTCTGCCTGTCCCGCTGCTGCGCCCACGCCAACCAGGATCCCCAGGGGACGCCGGCCCAGCTCCAGGGTGACTTCCTTGACGGCCGCCCCGATGCGTGCGGCGTCGTCGATCGTGGAGTAGCTCAGGCAACGGCCCGCGCCCTCGACAGGGGAGGCCACCGGCGCCGAACCTGTGGCGATGACCAGCTGGTCGTAGCCGAATTCCATGCCATCTGCCGTCGTGACGCTGCGTTTGTCGGGGTCGATGAAGCTGGCCGGCTGGCCGAACCGGACCGACACCTGCGGTAAGGCAGCAAGTTCCAGCAGCTCCGCGGGTGCGTCGTCCCTGTTGCTCAGGACGGTGATGCTCCCGCCGAAGCGGGCGCGGTCCAGCTGGCTGACAAGGGCCTGCGCGGCCGGCCCCGCGCCGGCGATGACGATCCGGGGTGCAGGGGAGGATGAAGTGGACGGTGCCGGAGCGGACATGTGCTGGCCCTTTCGCTGGCGGCCGCACAGGTGCGCGGCCGGGAAGTTCGTGATGAACCTCAGCGTAGGCCGCCGTCTTTTCCTTGGTGTTTCCCCGCTGTTGCTGCCGGAACGTCCCCTGTTCGCCAGCGTTTACCGGCCGGTAACAAACCCGGTGACCTGCGTCTCATCCGGCGGGTGAACGACACAGGAAGGGTGCTGTTGGCCTGGGGAGGGTGGCGCAGGACGGTGCCGCAGGACAGTGCCGCAGGGCAGCTAGACGCGGATGCGGTAACCCCTCTTGACCACCGTCTCCACCAGGCGGCCGTCCGGCAGCGAGGAACGGAGGCGGCTGACGGTCATGTCCAAGGCATGGACCGAGCCCCGGAGCTCCAGCAGATCCGAGAGCGACTCCCGGGAAAGCACGGCCCCTCCCGCGCCCAGCAGGGCACGCAGCAGCAGCAAAGGCGCCGGCGCCAGCTCCACGGGCTGGCCGTCGATCCTCAGGCTGCGTCCCCGCAGCTCGATGTTGCCTGACCGGGTGTCCAGGCGGCGGACGTGGTTGAGGGCAAGGTGCTCGCACACCAGCCGGATCAGCGCGCCCATCCGGAACCGCTCGGGTATCAGCGGAGTCACGCCGGCATCGAGCAGCGGCTGGGCCGTTACGGGACCCACTACCGCCGTCGTGACAGTCGTTTTGAGGCTCTCGATCAGTTGCTTGTAGACGCCCATTTCGTGGGCAGTGCTCCACATGGCGTCCACGGCGGGGGCGCTGGTGAAGGTCAGTACGTCCAGGTTGCCGCTGCAGGCCGCATCGATCAGGCGCGGAAGCCGGTCCTCGCCGTCGGGCTTGACCCAACGGTAGGGAGTGACGGTCAGCACGGTGGCACCGGACATGCGGAGACGCTCGAGCTGGCGGACATCGGTATAACCGTGCAGCTGCACGGCAACGGTCTTCCCACGCACCCCTTCTGCGAGCAGCATGTCCACCAGCGTGGCAGTGGTTTCATCGCTGCTGATTCCGACGTCGGCAAGGCCGGCCGCGCGCACGGCACCACGGGCCTTGGGCCCGCGGACAAACATCCGGCAGGCACCCAGGGTCTCCAGCAGTTCCTCGCCGATGCCGAACGAATCCGCCGCCTCGCACCAGCGGCGCATGCCATAGGCGGTGGTGGCGATGCAAAGCTCCGGCCGGGCGGCGATGATGGCCCTGGTGTCCTCGATCAGGCGGATGTCCTCCTGGACCGGGGCGATCTTCAGCGCCGGGGCGTGCAGGACCTCCGCCCCGCGGCGTTCGAGGGCCTCGATCAGGTCCCGGGAGCGGCGGTGCGAGGTGACTCCGATGCGGAAGCCTTCCAGCGGTGAGCCTGATGCCTCCTGGCCGGGTGCCTCGTCCTGCTGCGGGGATTCGGCCGGTGCAAGTGCATTCATGGGGTTCAATCCTTTCACGAACCCAGCAGCGAGGCCGCCAGCCTGTCCAGGTCGGCGGCGGCCTCAGCATGCCCGCGGTTGGCCTCAGCCACCCGAACCACCTCGCCGATGACCAGGACAGCGGGGTTGCTGCAGCCGGCAGCGGCTGAGGTAATGGTGCCCAGGTCGGCGATGGTGGTGCGCTGGCCGGGCCGGTAGCCACGTTCGACGACAGCCATGGGCATGTCGGCACGCATTCCGGCCCGCTGCAGGCCGGCCGCCAGATGGTGCAGGGTGCCGATGCCCATGAGGACCACAATCGTGCCGCCCAGCCCTGCCAGGTGGGTGAGTTCCTTCTCGGTCAGCGGGGCGTGCCCGGAAACCACGGTGAACATGTGGCTGACTTCGCGGTGCGTCACGGGGATTCCGGCGGCAGCCGGAACGGCGATGGCACTAGTCACGCCGGAGATCACGCGGACTGGCACGCCGGCAGCCACGCAGGAGGCAACCTCCTCGCCGCCGCGGCCGAAGACGTACGGGTCGCCGCCCTTGAGCCGGACCACATTGTTTCCGGCGAGGGCGCTCTCCACCATGAGCTTTTCGATGTCTGCCTGGCCGACCTTGTGGTGGCCGGGCTTCTTGCCCACATCCACGAGTTCGGCCGATGTCAGTGACGGCAGCTCCTGGCAGGGCGCGAGGCGGTCAAAGAATACGACGTCGGCATCGCGCAGCGCCGTCACGGCCGCCACGGTCAGCAGTTCGGTGGTTCCGGGGCCGCCGCCAACGAGGGTCACATGGCCGACGGGTCCGGCTGCCGGCTCGTCGGACACCGGAATGCCCGTTTCGCGGCACCGCTCCAGCAGTGCTTCCCAGCCGGGCTGGCCGTCGTCGACCGCCGCCACCAGGAAGGGCCGTTCGGGCAGCCGGCCGTCATGCGGGGCACCCTGCGGGGTGCTCAGCCTGTACACGATGGCGCCGGCGGCCTGGTAGCGGCGCACCGCCTGGCGGGCGGCGTGGTCCGAACCTGTGACCAGGACTTCATGGCCAGTGAGATCAATGCTGAGCTGCATGCCTATACCTCGTTCTCGTCCAGTTCGGGAGTGCGGGGCCGCATCGGGATGGAAGCTCCGATGAGGACCGGCTGCTGACCGGCGGCCGCTTTTTCCTCCGGCGTGGCCGGGCGCATCTGGCCACGCTCGTCGGGGACGAAGGTGATGGAATCGTCCTTCTGGTCCGGGGCGTTGACGAAGGAACGGAACCGGCGCAGGCGCTCGGGGTCCTTCAGGGTGTCCGCCCACTCGTCCACATAGGTGTCGACGTGCTTGGCCATGGCCGCCTCGAGTTCCTCGGCGATGCCCAGGGTGTCGTGGACCACGACGTCCTCGACGTGCTTGATGCCGCCGTCGAGCTCCTCCTGCCAGCGTGCGGTGCGCTGCAGGCGGTCTGCGGTGCGGATGTAGTACATGAAGTACCGGTCGATGTACTTGATCAGCGTTTCGTCGTCGAGGTCCTTGGCCAGGAGCTGGGCGTGGGCCGGGGTGGCGCCGCCGTTGCCGCCGACGTACAGGTTCCAGCCGTCCGCGGTGGCGATCACGCCGACGTCCTTGCCGCGGGCCTCGGCGCATTCACGGGCACAGCCGGAAACACCCATCTTGAGTTTGTGCGGGCTGCGGAGGCCGCGGTAGCGCAGTTCCAGCTGGATCGCCATGGCCACGGAGTCCTGGACGCCGAAGCGGCACCAGGTGGAACCGACGCAGGACTTCACCGTGCGCAGGCTCTTGCCGTAGGCCTGGCCGGACTCGAAACCGGCGTCGACCAGTTCCTTCCAGATTTCCGGGAGCTGCTCAAGCCGGGCACCGAACATATCGATGCGCTGGCCGCCGGTGATCTTGGTGTACAGGTTGTACTTCTCGGCCACGGCGGCGATGACGCCGAGCTTCTTCGGCGTGATCTCGCCGCCGGCGATCCGGGGGACCACGGAGTAGGTGCCGTCCTTCTGCATGTTGGCGAGGGCGCGGTCGTTGGTGTCCTGCAAAGTGCCGCGGCCGGCATCCAGGACGTAGGCGTTGTGCTGGCTGGCCAGGATCGAGGCGATGGTCGGCTTGCAGATGTCGCAGCCGGCGCCCGTGCCGTACTTGGCCATGATCTCCTCGAAGGAGGTCAGTTCCAGAACCCGGATCGCGTCGAAGAGTTCCTGGCGGGACAGCTCGATGTGTTCGCAGAGGGCCTTGGAGACCTCGATGCCAGATTTGGTCAGCTCGCCTTCGAGCAGCTTCTTCAGCATCGGCACGCAGGAACCGCAGCTGGTCCCGGCGCGGGTGCAGCCCTTCAGCTCGCCGAGGTCCTGGACCGGAGCGTTGCCGTCGCAGGCGCCGCAGCCGTTGATGGTGTCGCGGATGGTTCCGGCGGTCACGTTGTTGCAGGAGCACAGGGTGGCGTCGTCCGGGAGTTCGGTGTCCGGGGCGTCGCCGCCGCCGGCCGCCGTCAGGTATGCTCCGGGCTCGGCCGAGAGTTCGCGGCCCAGGAGCGGGCGCAGGCTCGTGTACGGGGTTGCGTCGCCGACGAAGATCCCGCCCAGCAGGGTCTTGGCGTCGTCCGTGGTGACAATTTTCTGGTACACGCCCCGGGCGGGGTCTGCGTAGACGATTTCCAGGGCGTGCTCGGTCTTGGCGAACGCGTCACCGAAGCTGGCAACGTCGACGCCGGACAGCTTGAGTTTGGTGGCTGTGTCGAAGCCGGGGAAGGTGGCGTCGCCACCGTGGAGGCGGTCAGCGACGATCTCCGCCATGGTGTTGGCGGGTGCAACCAGGCCCAGGCACATTCCTCCGAAGTTGGCGACTTCACCGATGGCGAAGATGCCGGGGATTTCGGTTTCGCAGCCGTCGGTGACAACAACGCCGCCGCGCTGGCCAAGCGAGAAGATCTGCTGCTCGCCTTCTGCTGCGCGGAACAGCTCATCGCGCGGCCTCACGCCGATCGCGACAATGACAATGTCGGCATCGATGATGCGGCCGTCAGCCATGAGGACGCCCGTGACCTGGCCATCGTCGTCGGACAGTACCTCAGAGGGGAATACTCCGCTGTGGACTTCGAAGCCCTTGGCCTTGATCAGGCGGCCCATCGCCTGGCCTGCGCCCTCATCGAGCTGTGTGGCCATCAGCCATGCTGCACCGTCGATGACGATCGGGCTGGCTCCCAGCTGCTCGGTACCCGCAGCCGACTCGAGGCCCAGCAGGCCACCGCCGATGGTGACTGCTTTGACCTGGCGGCCAAGCTTTTCCTTGAGTTCGGCAATGGCCTTATTGATGGCCCACACGTCTTCGAGCGTGCGGTAGACGTGAGTGTGCTCGGCGCCGGGGATCGGCAGGCGGGCGGCATTCGAACCCGTCGCGACCACGAGGGCGTCGTAGGCATAGGTGTTGCCCGCCGCGGTCCCCACGGACTTCGCTTCGGGGTTGACCTTAACCACGCGCTCGCCGGTGCGCAGTTCCAGGGCCTCGTGGTCCCACATGGACGCCTCGCCCAGGGTGAGGTCGTAGTCCATGTCGGTCAAGGCCTTGCTCAGGGCCACGCGGTCGTAGGGGAGGTGGGTTTCCTCAGTGAGGACCGTGACCTGCCAGCCATCGAGGCCACGGGCATGCATCGCGTCTGCAAAACGGTGGGCCGCGGGGCCGCCGCCGGCGACGACAATGCGGCGCGGTGTCTCTGTGCTTGAAGTCTGTTCGGTCACTGTGGGCCTTTCGCATGGGCCGCAGACGGTGCTCTGCGACTTTCTCTGTCGAGTGTCCATCCAGACTAGGCAGCCGCAGTTTCGCTTCAGTTTCCCAATTGTTTCGTGAACTTAACTTCTGCATCACGAACGCATTTCCGGACGGGTGAGGTCTCTTTTACGCGCCGGACACATTCACTGCACGCCTCTGAAACACCTGCGGCCTAGCTTGGTAATACGGCCACGGAGATGGCCACCGAAGCACACCACCGAAGCACACAGGCATTGAAGCACAGGGAGAGGGGCCGACATGACGGCAACACTGGAACTTGGGGCGCTCGCCGCCGAAACAGAGGCAGCCGTTGCCGGTTGGCACCGCGTCTGCGCGCTGGACGAACTGGAGCCCGCGTGGGGCGAGGCAGCCCTCATCGAAGGCCGCCAGTTGGCCCTCTTCCGCACCGGCCCTTCTGAGGTTTTCGCCGTGGCCCATGAGGACCCGGCCACAGGCGCCCACGTGATGGCCCGCGGCATCATCGGTTCGCGCGGCACCCGTCCCACCGTCGCCTCACCGCTGCACAAAGAGGTCTACGACCTGGAAACCGGCGAATGCTTCGGGACCGCCGGGCTTCGCCTGGACACCTTCGGCACACGCATTTCCGACGGCTACGTCGAAGTGGAGCTCTAATCCGGCTAAAGATGTCCGGCCAGTGACGTCCGCCTGAAGACCCCCGCCTGAAGACCCCCGCCTGAGACCCAGCCTAGGAGCGCGGGTCGGTAGTCGTTCGGTGGCTTGACGCTTCGTGGTCGTTGTTGCTGCTTCTGGGCCGACGCCGCATTGGTTTTGGGGTTTTCGGTGAGAACGTGGGAACCGGTCATGCTTTGTCCATGGTCGCAGAGCCGCTCTGGGCCTCCGTGGCCCAGCCACCGTTTCCCTTAAGCTCCTGCGGCGGCCAGGGTCCGGGTGTTGTCCCGGTGTTTGAAGAGTTTGAGCAGGTTGTGGCAGCCGGCGATGAGCTCCCATTCGCGGGCGGCTTGCTCGAGTCCGCGCAGGAGGACGTGTTTGCCCTGCCGGGTGTGGATCTGGCCGAAGACCGGTTCAATGATCGCTTTGCGCCGGGCGTAGGCGGCCCTGCCCTTCTTGGTTTTGAGTTTCCTCGCCATGCGTTCCCTGGGTGTGGCGTTGGCCGGTATCCTGCCCCGGGGTGCGTCGGGAACCTTTTCGCCGTGCTTCGCCCTGCCGGTTGCGATGAAAAACTCGGTGCTGCCGCCGCTGCCGGCCTCGATTTCCTTCACGTGTTCGAGGTTGGCTGCTGAGCAGTAGCCGGCGTCGATGGTCCATTGGGCGGGCATTTGGCCCAGGGTTTGGATGGTGCGTTCGGTCATCGGGATGAGTTGCTGCACGTCCACCGCGGTGTTGTTCAGTTCGGTGGCGACGATGACCTGGTGGTCGGCGTCGACCACGGCCTGGGCGTTGTAGCAGTAGTGGTAGGACCCGTCGGCGGTTTTCATGATCCGGGAGTCCGGATCGGTGAAGTTCCGCTGAGCCGTCCGTTTGACCTCGGCTTTGGCCGCGGCTTCCTCGCCTTTGGCGGCAGTTGTGTCGTCGTCATCGCCCCGGTCCCGGGCTTTCTGCTCTGCCTCGTGGCGTGCTTTGGCTGCCGCATCGCCTTCGAGCTGTTTGCGGGCCGCGGCCATCTTTACCAGCCGTGACTGCCGGTCAGCCAGTTCCGGCGGGAGCTCATCACCGCGCTTGTCCGCCCCGAAACGGGCATCCTCATCCGCGTCCACAGCCTGCGCATCGGCGAGCATATCCGAGACCTCCGCGGCCAGGATCCTTTGCTTTTCGGTCAGCCTCGCGTAGCTCATCGCCTTGCGCCGGGACGCGTTGGCCCGCACCTTCGTCCCGTCCAGTGCGACCCGGCCCAACGAGACCATGCCCGTAGCCCGGCACAGTTCCAGCGCCTGCAGGAACACGTTACCCAGGGCGGCCAGGTGGCGCTGGCGGAACCGTGCGATGGACCGAAAATCCGGTGCCTGCTGCCCGGCCAGCCAGCGGAACGCGACCACGTCCACGCACGCCCGCTCCAGCTCCCGCGAGGAACGGACCCCGACGCAGTAGCCGTAGAGCAGGACCCGGACCATCAGCCGCGGATCATACGGCGGCTGGCCCTTCGTCTTCGCGTACGAGTCGTAGAACCGGGACAGTTCCAGCTCCTGACCCACCAGGTCAGCGATGAAACGGGCCAGATGATTGCCCGGCAACCACTCATCCAGCGACGGCGGAACCAGCATCACCGCGTCCGGCACGAACGCCCTGAACCGCTTCTTCACACCAGCGCCGGTCTCAACGATGCCATCATCCGGACGCTCCACCCGCTCGACGAGCGCCTCATCAAACAAACCATCCTGGCCATCAGAGTTCACCCCCCGATTCTTCCAGCCACCGGCCCAGAAGCCCGGAAAATCGCCCGGCGATTTAAAAACCCGACCGACTACTGACCCACGCTCCTAGA
>DATCNU010000220.1:0-7195 GCA_036565085.1 Arthrobacter sp.
CCCATCTGGTCGATAAGGCGCCGACAGCAAAACCAAACTCAACGTCGGCGGCACCGACCACACAGTCCTCACACCCAAGGACCCCGACGAGTGCCAACATCGTACCCCCGGCCCGCGCTGGCGGCTAGGTCGCCCAGGGAGCGGCGACAAAGAATCCGTCGCCGGTTGCGTTGTGTCCCTGCTGGGCTTCCACGACGTGCACCAGGTGGGGCTGTCCGTCGGTGCGGATGTCCGGCACGAGATTGAGGATCCGCTGGTCGATGCCGGCGAACGAGGTCTTCAGGACGACCGCTCGTGTGACGCTGATGAAAGCCAGAGGGCCGCGGCTGCGGCTGCGGCGCCGATGGTCAGGACGAGTCCGGTTGGCTGTTTCATCGAGAGGCGGCGGCCGGCCCAGCCGACGAGGTGCGGGTGGCGTCGGCGGAGCCGTACGACGTAGGTGTTGGCCCGGACGCCTTCCCAGGCGGAGACCAGTATCGACCACGCGATTTTCAGCGGTGTGCGCAGGACCATCATCAGGCTGAAGACGAACAGAATGATCAACAGCAGCTGCACGAGCAAGGCGGCCGCAAAGATCAACGGGATCCCGACAACATCCAGGGTATTCAGCAGATAGGCGTTCAGGGCAGTAAAAACAACAACAGCCAGCAAGACTGCCCCGTACCTAAGCGTCTGTACGCTGATCGTTCCCGGCCGCCTTTTCCGTCCGCCGTGCGGCGGGATTGCGGTTTGATTCATCCCGACTCCGTCCGGTTCCGGCCCGTGTCCGCGACTGCCGGGGACATGCCTGCGGTGCGGGGATGACGGATGAATACTGCGACGGCGGCGGTCAGGAGGGCCAGTGCGCCGTAGCCGGCCGCGAGGCCCGTGGCGGCGGCGACCGCCCCTACCAGCAGCGGGCCGCCCGCGTCGCCGAGTTCGCGGCCGACTTCGGCGGCGCCCATGGTCTGGCCCAGCCGCTCCGGCGGTGTGGCGGCGGCCAGGGCCGCAAAGGCAACCGGGGTGATGATGCCCGTTCCGGCGCCGATGGCCGCGGCGGCCGCCAGCAGCCCGGCGGTCCCGGGTAGCATGGCGGCGGCCAGGCCTACGGCCGTGAGCGCCAGGCCCAGGCCCGCGAGGCGGCCCGGATGACGGGCTTGTGTATCGGATGCCCGGCCGGCGAGGGGCTGGGCGACGGCGGCGCAGACGGCCAGGACCGAGACGGCAGCTCCAGTGGCGACGGGCCCGAGACCCGCTGCTGCCCCCGAGAGGGGAAGGAAGCCGACGCCGACGGACAGGGCCGCCGTCGCGGCTGCCAGGGCGGCGGTCGGGGCCAGGAAGGCCCGATCGGCCAGCCGCCGGGCCAGGTCAGCGACGGTCTGCCGGTCACGGGGCAGCGGCGCCGCCACGGGCACGGCCAGGAAGGCCCACACGGCTACCGCCAGTGCCAGGAGTGCGGTGAGGGTGAACAGCAGTTCCAGCCCGCCGGAGGCCACCAGTGTTCCTCCGATCAACGGACCGGCGGTGTATCCGATGCTCTTGTAGAACCCGTAGGAGCCGAACGCTCTGCCCTGGCGGCCCGCGGGGTTCAGCCGGGCAACCAGGGCAGAGGCTGCCGGGGAGAACGCTGAGGCGGCTGCGCCCTGGCCCAGTCGGGCCAGCCACAGCCATGCCGGATCCCGGGCCAGGACGAAGGCTGCGGAAAAGAGGGCGAAGGCGGCCAGGCCGCCGAGCAGGACCGGTCTGGCGCCGATCCGGTCGGAGAGTGTCCCGAAAACGGGTTTGAGCAGCACCTCGGCCCCGTCGTACAGGGCCAGCATCGCCCCGAGCAGCAGCAGGGACTGGCCGTGGCCGATGCTGTAGGCGCCGAGGTTCGCCGCCACGGCATGGGCACCGAACGCCGTGGTGAAGCCGGCCGCATACAGGGGGAACAGATGCCGCCGGGGGCTTGGAACCCCGGCGCCCTGTGCGTCGGCTGTCATTGCTCGGGCTCCGGCGCGGATCCGGGAACGGGCGCGCTGGTGCGGCGTTCCCGGCGTGCT
The DNA here is from genome assembly GCA_036565085.1 of Arthrobacter sp. GTDB lineage: Bacteria > Actinomycetota > Actinomycetes > Actinomycetales > Micrococcaceae > Arthrobacter. Next base: position 2,022 of record DATCNU010000220.1, read on the forward strand.
TTGCGCACGCGCCAGACGATGAACGCGATCACGGCCACCACCAGCACCACGGCCGTGATGTCGCGCCCGGCTGCCTTGGCGACGGCTTCGTAGGAGTTGCCGGCCAGGAAACCCAGCAGCACAAACCCCGCGCCCCAGACCAGGCCGCCGGCGGCGTTGAAGACCAGAAACCGGGGATAGTGCATCCGGGACGTCCCGGCCAGGGCAGGCATGACCGCCCGGAAGAACGCCACAAACCGGCCGAGGAAGACCGCTGATCCTCCCCGGCGGCGCAGGAAGTCCTGCGCCTTGTCCAGTTTGGCGCGGCGTTTGTTCATGACCTTCAGGTTCAGGACCCCGGGGCCGAAGTGTTTGCCGATCTCGTAGCCGACCGTGTCCCCCACAATGGCGGCCAGCACGACCAGGACCATCATCATCCACAGCTCCACGTGGCCCCGGCTGGCGACGACGCCTCCGAGGACCGCCGCTGTCTCTCCCGGGATCACGAACCCGATGAACAAAGCGTCCTCAGCGAACACCAGCAGCCCCACCAGGGTCAACGCCAGGACCGGATTGACGTTCAGGATGCTGTCCACGAACGCGCTCACCCGGCACCGCTTCCCCGGCTACGAAGACCGCGGGCCCCGCTCAGGAAGTGCTCGACTACCGGATCCTGGTTCACGGCCTGCTCCTCGCGTGTCGCGCCAACCGGCAGAAATCCGGCCTTCAAGTAACAAATGATACATTTATGCGTGTGACGATGGAAGATTTCGGGTGGTTGCTGGTTCTCGTGCAAATCCCCGCCCAGCCGTCCCGGCACCGCGTGGCGGTATGGCGGGAGTTGCGCCGGGCCGGGGCCGTTCCCGTCTCCCACGGCACTTGGGTGCTGCCCGCGTTACCGGCTTTCGAATCCGCACTGGGACGGGCCGGGGAACTCGCCGAGCGCGGATCAGGCACGCTCACCGTCGTTGATGCAGCACCCCGCAACGATGCCGGTAAGGCACTTTTCCGCGAAACGTTTGCGGCCGCGAGGGCCGAGGAATGGGCCGAGTTCATCGCCGACTGCGGGAAGTTCGAGGATGAGATAGCCCGTGAGATCGCCAAGTCAAAATTCACCTTCGGAGAACTCGAAGAAGAAGAACAAAGCCTGGAACGGCTGCGTCGCTGGTACCGGGACCTCAAGTCTCGCGACGTCCTCCGTCTCTCCCAGGCCGCAACGGCGCAGGAACACCTGACCCGCTGCACCGGCGCCCTGGAAGGCTACGCCCAACAGGTCTACGAGACCGTACTCCCGTAAGGAAAGACGTTGAAGCACCTCATCTCCGGCATCCCTCCCCTGCGCCTGCCTTGGCGCACCTGGTGGCTGCTGCCGGTGTCCGCAATCCTGTTCGTTCTCACCCTGTCCATGGGGGTTCTGGCGAAACGCTACGGCTCCCCGGGACCGGATCTCAACGTCGACATCAGCCTCATACCTGATCGAAACCCGGCCCTGACGACCCTCGCCACAATCATCAACGACGCCCTCTCCCCAGCGGGCAACGTCGTCATCCTCGCACTTTCGTGCCTGATCCTGATGTTCGGCGGGCTGCGCAGGCCGCTCACGGCCCTGGCGTTCGGCTCCACGGTTGCTGTGGGGTGGCTGTCATCGGAAATCGGAAAGATCACGGTCGCCCGACTGCGGCCCCCGGGTTCAGTGACGCACGCACTAATTCTGGAAACCGGGTCCGACAGCTTTCCCAGCGGCCACACGGCATTCGCGGCCGCCCTGGTCTGGGGTGCGGTCCTGGTCCTCGCCCGCACCCCAACGCAGCGTGCGGTTACCGCCGTCGTGGGTGGTATTTTCGCCATTATGGTGGCCGTGTCACGGCTGTACCTGGGTGTCCACTACCCGACCGATGTTGCCGGTTCACTACTGATCAGCACCGCGGGAATATTGTTCTGGCTTCCTCTATGGAACAACCTCATCGAACCCAGGCTCCGTCGGATCTCCCGGATCAACAGAATGTCAGCGCATCCCTCAGCCACTCACACCGGTGATTAGACACAGCCAGCCGCGAACATTGCCTCGCCATGGCAGCTGTCATCGGGCAGCTTGTGGAAAATTCGTGACCCAGCCGATGCCGCGCTTCGGTGGCGATAACTTCAACGGCGGACAGCAGTCCATCCGACCAGAAGGCTGCACAGTCCCTGAAGCAGGTGCCCCGCCCACCGCAGACGCAGCGACGCCACCGTAAACAACAATCGATTGTGAGCGTCGTGTTATTCGTCGTCGGTGGGTGTCGTCGGATCACGAAGGGGCCGGAGGGCGTCATCTGAGAGCGCGGTGAAGGCATATCGGCCGTGGACATTGATGTGCGCGTCTCCCAGAGGAGACAACCTCGCGACATCGGCGTCGTCGACCGGACCCGCGAACTGCGCATACACCGCTACCTGGTCATCACTGAGAAACTCAACTGGCATGACACCAACGTAAAGCCAACCCCGAAGGCTTAGCGCCAACCGCTGTTCCGCTGCAGGTCAGACCCCATGGTCCCCGACCCCCGATTTCATCGCGGAGGCGTACCGGAATGCGGGGGAGAGGATCGCTGCCGGAGACTTCGGAATGGCCGATGAGCCGGCCGACATCGAGCCGAGCTGACCCACTGCATGCAGGACCTTGAAGTGATCGTCACGGCAGACGGCATCCCGGAGGCCTTGGTTCTCGACGAGAGTCGGGGGCTTGAGGACCCAATAGGTGGGCCTCACGCCGTTGCGGCTTGCAAGGCGCTCAAGGGGCTACGAGCTTAGACGGAAACGGCTAGTCATCAAAGGCAGTTCATCTTGGTGATTTGAAACCCATCACCCTGATTGCTGGTGTCTTCCAGTTTCACTCGGGCGACCTTTCCTGCTGGGAGGCCGGCCGTGATCTCATTCGTGGAACCTATGGAGCCCTGGCCCCTGTCGATGCTCACTGCAACATAAATGCCCCCAAGGCAGCCGTTCGGAGCCATGGATACGACATCTAAAACGGCGCAATTCCACGTTCCGCAGGTGAACTTGGAATGGTCGAGATATTGGAAGTACATCTGGTTGCCGCCGGACGTCCAGCCTCGAGCTTCCATCTGCTTATTTTCGCTGTCTGCCTGCGCCTGCGCCTGCTCCCTTTCCGCTGCCTTCCTTGCCTCCTCGGCATCGCTGCTTGCCTGGGCAACGCTGGCAGCGTTGTCAGCCGCCCTTTTTGCTTCCGCGGATGCCGATGCCCGGGCGGAAGCTGAGGATGAGGCGGAGGCGGCGGATGCCTCTGCCTCCGCCCGCTGCCCGGCCTGTGCTGAGAGGTTCGCCACCAAAAAGCCGGCGCCGCCGAGCGCCAGTGCCAATACCGCAACCAAGGAAATGATTATGCGCCTTCGTCTGCGCCTTCGAGGTTCAGGGGCCTGTTGCACTCCGGGCGTCTCCGGCCGTTGAAATTCGTCCATGGTTCCCCCAATTTTGTGCCATAGCTATGGAATGCATGATGCTAATGGCACAGCTTAGGCGGGCAGTCGGTGCTACGGATATAGCATGCCCAGGCCGATATCACTAGGCGCGTGGGCAGAGAAACAATCTCGGGGCTAAGTTCGGGGGGCGCAGCAGCCAGGGCGGGCAAGGGCCGGTGGGTTCGGCAACCAGGCCAACACCGGGCCGGCAGGCCAAGCCGCACCGCAGGAAGACCCGTGGGCGACCCCGGCGACCGGCGGTGGCGGTGGCTGGGGGCAACGGAGCCGATTCTGAGCCGCCGTTCTAAACATTGAAAAGTAGTAGTAGTAGTAGGAGTAGTAGCGTTACTACTCCTACTACTACTTGGGGAGAAGACGCCATGACGTCGAGTGTGAAAGACCGTGTGTTTGCCGCCGCCGAGCAGATCAGCGCCGAGCGCCGCCCGACCGTCTCCACGGTCCGCGCCGCCGCCGGCGTCAGCAACGCGGACGCCACCCTCCGCTACCTGAAGGAATGGTCAGAGGAGAAGCTCGCCGCCGGCGGACAGGTCGCCGCGACACCGCCGGCCCTGCTCGAACAAGCGACCCGGCTCGCCGCTGCTTGCTGGGCTGAGGCCTCCACCCAGGCGGCCGAACGGCACGCCGCCGTCGAAGCGGCCTGGGCGCAGGAACGAAAGGACAAAGACCTGGAAATCGCCGAACTGGTAGAGGACTTAGACCAGGCTGCCGAAGAGAAAAAATCCGCGGCCGCCGAACATCAAGCCCGCATTACCGCCCTGGAGTCCAGGGCGAAGGCGTTGGAGCAGCAACTGGCCGCCCGGAGCTCAGAGCTCAGAGACTCACGTGCAGCAGAACGCGCTGCCGCCGGGGCGGCCGCGGAGGCGGAGAAGAAGCTCGCTAGCGCCGAGGCACGCAGCAGCACGCTTGAGAAGGTACACAACGCCTTGCTGCAACGAGTCTCCCCGGAAACAAAGCCCTCCGATGCCTAATGGAGAAGGAACCAAATCGTGCCCAAGAAAGACAAGTCACTCACCCCGTACTTCTATGAAGATGACGCGAACCAGGTGCGAGCCGCCTTCCAGGCCGCAGGGCACCTCGAGGGCTACGCCTCCGTTTCGGAGCTGATCGAGGCCGGCACCATGAAGCTGGTGAAGAGCATGCAACGCAAATACAACGGCGGAAAGCCTTGGCCGCCCGTGGAGGCCGGGGCATTGCGCCCTGGACGGCGCACCCGCGAAGAAAGCCAACACCGGAAAGAGGCCCAGTACTCCTGAGCGTGTCCCCAGGGGCAATCTAGGTGTGGTTGAGTTTGGCCTATGGGTTTCGAGCTGAGCAGTGAGCTCCTTGATGCGTGGACGCTGGTCGAAGAAGATGCATTCCTGTTCTCGAGAAAGTCCGGGGTGACCCGAGCCGGGTTCGCAGTACTCCTGAAGTTTTTCCAGCAGCATGCGAGGCTCCCATCCGGGCCGTCTGAGCTTCCGGCAGGGGCTTTGGACTATGTTGCCTTGCAGGTTTCGGTGCCCGTTGATGATCTTGCCTCGTACTGGGGTGGCCGCTCGGTAAAGTATCACCGCGCCGAGATCGGCCCGTCACGAACATCGGAACAGTATCCGGCGCTAGCGGTCTGTTGCTCCTGCAATGGTCCCAATTAGACAAGTAGGAGCAAATATTGGCCCGTTTCAACCAGGCTCTAGGTGTCTCGTAAGGGACTTTGCCCACTCGAAATCTGTGAATGACTTG
>DATCNU010000221.1:0-6734 GCA_036565085.1 Arthrobacter sp.
GTATTTCGGTGGTGGCGAGGTCCACTGCAGCGTCGAAGCGTTTGATCTGGGACCGGTCCCCGGCGCGATGCCGGGGTGGGGCCGGTTCGTTTCTGCGATCTGGTGCCGTGCGGGATGCCCTTGCTGTTGGCTGGAACAGTGGGGTTGGTGCCCCGCGCGGTTCGTGCGGCTAGGGTACGGTGTAGGAGTTCAGCGGCCGGCCGGTGGTGCCGTAGGTGAGGTCCAGGGTGAGGAGGCCTTTGCGTTCCAGTGCGCTGAGGTACCGCTGGGCTGTCGGGCGGCTGACGCCGAGCTGGTCGGCGATCTCCGCGGCACTGACGGGGGCGCCGGCGGCGCGGACGGCGTCGAGCGCTTTCTGCATGGTGGGCTGCAGGCGCGGCGCCGGGGCGGCGGGCTTGACCCCGGCCGAGCGGGCGTTGTAGAGGCTGTCGATGGTGGCCTGGTTGGCCGTTGATGCGGATTCCAGTTCCTGCCGCCACTTCCGGTACGCCTCCAACTGCGTACGGAGCCGGTCAAAGCTGAAGGGTTTGACGAGGTAATAGACCGCGCCGCTGGCCATGGCTGACTTGACGGTGGCCAGGTCCTGGGCGGCGGTGATGATGATGCAGTCAACCTGGGTTCCGGCCGCTTGCAGGGACCGCAGCAGGGAGAGCCCGTCCTCGTCCGGAAGGTGTACATCCAGCAGGAGCAGGTCCGGGTTGAGGCGTGCGATTGCCTCCCGCGCGGCTGCGGCGCTGTATACTTGGCCCACGCATTCGAAGCCGTCAACTTTTGCCACGCGGGCCGCGTGGATTCCGGCGACCCTGAAGTCGTCGTCAACGACCAGTGTCCTGATCAACGTCTGTCGCTCCTGTCCTTGTCCGCAATGTGCGGGTTGGCCGGCAGCCACACCTCAAAATTGCCGCCTGGCCCCGGGAACACGTCGAGGGTGCCCCCTGCCCGGTGCACGATTCTCCTGACCAGGGCCAGTCCGATGCCGCGCCGCATGCCGGGGCGCGGGTCCTTGGTGGAATAGCCGTCCACCACTACCTGGTCGATCTTGTCTGCCGGGACGCCGGGTCCGTTGTCGCGCACGGCGATGAATACACCGTCGGCGTCGTCAAACTGTACCGTGACCGTGCGTGGGCGGTGCGTGTTGGCCAGCGCGTCCACGGCGTTGTCCAGGAGGTTCCCGACGATGGTCAGCAGTTCCGCCTGGTCAACCCGGGGACGTTCCAGCCGGGACTCGGCGGTCACCTCGATGTGCACGTCCTGTTCGGCGGCAACGGTGATCTTGGCCAGCAGCAGGGCTGCCAGTTCCGGCGGCGCGAGCCGTGAGCGGAGCCCTTCACTGAGCGATCTGGACGCGGTGGATAGTTGCGAGACGTAGCTCTTGGCCTGCTCCACTTCCCCCATCTCCAGCAGGCCGTCTACGATGTGCAGCCGGTTGGCGTATTCGTGCTCCAGGGCGCGCATTGCCTCCATCAGGCCCTGGATGGAGTGCAGGTCCCGGACCAGGGCCTCGATCTCGGTGCGGTCCCGCAGGGTGATGACGGAACCGATGCTCCGCCCGGCGGTCGAGACGGGCATGCGGTTGACCACCAGCAGCGCGTCCTTTGTCAGTGCCACCTGGTCGGTGCCGGAGAGCTTGCCGGTGAGCAGGTCCCGGAGCCTCCCGTCCGGAATCAGTTCGGCAACCGGTTTTCCCAGCGCCGGTTCCTCGATCTGGAGCAGCCGGCGGGCTTCCCCGTTGATGACCGTCACCCTGCCGTCGTCGTCAAGCCCGACGACGGCCTCCCGGATCCCGTGCAGCAGCGCCTCGCGCTCTTGCAGCAGGGAGGCGATCTCGGCCGGCTCCAGGTTGAAGGTGACACGCTTGATCCGGCGGGAGAGCAGCAGTGAACCGCCGATTCCCAGGGCCAGAACCAGGGCCGAGAACCCGGTAATCAGCCAGAGGTTCTGGACCTGTGTGTCTAAGACCAGTGTGTCCTCGATCCCGACAGACACCTGGCCTATTACAGAGCCGTCCGCCCCGAAGATCGGGGCCTTGGCGTTGGCCGATCTGCCCAGGCTGCCCAGGTCGAACCCCACGTGGGTTTTGCCATCCAGCACGGCGACGGGTTCCTCGAGCTTCTGACCGACCAGCGCCGGGTTCGGGTGGGAAAACCGGACGCCGTCGCGGTCGGTCACCACCACATAGGAGGACTGTGCGGCGGCCGTGATCTCCCGGGCGAGCCCGTCGATGATGTGCCCGGGATCCCCGGCTGCCAGGGCGGAGCGGATCTCCGGCATCTGCGCGGTGGTGGCCGCAATCCCCAGGGCACGCAGCTGGTACTGCTGGTCCAGGGTCTGGTTGCTGATCAGCGTGAACAAAAACCCTCCCAGGACGACGGTGAGCAGCAGCAGCAGGAGCGAGACCCGGAGGATCAGGGTGGTCAGGGTCGAGGAATGGCGCCCGGACCGGAAGCGCCGTGTCGCTGATGCGCGGCTCACCGGAATCCGCACCCCGGCCGGGCATTTACCCTGTTGCAGAAAACGCACAAAACGTGCACTTTTGCTGTTAAGGCGCACAACTTACTGAAGTCTTCTGGCACGAACGATCACTTTCTAAGCTTGACATAGTTTCCGTGATCAACCTCACGGACGTGAAGGACTCCCAAGGAAGGGATTCGAGAGTGACAAGGGTGTCAGAACTCCAAGGAAGCAGCCGCACGCCCGCCGGAACCGGCGTTCGGGCCCCGCAGGCTGCTGGAAGCCGACGACCCCCCACCTTGAAGACCGGCATGGAGCGGGCCTGAAGTCGGCGGCACGCGGCCAACGTCACAACCACAAACACCGCAGCTTCACGATGCCGCTGAACCGAAAAGAACCTACCCGGCCGTCTCGCTTACCTGACACACCACGGTGGCGTCTGTCGTAGCGAGCGGTCACAAGAACCGAAAGACAGAGAGGTCTTAGCACAATGGATGCTAATCATCCCAACCGGCCGCCCGCGGCCCCCCAGAGAGCCGAGGACGCGGCAGGCATCGACATCGTCGGGTTGACCAAGCGTTATCTCACGCCCAAAGGCGAGACATTCACCGCCATCCGTGATGTGACCCTCAGCGTGGAACCGGGCCAGTTCTGCTCGATTGTCGGACCAACCGGCTGTGGCAAGTCCACCACGCTCGCCCAGGTCTCGGGCCTGGAAAACCCGAGCGAAGGCTCCGTCAAAGTGGGCGGCCTGACCGTGGAGGGCATCACGAACGGCGTGAGCTACATGTTCCAGGCAGACGCGCTGTTCCCCTGGAAGAGCGTGCTCGGCAACGTGATGATGGGCCCGACGCTCCTTGGCACGCCCAAGCGCGAAGCCACGGCACTGTCCATGGACTGGCTGCGTCGGGTCGGCCTGGCCGGTTTCGAGGATCGCTACCCGCACCAGTTGTCCGGGGGTATGCGCAAGCGCGTGGCAATGGCTGCGGCCCTCATCAACAATCCTCGGATTCTCTTGATGGACGAGCCGTTCGGCGCGCTCGACGTGCAGACCAAGGCCATCATGCAGAACGAGCTGCTGAAGCTCTGGGAGGAGCTGCGCCCTTCGGTCCTGTTCATCACTCATGACCTCGACGAGGCGGTGGCGCTCTCCGATCGGGTCGTCATCATGACGAGCAGCCCGGGCTCGGTCAAGGATGTCTTCGACATCGATCTGCCGAGGCCGCGCGGAAATGTCCAGGAGATCCGGCACGAGGAGCGCTTCCTGGAGCTCCAGGGGCAGATTTGGGAGTCCTTGAAGGACGAAGTTGACCGCGCTTATGCGCGGTCAGCAGGAGCAGCAGGAGCAGCAGCATGACAACCCTCACCCACAATGAAACGCGCAAGAGCGAGAAGCCAGTGGAAACCGAGACAGCAGCCAAGAACGCCGGCCGGAGCAAAGCCCGGCGCCGCACGAGAGCGATCTGGATAGGTCGCCTGGTGCTCGCCGTCGTCGTGATTGGCGGCTGGCAGTGGTTTACCGAGGAAGGCTGGGTCGACAAGTTCTTCTTCGGCCAGCCCACGCAGATCTGGGACAGCCTCGTCAAGCTCTTCACAGAGGGAACCGCATTCGGCACCATTTGGGAGAACCTCGGGGTCACGGTCCAGGAGGCGCTCCTCGGTTTCGTGCTCGGGACGTTCGTCGGTGTCGTGCTCGGCCTCCTCCTGGGCTCCAACAAGTACCTCTCGGCGGTCGTCGGGCCGTACATCCGGATCTTGAATTCGATCCCCCGTATTGTGCTCGGCTCGATCTTCATCGTGGCGTTCGGCCTCGGGAGCTTCCCGAAGATCCTGCTCGCGGCCGTGCTCGTGTTCTTCGTCGTCTTCTTCAATGCGTTCCAGGGCGTCCGCGAAGTGGACCAGAACCTCGTGGCGAACGTGCGGGTGCTCGGCGCCTCCCCGTTCCAGGTGGCGATGCACGTGACGATCCCGTCCGCGATGACGTGGATCATCGCGAGCCTCCACACCGCATTCGGCTTCGCGATCATCGGTGCCCTCGTCGCGGAGGTGCTCGGCGCCCAGAAGGGTATCGGCCTCATCATCAGCCAAGCCCAGGGCACCTTCGATCCGGACACAGTCTTCGCCTGCATGGTGATCATTGCCGTCATCACGCTCGGGGCCGAATTCCTCATCGGGCTGCTTGAGCACCGGCTCCTCAAGTGGCGTCCACCGAACCGCTCCGAAGCCCAGTCGATCTAAGGCCGAAAACAGACTTTCCCACCCAGCAATTCTGTTCCACCAAAACACCCACATCCCTTCGGGGATCAACAAAGGATGCGCAAAACAATGATGAAACGCACTATCTTTGCCGTCGCCGCTACCGGAGCCGTTGCGCTCAGTCTCGCGGCATGTGGCGGCAATGCCCCCGCTTCCAGCGGCGGGGGCACTGCGAGCTCCGGCCCGATGCCCACCGTGAAGATGATGATCGGCGGCATCGACAAGCAGATCTACCTCCCGTACAAGCTCGCGGACCAGCTCGGCCTGTACAAGAAGTACGGCGTCAATATGGAGCTCTCGACCGAGACCGACGGCGGTGTTGGCGCCGAAGACGCCATGGCGTCAGGCCAGGTCGACATGTCCGGCGCTTGGTACATCCACACCTTCGACTTCCAGTCGAAGGGCAAGAACATCATCAACCTCGTGCAGCTCTCGGGGGCCCCGGGCGAGCGGATCATGTGCAGCCCCAACGCCAACGTCCACTCCGGCGCCGACATCAAGGGCAAGAAGATGGGCGTCACCGATCTCGGATCCGGCACGGACTCGCTGACTCAGTTCATCGCCGCGCAGGCCGGCGTCTCGCACAAGGACTACACCACCGTCAAGGCCGGGGCCGGCGCTACCGCCCTTGCCGCCATCAAGACCGGTGCGGCCGACTGTGTGATGACGACCCAGCCGACCGTGGCCGCGATGGAGGCCCAGGGCATCGCTCAGTCGGCGATCGACCTCGCCACGACCGACGGCGCGACCAAGGCCGTGGGCGGCACCTGGCCGGCTGCCGGTGTCATCGCCAACGCCGACTGGGTCAAGACCCACGAGGACGCCGTTCAGCGGGTCGTCAACGCGCTCGTGGAGACGATGCACTGGATCTCGACTCACTCAGCCCAGGACATCGCCGACAAGCTGCCCCAGGACTACGTCCAGAACAAGAACGTCAAGAAGGAGGACTACGTCAAGGCGCTCGAGCAGGACAAGGGTCAGTTCCTCCCGGACGGCATCATGCCCGCGGGCGGCCCCAAGACCATCGCTTCGATGGAGAAGCTGCTCGGCATGGACACCTCGAAGATCCCGGTCGGCGGCACCTTCACGAATAAGTACGCGATCGAGGCGAACAAGGTTGGCGGCTTCACGACCACCTCGACGCCTGCCGGCGACGACGGCTGATGTGATCCCCACATAGAAGGTACCGGCGTCACAATGCCACCGAGCACATGACGCCTCAGGATCGGCCTGCGTGGCACTCCACGCAGGCCGATCGACCCTCTCCGGCCCCTCAGATGACGGGCAGACATGCCCATCGCCGGTGCCCCCTGATTCAACCTTCGAACGCGGCGGCGAAGGCATCACCCCTGGCCCCCTCACCGCCCAGGGTCCCCGGCCTTGCCTGTCCGGACTCGCGAGGCCGGCACTGCCGCTGCGCAAACAAAGACCCCGCAACCATGCGCCACCACAGAATGGACGACCGTGACAACCGACGAATACGTCCGGGACTGGACAAGGATCCGGACCCGCGACGAGATCAAGCTCAGCAAGGACGGCCAGGTATTCGCCCGCGGACGCGCCGACGGCGTCACCCGCGACGGGAATTCGCTGTGGCTGATCCAACCCGCCGGAAAGGGCCGGTCCATGTTCGACAACCAGGACGGTGTCCTGGCCTTCCGCACCGACCCGTCAAACCCCTCCCCGCAGATCTAATCCCCCTGCCGCGAAGCGCGCCCCAGACAAGGACCCCGCCGTGCACGAAACGGCACCGCTCCGCCTCGACATCGCCGTCAGCGAGGCCCAAAGCAGAGACGACCGGCTCACCGACGCCGTCAACCGGCTGATACCCGCCGCACTGGAACGCAGGCACGGCATACTCGTCACCCAACACGACACCGCCAACTACACCCTCGAGGTCCACCCTTCCGTCCCCTGCGGAACCATCCACGAAAAAAGCCGCTCGGAACCATAAAACGAACCGAAACATGTCCCAGGTGTGAGAACAGCCCGGAATTTCACCGCCGCCGCACTGATCGACTGATGCA
>DATCNU010000222.1:0-2478 GCA_036565085.1 Arthrobacter sp.
GTTCAGCGGCTTGGTCGTTGTACATCACCACCCGGCCCTTGGTATCGATCAGGATCAGCCCCTCACGCACCGAGTGCAGCACCGATTCGTAGTAGGCGAAGAGCTGCGCCAACTGCTCCGGACCCCACCCCCGGGTCACCCGGCGCAGGTAACGGCCCAACAACCAGGAAGCCAAAGACCCGCCAACCAGCAGGGCCAACCCGAGGGCCAGCAATGCAGGCAACCGGCCGGCCAGGGCCACGTCCACTGTCCGCACCGTGACGCCGGCGGCAACCAGCGCCCGGACCTTTCCCGCCGCATCCTTGACCGGAACAACCGTCCGCACCGAGGGTCCAAGCGTTCCGGCGGTGACTTCAGTGAAGACCTCGCCGCGTAAGGCAGCATCAATCGAGCCGATGTATGGCTTGCCGATCTCCGCGGCCACCGGATGTGTCCAGCGCGTCCTGTCCGGTGCCATGATTGTCACGAAATCCGCTCCCGACCCGGCCATGACATCCAGGGCATATGGCTGGAGCAACGCCGTCGGGTCGGGGGCGTCGGCAGCCTGCAGGACCAGGGGGTTGGCGGCTACTGCCGCGGCCACGCCGGTCATCCGCCGTCCGGCTTCCTCATAGCTTCGGTCCCGGGCGTCGACGTACGTGGCGGTGCCCGCAATCCCAATGAAGGCCAGCACTATCAAAAGATTCGCCACAAAAAGCCTGCGGGCGATGCTCCAACGGTGGACCATCAGTACCTCCCATGACCAATATGAACGTAACGGTGAGCCAAGTCACGGCGTACCGAATGATGGGTATCACACTAGGCGGACGACGACAGTCAAGGACTGCGCCGCAGCGTCTACCAGATTATCCATGAAGGAGTACACATAATGACCTCTCAACGAGGAGAGTCGGCAGTGCCTGCAAAGGCCGCCCGCAAGGGGCTGGACAAATCCCACTACCTTTACATGGCCGTTATTGCCGCAGTGATCCTGGGCGCCGTCGTAGGCCTGCTGTTTCCCGAGTTCGCAAAGTCGCTGCAGCCGCTCGGCGATGGCTTCATCAAGCTCATCAAGATGATGATCGCGCCGATTATCTTCTGCACCATCGTCATGGGCATCGGTTCCATCGCCAAAGCTGCCACGGTCGGCAAGGTGGGAGGCCTGGCGCTGGGCTACTTCATGGTCATGTCCACCTTCGCCCTGGCCATCGGCCTGGTCGTCGGCAACATCGTCCACCCGGGCGAAGGCCTCAAGCTCTCCGCATATGATCCCGGCAAAAAGGCTGCTGCGGACAGCACAGTGAGCTTCCTCCTGGGCATGATCCCGGGCGACATCCCCGTCCTGCCCACTCTCTTCGCAGCCATCCTGGTCGGCTTTGCCGTCCAGAAGTTGGGTCCGCAGGGCGCCCCTGTCCTCAAGGCAATCGGGCTGGGCCAGGCTGTTGTTTTCCGGATCCTCATCATGATCATGTGGCTTGCCCCGATCGGTGCCTTCGGATCCATCGCCACCGTCGTTGGAGCCACCGGGGTCCAGGCAATCGTGAGCATGTTCACCCTTATGATGGCGTTCTACATTACTTGCGCACTGTTCATCGTGGTCATCCTCGGCGGAGTCCTCCAGGCGGTTGCCGGCGTCAATATCTTCAAGCTCATGAAGTATCTGGCCCGCGAGTACCTCCTGATTTTCTCCACTTCCTCCTCTGAGTCAGCACTTCCCCGTCTCATCGCCAAGATGGAGCACCTGGGGGTCTCCAAACCGGTTGTTGGTGTGACCGTCCCCACGGGCTACTCCTTCAACCTGGACGGTACCGCCATCTACCTGACCATGGCGTCGCTGTTCGTGGCCAACGCCATGGGCACTCCACTGGACCTGGGCGCCCAGGTATCCCTGCTCGTCTTCATGATCATTGCATCCAAGGGCGCGGCCGGCGTGACCGGTGCGGGCCTGGCGACCCTCGCCGCCGGGCTCCAGGCCCACAGGCCGGAGCTCCTCGGCGGCGTGGGCCTGATCGTGGGCATCGACCGCTTCATGTCCGAAGCCCGCGCCCTGACCAACTTCACAGGCAACGCCGTGGCAACCATCCTGATCGGTACCTGGGTCAAGGAAATTGACGGCAAGCAGGTCGACGAAGTTCTCTCGGGCCGGGCTCCCTTCGACGAGCAGACCATGATCGCCGGACATGGCGAGCCCGTGGCCGAATCCGCCACTGCGCCTTCGCTGGCCAACGCCTAGGCCTGGCCACCGCTTCCTAAACACACTGCGGACCGCCCGCGCAGCCACGGCTGTGCGGGCGGTGCGTGCATGCGTGCGGAAGCCTAACCTTCGACCTCTACCAGAAGGTCAAGGCTCAGAATGCACGCAAAGTCAAGTTCCCCCGATTACCGTGTCGGGGCCTGTAGCCTAGGTGAAAGGCAGGAACAGCGCTGGGTCTCCAGTGGCAGGAAAATCACCGTCATCGAAAGTGTGGATAGATACGTGAGCAGCGAACAGGGTTCGGC
>DATCNU010000223.1:0-11795 GCA_036565085.1 Arthrobacter sp.
GGAACAGGGCGTACAGGCATGATCGCGGCATTGTCCCTCCTCGGTTACGCACTGGTCCTTGCCGTTGCCGGGCCCCGGCTGCTGCGGGCGGCGTCGTGGGCCGACAGGGCTCCCAGGCTGGCTATCGCGGCGTGGCAGGCCCTCACCGTCACCGTCCTGGCCTCCGTCGTCCTCGCCGGACTGGCCCTGACTTTCCCGACCGTGACCGTCAGCGGTGACCTCGCCGAGCTGCTGCGGGCCTGCGTCATGGCCATCCGCGAGCAGTACGCTTCCCCCGGCGGGGCAGCGGCCGGCGCCACCGGCGCCGTCCTGTCCCTGGCCATACTCGGCCGCACCGTCTGGTGCCTTGGTGTGGGACTTTCAGGCATGGCCCGGGAACGTGCCCGCCACAACAGCATTCTGGACATCGTCGGCCACACCGACGCACACCGCGGCATGGTTGTCCTTGACTCGGCTGAACCGGCCGTCTACTGCCTCCCCGGCCGGCGGCGGCGCACCATCGTGACAACCGGGGCACTGCAGGCCCTGGATGAGGCGCAGCTGGACGCGGTCCTGGCCCACGAACACGCCCATCTCGCCGAGCGGCACGACCTGATCCTGGGCCTCTCCCGGGCACTGGCGTTGGCCTTCCCCGCCGTTTCGCTCTTCCGGACCGCTTCCGACGAGACCGCCCGGCTGATCGAACTGCGTGCCGATGACGCCGCGGCCGCCCGATCCGGCCGGCTCACCGTTGCCGGGGCGCTGCTGGCCGTCGCCTCTGGCGGCATTTCACTGTCCCCGGCTGTGGCGCTGGCGGCAGGAGGGGCCGGGGCCGCGGCCCGCGTGCGCCGGCTCATCCCCCCACCCAAACCCCTCGGCAGTGCCAGGACCGCCGCCGGCTCCTTTGCCTTAGCCGCACTGTTCGCACTCCCGGTGCTGCTGCTGGGAGGTCCGGCAGCAGCCGCGGCCGGACAGAACCTCTGCCCCGACGCGAACGTTTCCGCCAGCACCGCCGCCCTCTAAAGCCAGCCGCCAGGTCCCGCCGCTGGACACCGCCCGGCTATTCTCCTAAACTCCTTAGGAGAATAGTTTTTGAAGCGTCGAGTGGTGTGAGGGACGAACGTCCATGGAAGATCTGCTGTTCGGCGGGACGCTGCTGACCGCGTTCCTTGGCGGCCTCGTGGCCCTGCTCGCCCCGTGCTGCGTCTCGGTGATGCTGCCCGCGTACCTGGCCACCGGCTTCCGCCGCCGCACCGGCATTCTGGCCGCAACCTTCGTCTTCGCCGCAGGGGTGGCAACGATCATCGTCCCGATCGGACTTGGAGCAACCTTCCTCGTCAGCCTGGTCTCGGGCCAGCACGTGCTGGTGTTTTCAGCTGCCGCCACGGCCATGCTGGCCGGCGGGACCGCGATGCTGCTCGGCTGGAAACCGCGTCTGCCGATGCTGCCGGGCCGGGCCCCCACCGGAAAAGGCTTCGGCTCTGTCTATGGGCTGGGCGTGTTTTCGGGGGCTGCCAGTTCCTGCTGCGCTCCGGTGCTGGCCGGTGTCGCGGTGCTCTCCGGGGCGACCGTATCGTTTCCTGCTGCCCTGGCCGTGGCACTGACCTATGTTCTGGGCATGGTCGCACCGCTGGCTGTCCTGGCCCTGGTGTGGGACCGCAGGGACTGGAGCAAGAGCCGATGGCTGCAGGGCCGGCAGGTCACCCTCCGGCTTGGCCGCCTGCGCCGTACGATGGCGTTCGGGACGGCCGCGTCGGCCTTCCTGCTCATCGCGATGGCGGTCCTCACCTACGTCCAGGCCGCCCTGGGCCCGGGCATGGGATCGGAGGGCGTGTTCGTGCAGATCACCGCCGATCTGCAGCACGCCGCCGCCGTTATCACCGCAGCACTGGGCTGGCTGCCCGGCTGGGTCCTCGCCGCGATCCTCATCGCGGGACTCCTCTACCTGATCACCCAGGCACGCCCGCACGCCCGCCCCCCGGCCGGCCCGGAACAACCCATCAATGACACCGAAGCCGGTGACGCCGCAGCCGGCCACGGAAACGACTGCTGCGCCTCCGACGCGACCGCCGAGCCCATCCCCGCAAAGGACAGCCGATCATGACCACCACCAAAAACCGGGGCCCCAAGGCGCACCCAGCACGGGGAACGAACCGCCGCTGGCTCCTCTGGATCCTTGCGGCGGCAGCCCTTGTCGTCATCCTCGTCGCCCTCTACGCCATCTTCTCCGGATCCAACGCCCCGAAAAACACCGGGACCGGGACGAACTACGGTGTCGGCCAGCCGGGCCCCGGCCAGGCCGCACCGGCGTTCACCCTCGAGGACACCAACGGCAAGCAGGTGTCTCTGGGCGATTTCAAAGGGAAAAACGTGCTCTTGTACTTCCAGGAAGGCCTAACCTGCCAGCCGTGCTGGGACCAGCTGTCCAGCCTTGAGAAGGACAGCGCCAAGGTCAAGGCCGCCGGTGTCGACGCGGTCCTGTCCATCACGACCGACCCGGCTAACCTCATTGCCCGGAAAACCCGGGACATGGGCCTGACCACCCCTGTCCTGTCCGATCCCAGCCTCACGGTGTCGGAGAAATACAGTGCGAACCGGTACGGGATGATGGGCGCCATGAGAGACGGGCACAGCTTCATCCTCGTCGGCCCGGACGGCACCATCCGGTGGCGGGCAGACTACGGCGGCGCCCCGGACTACACGATGTTCGTTCCGGTCGACAAGCTGCTTAATGACCTCAAAGACGGGGCCAGGCCATGATCGCACTGACCCTGCTGACCCGGCCCGACTGCAGCTGGTGCAGCGACGGCAAGCAGCTGCTTGCCGGGCTTGCCCGCGAGTTCGGCCTCAGCGTCGACGAGGTCGACCTGAACAGCGACCAGGGACGCCGGCTTGTGGCCGAGCACCGCCTCCTCTTCGCCCCCGGACTCATCGCCGACGGCAGGCTCATCGCCCACGGCCGGCTCTCCGCACGCGCGCTCCGCCGCGACCTCACCCGACTCCGCCCCGCCCCTGACCGCTAAGGACATCCCATGGAACAGTTTTTCCTCATCCTTCCCGCCCTGGCCTGCCCCATCGGCATGGGCCTGATGATGTGGCTCATGATGCGCGGCCGCGGCCGCAACGGTCAGCCCGCCACCCCTGACCAGGAACAGGAACTGGCCCGCCTGCGTGCCCAGATCGAAGCCCTGCGCCCGGCGCCGGCAGACTTCGACGGGCGCCACCCGGCACCGCACCCCGGCGGAAGCCCGGCGGCATGAACACCGTGCTGATCGCGCTGGCAGGTACGGCTGCGGCCATTGCGCTGACCTGGTTCTTCTGCATGCGCCCGATGCTCCGGCGAACCGGCACCGCGGACCAGGGGTGCTGCGCCAACCCCACAGAAAGCATCGATGAGCAGATCCGGGCAGCCCGGGAGGAACTCGCACAGCTGCACGGCGCCCGCCCCTCCACCGGCCCGGACGTCGTCCCCGGCGAACGGCGTGAGGCGTAGGCACCGCCGGCGAACCCGTCCTCTGGGGCGTGTCGCCGCACTCTTTGCTGCCACGGCGGGGCTCGTGTTTGCCGGACTGCTCGCGGCGGTCCCGGCCTCCGCACATTCCAACCTGCTCTTCACCGCACCGGCCGCTGACTCAACGGTCGCCACGGCCCCGGACACCCTGACGCTGCTTTTCGATGAACCAGTCACGACCGCCGGGACGCCCGTGAGCGTGGCAGGCCCCCAGGGCGGAGGACTGACCGTCGGCACGCCGCGGCTCAGCCATGAGAACCGCGCCTTGGAAATACCGATCCCGGAATCAGGCGGCCAGGGCATCTACACCGTGCACTGGCAGGTCACCGCCGGCGACGGCGACGTCATGAGCGGGTCCTACCGCTACGCCGTCGGGCCCGCCGCCACGGCACTCAGCGGCGGCCAGGCCACCGAGACCCAGGGCTCATGGCAGACAACCGTCCTGCGGGTCCTGCTATTCACGGCCCTGGCCCTGGCCCTGGGCGAACAGGCCGGCACCCGGCTGCTGGCCCGCCGTCGCGGAACCCCGGCCGGCCCGCGGCCCATCACGCTCTGGGCCTGCCTGCTCGGTGTGGCAGCTGCAGCCGGGCTGGCCATCCTGCTCCTGGGCAACGGTTCCCTCCTGGCCGGATTCACCCACCCCGTCCCGGAGGCCTTGACCGGCAGCCGGCCCGGAATCCTCACCCTCGTCGAGGTCAGCGGCTTCGCCCTGGCAGCGACAGCCGCCGCAGTCAGGAGCCGATGGCTGTGGCTGCCGCTGGCCGTCGTGATCGTCGCCGAAGCACTGCGCGCTCACCCCCAGCTGGCCGACCCGCTCCTGGGCGCCCCGCTCACCGTCCTGCACCTGACCGCAGCCACGCTCTGGACCGGGATCCTCGTCCATGTTCTGCGCACCCTGATCCGCTGGCGTCAGCGACGGGATATGGCCCGGCAAGCACTCGGCGCCTACTCACGTGCTGCAGTGTGGCTGTTCGCTGCCGTCGTCCTAACCGGACTGGGATCGGCACTGATTCTCGTCCCGCCCGATAGCCTCATCACGACCGACTACGGGAGGGTCTTGCTGGCCAAAACCGGGCTGGTCGCGGCCGCTGCCGGCCTCGCCTTGACCGCACGCCGTCTCCTGCGTCGAAAATCGGTCCTGGACAAGGTCATCCGGCCCGTCCGCGTCGAAGCCACCACCCTGTTGGCGGTCCTGGTCGTGTCCTCGGTCCTGACGGTGCTGCCGGTCCCGGCCAGCGCGGACGCGCCCCTGGCGTTTCCGCCGCCCGCCACGGGCCCCGTGGTCCCCGCGGCCGCTTTGGCCGGGGAAGTAGGCGTCAACGCGCGCGCCAGCTCCGGCCAGCTGATCATCCAGCTCTTGGCCCCGGAGATCACCGACGCCTCGGGCAGGACCGCTTCCGCGCGGCTTGGGCTCACCGGATCCCTCTCCGGACCCGACGGCGAGATCACGGAGCTGAGATTCCGGGGCTGCGGCGAGGGCTGCTTCTTCAGTCCGGCCGCATGGCAGGAGGGCACCAGCCGTCTCACCCTCACCCCGGCCTCCGGCACCTGGAACACCGAACCGGCCGCGCTGTCCATCAGCTGGCCCGCCCGTCCGGCCGAACAAATGTTGCGCGACGCCGTGGCCGCCATGAAACAGGTGCCGGCGTTCACCCTGCACGAACTGGTCACCAGCGACACCGCCCGCGGTCTGGGAACCCCGCAGTCCTTCCGGACCACCGGTACGGACTTCATCCGGCGCGCCCTCTACGCCAGCGGCGAAGCCAGCATCGCCGTCCGGCTTCCCGACGAGGACGGCAACCGCCGCCTCGTCCTGTCCTACCCGGCCGAGAACGCGGTCCTCGAACTTACCCTCGCCAGCGACGGGCGGATCCTGCACGAGACGCAAACCGCGCCGCACCATCTGGTCACCCGCACACTCATTTACCCCGAACCCGAAAGCCATCATGACTAAGCCTTTGCCCACGGACCGCCCATCACGGACGGAGCACCAGAGATGACGATCGGCGGTTTCTTCGCGGATACCGTGCAAAACGGCACCCTGCTTCTTGCCCTTCCGCTGGCCATGACCGCCGGCCTGGTGTCCTTCCTTTCCCCCTGTATCCTGCCCCTGGTGCCCGGATACCTCGGATACGTCTCAGGCCTGACCAACCCGACCCAGCACGGCAACCGCCGGCGCGTGCTCGCCGGGGTTGGCCTCTTCGTCCTTGGCTTCGCCGCGGTCTTCACCCTCTACGGGGCCGCGTTCGGCGCCATCGGCACGTGGATGGCCCGCTGGCAGGACACGCTGATCCGGGTCCTGGGCGTCGTCGTCGTTCTCATGGGTCTGGCCCTTGCCGGCAAGCTCCCCTTCCTACAACGCTCCGCAAAACTGTCATGGAAGCCGGCCTCAGGCCTGGCCGGCGCGCCCGTCCTGGGAGTCGTTTTCGGGCTGGGCTGGACTCCGTGCATGGGCCCTACACTGGCCGCGGTCCTGGCCCTGAGCACCACCACCGGCGACCCCTGGCGGGGAGCCCTGCTCGCCTTCGTCTATTGCCTCGGACTCGGTGTTCCCTTCGGCCTGGTCGCCATGGGGGTCAACTGGGTCACCCTCGCCCTGGCCTTCGTCCGACAGCACGTCCGGGCCTTCAACATCGCCGGCGGGCTCCTCCTGGTTCTGCTCGGGGCACTCATGATCCTGGGTGTGTGGACGTCCTGGATCTACCAGTTGCAAAACCTCGCCGGAACCTTCAAAACCCCCGTCTAAGCGACGAACCCCACCGCTTCCCCCAACCCCAGGAGATTACCTTGTTGTTCAAGACCCCGTTCGGACCGTTCCGATACGCCGGTGCGCCCGCCGCAGCGGCAGCACTGCTTCTTGCCCTGTCCGCCTGCACCTCCACGTCCCCGGCCACTTCCGCATCATCGGCGTCCGCGGCCGGATACCCGGCCGCCCATGTTCACGGCATCACCGTGGATCAAACCGGAAGAGTCCTGCTCGCCACCCACGAAGGGCTCTTTGACGTCTCCACGAAAGCAGCCGTCAAGATCGGCCCCAGCAATGACCTCATGGGATTCACCCCCACGGCGGACCCAAGTGTTTTCTACGCCTCCGGGCATCCCGGCAAAGGATCGGAGCTTCCTAATCCCGTCGGCCTGATCCGGTCCGTCGACGGCGGCAGAAGCTGGGAGCAGCGCTCCCGCCAAGGCGAATCAGACTTCCACGCCCTGACTGCCACCCGGAGCGGCATCGTCGCCTTCGACGGCTCATTCCTCACCAGCCCGGACGGCAAGAGCTGGACCCAGGCCACTGCAGGCTTCCAGCCCGCAGCGCTGGCCGGCAACCCGGACAGCGATACGGTCCTGGCCACCACCCCCGACGGCTTGCAACGCTCCACAGATGGCGGCAAGACCTGGCTGAAGAACGCCTCCGCTCCGGTCATCCAATTCGCCGCCTTCGCCACACCGTCCGACGCCGTCGGCATCGAGCCCGGCGGAAAGGTCCACTACTCAGCCGACGGCGGCAGCACCTGGAAACCCAAAGGATCCATCGACGGACAGGTCCAGGCAATGACCACCGCCAAGGGCGCCGACGGCACAGTCAAGATCTGGGTCGCCACTAAAGCCGGCGTGCTCCTCTCCACCGATGGCGGAACAACCTTCACCCCCTACAAACCCGCCTGACGGGACCAGCCGGCGGGTCAGTCGTGGGCCGGTTCGCCTGTGACTTTATGGTCGGCGTGGTTCAGGCCTTCCATGACGAGGCGGGTCAGGTGTCCGTCCGCGATGCTGTACACGACACGGCGGCTGTCCTTTTGTGTGGTGACGAGTCCGCTGAAGCGCAGTTTGGCCAGATGCTGGCTGACCGAGGTCCGGGATGCCTCGGTCTGTTCCACCAGGGAGGTGACGTCGGAGGGTTCCTGGGCCAGGAGCCAGAGGATGTGCAGACGGGTGGGGTCCGAGAGCATCCTGAATGTGGCCGTGGCTGCGTCCAGCCGGCGGACGTCGGGGGTGTCGGGGTGATGGAGGCTGGATGTGCTGATACGTTGGGCGTTTTCCACCGGGTCACCCTTTCATGGTTGACGGCACCGGACTGGTCTTGGACGCTGCGGGCCAGAATTTCAGGGCTGCCGCTGTACTGATTGTAGCCACGGCGGCCAGGACGGCGGCGGCCGCGGGCTGGCCCGCTGCCGCTCCGATCCAGCCGGCGACAGGGTAGGTGATCATGAAACAGGCGTGGGAGAGGGAGAACTGGGCGGTGAAGATGTAGGACCGGGTGCTGTCCGTCGCGGTGCGGCGCAGCAGACGCGCCGAGGGGGTATTGATCATCGAGGTCCCGGCCCCAAGCACCACCCACAGGCCCAGCAGCACCGGCCAGGTCCCCGGCACGGCCAGCAGCGCGAAGGCCCCGGCGAGCCCGAGGGAGAGCAGCGCCGCCCCGGCTCTCATGAACGTCCGGTCCGGCACCCGGTCCAGGATCATGGGGGCCGTGAGGGCGACGAGCATGGACCCGGCGCCGTAGCAGGCCAGAGCGATGGCGACGTCGGCGTTGGACCCGCCGAACAGGTCTCGGGCGTAAACGACCGTGTTGACCAGCACCAGGGCTGTCGCGGCCGCGACAGCCAGATTCAGGGCCATCAGCCCCCGCAGCTCGGGTGTCCGGGCGAAGATCCGGGCACCGAGGGTCGTGCGGTGCCAGAGCGTTCCTTCCTGCCGGACTGCGGGTGCCACGGGCAGCCTGGTGGTGACCACCAGGGCCGCGGAGAACAGGAACCCGGCCACGGTCCCGAGGAACAACTCGTGGAAGGACAGCACGGTCAGCAGCGCCGCGGCCAGGGCAGGGCTGACCAAGGATTCCAGGTCATAGGCCAGGCGGGAGAGGGACAGTGCGCGTGTGTAGTGCCGTTCCTCGGGCAGCACCACGGGGATCAGGGACTGGAACGCCGGGGTGAACGTGGCCGAGGCGCTCTGCAGGAGGAAGACCAGCACATAGATCTGCCAGGCCTGGTCGACCATCGGCAGCATTAGGGCGATGCCGGCGCGGATCAGGTCTGCGCCGACCAGCACGGCCTTCTTCGGCAACCGCTCCACCAGGGCCGCCATCAGCGGGGCGACGAAAACGTAGGCCAGCATTTTGATCGTCAACGCCGTCCCGAGCACGGCCCCGGCCTGTCCGCCGGCCAGGTCAAAGGCAAGCAGACCCAGAGCCACCGTCAGCAGGCCCGTGCCAAGCAGGGCAACGATCTGGGCCGAAAAGAGCTTCCGGTACGCAGGGACAGCCAGCACTTCAATCAACAGGACTCCTCGGGACCACACCAATTCATCAATTAGTGCTTACGTATGCACATGTTAGACTAACACGCTGTTGCCCTTATCCACTCCCGCAGAAACGGCTGACTCTTGACCTACACTGAACGTCGCCCCGCCCCGGACTTCCCGCGCGGGAGGCAGAGACAGGTAACGTCCCTTGAGGCGTTGACCGGACCGGCTCCGGAGCGGCACGCATGAGCGGTCATGACCACGACTACGGTGCAGCCGCGACCAGCCAGCGCGGCAAGCTGATCACTGTCTTTGCCATCACCTTTGCCGTGATGGTCGCCGAAGTCATCGGCTCGGTCCTGACCGGCAGCCTGGCGCTCCTGGCCGACGCAGGCCATATGTTCACCGACTCGGCCGGGCTGCTGATCGCGCTCATCGCCGCCTCGCTGGCCCTGAAACCAGCCACACTCACCCGCACCTGGGGCTACAAGCGCGCCGAAATCATCGCCGCGGCCGGACAGGCGGCCTTGCTGCTGGGCGTGGGCGGATTCGTCATCGTCGAAGGGATCCGGCGGCTCTTCGAGCCACCTGAAATCGGCGGATCGACGATGCTGTGGTTCGGCATCATCGGCCTGGCCGGCAACGCCGTCGGCCTGATCGTCCTCGCGTCCGGCCGGAACCACAACTTCAACATGAAGGCCGCCTTCCTGGAAGTGCTCAACGACGCGCTGGGATCGGTGGCCGTCATCGTGGCGGCGATCGTCATCGCTGTCACCGGATGGGTCCATGCCGACGCCGTGGTCTCCCTGCTGATCGGGGTCCTGATCGTTCCCCGCACCCTCAAGCTGCTCCGTGACACCGTCGACGTCCTCATGGAGGCCACTCCCAAGGGCCTGGATCTGGCCAAGGTGCGTGAGCACATCCTTGCCGTGCCACACGTCATCGACGTCCATGACCTGCACGCATCGCTCGTGGCCTCCGGGACGCCGGTGCTTTCGGCCCACGTCGCCGTCGAGGATGACTGCATGATCGACGGGCACGCCGCCACGATCCTGGCGAATCTGCAGCGGCGCGTGGCCCAGCACTTCGAGGTCAGCGTGGAGCATTCCACGTTTCAGATAGAACCCGCGGCCCACCGCGATCAGGAAAGCATCCAGCACTGAAGACAGCGAGGACGAAGACTACACCGGCGCTCAAGACGAGGGCCCGGACCCCGTGTCGATCGCCCAGGTGAACGTCTTGGACTATTACGCGGCTTTCACGCAGACCCGAGAGACGATGGCCGCGCTGGAGGCCAACATGCTGACCGTCACCTACCACTGGGGTGGAAGGCGACCCTTACGAGATCGCCTTGGTGACCTCCAATGGCGGCAAGATCCTGGCCACGATCGACGCCGCGGCACTCAGTCCGGAACGCGGCGCCTCGTTCTTCGGCAGCTCCTCCGCATCCTGGATCCGGCTCCTGCTGGGCGTCACCATCGGACTCCTTGGATTCCTGGCCATCGAGGCCACGCTCGAGGGCATGGAACTTGGCCCAGGATGAAAGACCGCACCGGGGAGATCCTCACCCCTCTCGCCAGCGCCGGCATCATCCTGGGGCTGGGCGTCATGTTTGCCACCGGCCTGTTCGTCCAGGCATAACCGTGGCCTAACCGGGCAGGCGTGATGGGGCCCTTCTCAAGTACATAATTGCTTGAATACACGCATGGATGTACTTTGGATGCATGGAAACCCTCACCCACGCCCCGGTCCTTGCGCGGTTCGGCTACGCCGTCTCTGATCCGACTAGGGCACGGATCCTGCTGGCATTGGCCAGTGAAGCCGCATACCCTTCGGACCTTGCCGACTCCCTCGGGGTGTCGCGGCAGAGCATGTCCAACCACCTGACGTGCCTTCGTGGCTGCGGCCTGGTGGTGGCCGTTCCGGACGGCCGGCGCACCAGGTATGAGCTCGCCGACGCGCGGCTGGGCCACGCGATCACGGACCTGCTTGGTGTCGTCCTGGCCGTGGACCCGGCCTGCTGCGCGCCCGATGGTGAGTGCCTGGTATGACGGCTCTCCAGCTTGCACCGGCCCCGTCCCGCCGCGCCGTTCTGACCCGGCGGATCCGGCTGTTCGCGGCCGCGACCATTTCTTACAACGTCATTGAAGCCGTCGTGGCGCTGTGGGCCGGCGGGGTCGCGGATTCCTCCGCACTGATCGGCTTCGGCCTGGATTCGGTGATCGAGGTGACCTCCGCCCTCGCCCTGTCCTGGCAGTTTTCAGCCAAAGATCCCGAGAGGCGTGAACACCTCACCCTGCGGATCATCGCCCTCTCATTCTTCGCCCTGGCCGCGTTCGTCGCCGTCGACTCAGTCCGGTCCCTGACCGGCGGCGGCGAAGCACAGCACTCCGCCCCGGGCATTGTGATCGCCGCCCTGAGCCTGGCCATCATGCCCGTGCTGTCCTGGCTGCAACGCCGCGCAGGCCGAGAACTGGGGTCCCGCACGGCCGTGGCCGATTCCAAACAGACGCTGCTGTGCACCTACCTTTCCGCCGTCCTACTGCTGGGGCTGGTCCTGAACAGCACCCTGGGCTGGTGGTGGGCCGACGCAGGCGCGGCCCTCGTCATCGCCGCGATCGCCGTTCGCGAAGGCATCAACGCCTGGCGCGGCGATGTCTGCTGCACCGTCCCGCACACCACCGCATCCTTCGGCACTAACGATGCGACACCGGCAACGGACACCGCAAATGCCGAAACCATCGACACCTCCTGCTGCGACGGGTGCCAATCGGAGCCCGGACCGCAAGGCTTGACCCTGAGCCGAAGGAACGACTGATCCATGGGCAACTACGAACTGCGTGTCATATCGGACTGTCCGAACAGCGGCCCAGCACTGGATCTGTTCCGTCGTACTCTGGCAGCGGAAGGCCTACCCGTCGAGCAGCTTAGGGCTCGCCGATTATTTAGTTGGTGTGTCTTCGGTTTTGAGGGTGTAGTTCCATTCGGGGTGCCATTCATGTCTGTTCAGGGTCCCGCTGGTTTCCAGTGAGGTCATTTCGTCGTCGGGTATTTTCACGCCGGTGGG
>DATCNU010000224.1:0-9479 GCA_036565085.1 Arthrobacter sp.
CCGCCGTGCTCGCACAGGTGCGCGACGTCGTCGTCGAACATGAAGGGGAACTGGGCAGGCTGGACGCCATCGCGGGCGACGGTGATCACGGCATCGGAATGCGCCGGGGCGTGGACGCCGGAGCTGCCGCCGCCGCGGTGATGGCTGCAGCGGGTTCCTCCGCCGGGCGTGTGCTGACAGGCGCAGGGGAGGCCTGGAGCGAGCGCGCGGGAGGCACCTCTGGAGCACTGTGGGGGTCGGCTGTCATCGCCGCGGGCCTGGCACTGGGCAACAGGGAATCGTACAGCGGCGAGGACGCGGCGGCCGCCGTGACCGCCTTCGCCGCGGCCTTCACCGAACTGGGCAAGGCCGAACCGGGGGACAAGACCATGGTGGATGCACTGCTTCCCTTCCGGGATGCGTTCCTGCAGGAGTTCGACGGCGGCACACCACTTTCGGGTTCCCTCGCGGCCGGCGCCGCGGCCGCGCGTGAAGCAGCGCAGAAGACCTCCGGACTCCGACCGCTCAAGGGCCGCGCCCGGCCGCTGGCGGAGAAGAGCCTGGGCCACCCGGACCCAGGTGCGGTCTCCTTCGGGCTGATCGTGGAGCGGATCTCCACCTACATCGATTCTGAACTGGCCGCAGCGGCGGGAAAAGGAGCACCGGAATGACTAATGAGGCACCGTGGCGCATTGTCATCGGCAACGATGAGGCCGGCGTCGAATACAAGGAAGCCCTGAAGGCGCTGCTCGAAGCGGACGGCCGCGTGGCGTCCGTGCGGGACATCGGGGTGGGCCCCAACGACTCGACGGCGTACCCGCATGTGGCGGTGGACGCAGCCCGCATAGTGGCCGAAGGCGACGCCGACCGTGCCTTGCTGATCTGCGGTACCGGGCTCGGGGTGGCCATCGCGGCCAACAAGGTCCCCGGAATCCGCGCGGTCACCGCCCATGACTGCTATTCCGTGGAACGCTCCGTGCTCAGCAACAACGCCCAGGTCCTCACCATGGGACAGCGCGTCATTGGCCTGGAACTGGCCAAGAAGCTCGTGGGCGAATGGCTCGGCTACCGCTTCGATGAAGACTCCGCGTCCGCCGGCAAGGTCGACGCCATCTGCTCCTACGAACCCGAATATACGAAGGCAGTCTGATCATGACCGAAACAGCAAACAGTTCAGCAGTACGCGCCGGCAACGCGGCCCGGAAGATCGCCGTCGTCGGTTCCGGCTATATGGGTGGCGGCATCGCCCAGGTGCTGGCGTTGGGCGGCGCCCGCGTGGCCCTGGCCGACGTGTCGGCGGAAGTGGCCCAGAAGAACTACGACAGGCTCCTGGCTGAATCCGACCAGTTCGTGGCCGACGGCCTGTTCCCGGAAGGTGCAACGGCCATCCTGAAGCAGAACCTCTGGGCCGCGAAGGACATTGAGGAAGCCGTGGCTGATGCCGACTTCATCGAGGAAGCGGTGCCCGAGGTCATCGCGATCAAGCACGGGACGCTGGCCCGGATCAGCGCAGCAGCGCGGCGGGACGCCATCATCGGCTCCAACACCTCCACGATCTCCATCGCTGAGCTTTCCGAGCCGGTCACAAACCCGGAGCGGTTCCTCGGCGTGCACTTCTCCAACCCGTCGCCCTTTATTCCAGGCGTGGAAATCATCCCCCACGCCGGCACATCGGCTGCGACTGTCGGTACCGTCCGCGAGCTGGTGCATGCTGCCAACAAGCAGACCGCGGTGGTCAAGGATGTCACCGGCTTCGTCCTGAACCGCCTCCAGTACGCACTTTTCCATGAGGCCGCGCAGCTCGTTGAACAAAAAATCGCGACGGCGGAGGACGTGGACACCCTGGTCCGCACCACGTTCGGTTTCCGCCTGCCGTTCTTCGGACCGTTCGCCATTGCGGACATGGCCGGGCTGGATGTGTACAACTTCTGCTACAAGTCCCTGCAGACCTCATTCCCGGAGCGTTTCGCCACGCCGAAGATCCTCACCGACCTGGTGGAAGCAGGGAAGCTGGGCACCAAGACCGGCGCCGGTTTCCTCAACGTTCCCGCCGAGCGTACGCCTGAACTGATCGCCTACCGAAACAAGGCGTACGTGGCCATGCAGAAGCTCATCGACGAGCTGGGCCCGGCCCCCATCAGCTGACCTGGGCCCGCTGAACTGGGCCCGCTGAACTGGGGCCCGCTGAACTGCCGCGCCCGCGACTCAAGCCCGGCCGAACCCGTTCACTCCACCACCCCTTTCTTATCAGGAGCATTCCCATGACCATCTTCCCCGCAGACCGCACCGCGATCGTCACCGGCGCCGTCTCAGAGCGCGGCATCGGCCGTGCCACCGCCAGCTACCTTGCCGCCCAAGGCTGGAACATCGGCATCATCGATCTGGATGATGCGCTGTGCAAGGCTGCAGCCAAGGAAATCGCCGACGAGTTCGGTGTCAAGGCCCACGGCGTCGGCGCCAATGTGGCCGACGAGGCGTCCGTCCGCAAGGCAATCGACGAACTCGAAACCGAGCTTCCGCAGGTTGTCGCCCTGGCCAACGTGGCAGGCGTCAGCTCACCTGTTCCCTACCTGGAACTGGACGCGGCGGAATGGGACCGCGTACTGAGCATCAACCTCAACGGCGTCCACTACGCCACCCGCCGGGTTGCGGAATCGATGGTGAAGAACCGGATCGGCCGCATCGTGAACATCTCTTCGGTGTCCGCGCAGCGCGGCGGCGGCACCTTCTCCAAGACGCCGTACTCCGTAGCCAAGGCCGGAGTGATTGGCCTGACCCGCTCCACTGCCCGTGAGCTCGGCGAGTATGACATCACCGTCAACGCTGTCTCTCCGGGCCCGATCGACACGGACATCATGGGCGGGACGCTCAGCCAGGAACGCAAGGACGAACTCACGAAGGACCTGGTGGTCAACCGTGTCGGTTCGACCCGCGACGTTGCCGCCGCAATCGCCTTCCTCATCAGCGAGGACGCCGGCTACATCTCCGGACAGACGCTGAATGTGGATGGCGGCCTGTACATGCACTAGAAGGGATCACCATGGCACCCGCCAACAAAGCCGTCTCCGGGTTCAGAACGTGGACCAGGGAACGAAAGATCTACCTTGCCGTGGGCGTGATCGCGTGCCTCGCCGGGCTTTTGCTCATCGCGTTTCCGATCTAAGGCCCAGCTTCACCGGTTCCCGAATTGCTTGTCCCGAATTGCTTGTCCCGATTCGCTTGTCCCGATTTGCGGGACCCGTATGGATCACCCGGCTTACCCACCTGACTGTCTCAACGAGGAGTTCACATGTCTGTCGTCAGCCCAACAACCACCAAGGAGTTGCTGGATTCCCCGGTTCTTAAATCCGCGATTTCCAAGGCCTCTTTCCGGCTCATGCCGATGCTCGTCATCCTGTACGTGGTGGCATTTCTCGACCGCACCAATGTCGGCTTCGCCGAGGCGGCACTCGGCGTGGATAAGGGCATCACGGCCGGGGCCTACGCGCTCGGTGCCGGCATCTTCTTCATTGGCTACGCCCTTTTCGAGATCCCATCCAACCTGCTGCTGACCAAGTTCGGCGCCAAGATGTGGCTGGCCCGCATCGCCATTACCTGGGGCATCGTCTCCGCATGCTTCGCCTTCGTCCAGGGCGAGACGTCCTTCGTAATCTTCCGCTTCCTGCTGGGCGTTACCGAGGCCGGCCTGTTCCCAGGTGTCATCATGTTCCTGGCCGCTTGGTTCCCCAACAAGGTCCGCGTGAAGATGTTTGCCATCTTCTACCTGGCACAGCCGTTCTCCCAGATGATGGGCGCACCCCTGTCCGGCTGGCTGATCAACATCGGCGACCAGGTT
The DNA here is from genome assembly GCA_036565085.1 of Arthrobacter sp. GTDB lineage: Bacteria > Actinomycetota > Actinomycetes > Actinomycetales > Micrococcaceae > Arthrobacter. The sequence continues at coordinate 3,815 of DATCNU010000224.1, forward strand.
CCCGGCGTGGCCGGCTGGCAGGTCATGTTCTTCACCGAGGGCATGCTTGCAGTCCTCGCCGGTCTCGCCGCCTATTTCTTCCTCATCAACAGCCCACAGGATGCGAAGTTCCTGGCCAAGGATGAGAAGAAGTCGCTCCTGGACGTCATGGCACTGGAAGACGACGTCAAGGAAAAGGACGGCCCGCGCGGTGTCCTCGCGGCCATGAAGAACCACAAGGTCTGGTACTTCACGGTCATCTACTTCTGCCTCCAGATCGCCGTCTATGGAGTGACGTTCTACCTGCCCCAGCAGGTGGCACAGCTGACCGGCCAGAAGGTCGGCTTTGAGGTTGGCCTGCTGGCAGCCATCCCGTGGTTCTTCGGCATCTTCGCCTGCTACTTCATCGGCAAGGCAGCAAACACGATAGTCCGCCGCCGCGTCTGGGGTACCGGCCTGTTCATCTCCACTGGCCTATGCATCTTCGGCTCAGCCTGGGCCGGGTCCAACCACCTGCCGGCCGTGGGCATCATCTGCATCACCCTGGCCGTCTGCAGCTTCCTGTCCATCGGACCCATCGCCTGGTCCTACCCGACGGCGTTCCTCACCGGCACCGCGGCCGCCGCGGGCATCGGCCTGATCAACTCCCTCGGTAACCTGGGCGGTTTCGTGGCCCCGATCCTGCGCACCTGGGTCAACCAGGTGACGGCTTCCGATACCGGCACCATGGGCGTCTACGCACTGGGCGTACTGCCATTCCTCGCGGCAGCGATGATGTATGCCACCAAGAGGTTCCGCAACAAGGCGGACGAACTGCTGGAGAACCAGTAGCCCGGAGACAGGTTCAGAGACGGCCCGGTATGCAGATGTCCGGATTGACTGAACTCAATACGCCCGGCACCTTGTACATCGGAGTCAGCACCAAGATGTACCTGGGCTACCGGGACAGCCTTGACTGGCTCGCCGCAGCCAGGAGTGAGGTGGACACCCGCCCGGACCTCAAAGCCGGGCGGGTGGTCCCGTTTGTGATCCCGTCGTTCCCCGTTCTTCCGGCAGCCAGCGAGATCCTCGCCGGGTCATTGCTCGGTCTTGGCGCGCAGAACTGCGGGTGGGCGGATGGACCCTGGACGGGGGAAGTCGCCCCTTCGCTCCTGGCCGAACTCGGGGTGGGCCTCGTGGAAATCGGCCATGCGGAACGGCGCCGTTACTTCGGCGAGGACGCCGCAATGATCGCGCGCAAAGTCAGGGCGGCCGACGGCGCCGGTGTCACTCCGTTGCTCTGCGTAGGGGAGGGTACGCCGGAGGGAACGGGAATCTCCGGAGCCGAGCGGGCCGCCGCGGTTGTCTATCGACAAGTCCAGGAAGCGGTCGACGGCGACTGGTGCCTGGCGTCGCGGCTGATCGTTGCGTATGAACCCGTCTGGGCCATCGGCGCGGTCGAGCCGGCCAGCGCACCGTACGTTTCCGCCGTCGTGCGTTCCCTGCGGAAAATGCTGGCAGCGAATGGGTCGGATGCGGCCAATTCCCTGGCGAAGCTGCCGATCATCTACGGAGGCTCCGCGAGGCCGGGGCTGCTGCCCGCGCTTGAGGGTGTCTCCGGGCTCTTCCTTGGCCGGTACGCGCACGACCCGTCCAACCTCGGCAAAGTCCTGGACGAGGCACTGGCTCTGGCTGCGATGCGCCCGGAGGGCGAGGTCCCGGTCCGCCGGGTCCGTTAGCGCAGGCAGCGGTCTTCCGGGTCGATTGCTGTCATGATGCGGCGGCTGATTTCGCGGAGTTGCTTGAGCTGGGCCCTGGTCAGCGGGTCGAAGACGAGGCTGCGTACAGTCTCGACGTGGCCTGGGGCGGTGGCGACGACCTTTTCCCAGCCATCGTCAGTGAGGGTGGCCAATGTGTATCTTCCATCGGCCGGATCCGGGGCGCGGCGGACCCAGCCCCGCCTTTCCAGGCGTGCCACGACTTGGGACAGCCGCGGGAGCATGGCTTCGGCCATCACGGCAAGCTCGCTCATCCTCAGCGTGCGCCCCGGGGACTCTGACAGAACGGACATCACGACGTATTCGAAGTGGCTGATCCCGGCGTCCCGCTGGAGCTGTGTGTCCAGTGCGCCCGGCAGGCGAAAAACCACGCTGCCGAGTGCAATCCAGATCGCCTGTTCTTCCTCAGTCAGCCAGCGGGGCTCGCTCGCGGGTGGCAGGGCGTCCGACCGCCTTGCGGCTTCTCGGCGGAGTGATTTTTCCATGTCCGCCATGCTACAGGCCTGACTTCATTTGTGAAGTGTCCTTTCGAGCAAAACACTTGCATCTTGAAGTCATGAGCCCTATTCTTTAGTTCAAGGTTGAAGTGACTTTATAAGTCTTCGCCTTTCGACCCAGAAGATCGCCCACCTCACGTCGAAGAGGAGTCATCATGAACATCACCCTTTGGATCGTCGCATCCGTTCTCGCCCTGGCGTTCTTAGCCGCGGGGTTGATGAAGATCGCCCAGCCACAGGAGAAGCTCGCCGCGTCAGGCATGGGCTGGACAGAAGACTTCAACTCCGGCGCTGTGAAGGCAATTGGCGCAGCTGAAGTTCTCGGAGCCCTTGGCCTGATTCTGCCTGCCGTCACCGGTATAGCCACCTTCCTTGTGCCTGTGGCCGCCACCGGCCTCGCCGTCGTGATGGCGGGCGCCATCATCACGCACTTCAGGCGTGGCGAGAAGCAGCCTGTCGCCATCAACGCCGTCCTTGGCGCGTTGGCGCTCTTTGTCGCCCTCGGCCGCTTTGGCCCTTTCGCTTTCTAACCCATCCCCGACATCCCGGTCCGGAGGCTGAAAGGAACCACTCATGACACCCCAGCATGACCCGCTGCACCCCGCAGTTCCGGCCGGCGCCTACGACAACCTGCTCGCCCGCGCCCTCCCTCAAGCCAGGGCACAGAAAAGCTGGGAACCCGAAGACGGACCGCTGCCGGCACTGTTCGTCAGCCACGGCGCCCCGCCCACCTTGGATGACCCGCAATGGCTTGATGATCTCTTCACCTGGTCACAGAGCATGCCGAAGCCACGTGCCATCGTCGTTGTCTCAGCGCACTGGGAGAACGCGCCACTGGCCATCTCCGGCGCAGCTGCAGGCACTCCCTTGTATTACGACTTCGGCGGCTTCCACCCGCGCTACTACACCCTCCAATACGCCACACCGGATGCCACTCACCTGGCCCGGCGCATCGCCGCCACCTTGAGTGACACCACCCCGGTGCACCACTTTGTTGATAGGGGTCTCGACCACGGTGCCTTTATCCCCCTGATGGCCATGTACCCCGCCGCTGACGTCCCCGTTGTGCAGGTCAGCATGCCCAGCCTGGACCCCGAAGCGTTGTTGGAGCTGGGCCAGCGGCTACGCCAGCTCCGTGATGAAGGCATCCTCATTATTGGCTCCGGATTCATGACCCACAGTTTCGCCATCATGCGGAACCCCGCCCTCGCCGGCCATACAAAGGCGTTTGACGAATGGGCCGCAGATGCAATCTCCCGTGGCGACGTCGACGCATTGACCGACTACCGAAACAAAGCACCCGGCGTGGAGGTGGCACACCCCACGGCCGATCACTTCGTCCCATTGCTCCTCACCCTGGGGGCAGGTTCAAAGCTCGGAGGGCCGGCCACCACGGCAATCGAACGCCTTTGGTTCGGCAACTCCATCCGTTCCCTCCAAGTGGCCTAGGACGAAGCGGCCACTCGCCGATTCAAGGGGCCAACCAGTGCTTCCAGGGACGCCTCCACATCTGCACCGCGGGCCAGGGCTGAAGCTGCGTCTGACTCCCCCCGTCGGCGGGATTCCGCACGGACAAGGCCTCCGCCACCGCCGTCTCAGACGGGGAGGGACGGCCCGAATTGGGCCGGGCGTAGGGTGGAAGTCAGACGAAAGGAACACTTCATGAAGAAAATCCTCATGGTACTGACCAGCGTTTCCGAGATCGGCGATACCGGAGAGAAGACCGGCTACAACGTGGCCGAAGCTGCACATCCGTGGAAGGTCTTCAAGGATTCCGGGCATTTCGTCGACTTCGCGTCCATCCAGGGCGGCCAGCCCCCGCGCGACGAGGTGGACTCAGGAGATCCCATTCAGGTCGCCTTCACGGAGGACGAGACCACGCGCGCCGGGCTCTACAACACTGCCCGCGTCGACGTCGTTGATCCCGACCAGTACGACGCCGTCTTCCTCGTGGGCGGTCACGGCACCATGTGGGACTTCCCGGACAGCAAAGGCTTGCAGCATCTGGTCGCCAGCGTCTACAACGCCGGCGGCCTGGTGGGCGCGGTCTGCCACGGACCGGCCGGCCTTCTGAACGTGGAATTGGAGAACGGGCTTCGCCTCGTTGAGGGCCGGAAGGTGGCCGCCTTCACCAACGCAGAGGAGGTTGCCGCAGGAAAGGACAAGGTTATCCCGTTCTTTTTGGCAGACCGACTTGAGGAACAGGGCGCCACCCATGTCTTCGCTGATGTCTTTGAGGAGAAGGTCGTGGTTGACGACCGGCTGGTGACCGGCCAGAACCCGGCGTCAGCCGCTGGCGTGGCCAAGGAGATGGAGAAGCTCTTTGCAGAGGTCATCCACCAGGAAAAAGCCGAGGAACATCACGAGGCGGAGGCGCTGCGTGCCGGGAAGGACGCCGAGAAGAAAGCCAAGAAGGCTGCTGCGGCAGATATCGAGCACTAACGCCGCCAGGGGACTGAAGCTGGCGGCCGTCCCCGGCGACGGCGGGGCCCTGGGCAAAACAACACCCCTGCTTCTTTCGGTTTACGAGGGAAGCAGGGGCGTTGCCATTTGGCTTGGCGGTGACGGTGGGATTTGAACCCACGTTGGCTTTGACACCAAACAACATTTCGAGTGTTGCACCTTCGGCCGCTCGGACACGTCACCAACCTGAATAGGTTACCGGAGCATGGTGTCCATCCCAAAATGGCGGAGCACCGCGGCCTGGCACCAACTCCGGCAGGCAAGGGCCACAAAGTCGCTGGGCTCACCGGGTGTTCGGTGTTTTTTGCCGCAGCACAACTGGCTCCACATTAATTGTCGGTGCCTGTTGGGATGATTTGAGTATGAAGAACAAGGCAGCGGTGGATGCGTTGGAGGCCATTCAGGCTTCCGTCGCTGCGCTGGTTTCCTATGTGCGCCGCGGGAGAGACGGTTCCGTCTCCGTGGGTTCTGATCCGCTTCGGGAGCAGGCGGATGCGTGCCTGGACGGACTGGCCGAATCGGCCCGGGTCGAAGCCATGCTGGCCGCCGTGAAAGTACACCTCACCGACAGCTACGCGGAGAAGGCCGCCGCCCTGGCTTCCCCGGCCGTGACGCCGGCCGAGCACACCGCGCAGGAGATGGCCGTGGTCGCGGAGGTCGCGTGCGTTCTGACCGTGAGTGAACGCGCCGCCGGGGCCCTGCTCGCGCAGTCGCGGGAGCTCAGCACGGCCCTGCCTTTGACGCTTGCCGCACTTCAGGCCGGGTCGATTTCCTGGCAGCACGCCCGGATCATGGTCCACGAAACCGCCAACCTTCGCCCCGCGGGTGCGGCGGCGTTGGAGGCGCACTTCCTGGACCCTGACGCACCCAATCCGGCACGGGGGTGCCCGGCCGGGGAACTGGTCCCGTCCCGGTTCCGGCACAAAGCCCGGACCTGGCGCGAACGCCACCACCCGGACAGCATCGAAA
>DATCNU010000225.1:0-4603 GCA_036565085.1 Arthrobacter sp.
TTTCGTGGCCCTGGTCGCAACGCTGACAGTCATGCCTACCCTGCCTGTCGCAGGTGTAGCCCTCATTGTTGGAATCGACCGCTTCATGAGCGAGGCGCGTGCCCTCACCAGCACCGTTTGCAACATCGTCTCCTGCGTTGCGGTGGCCAAGTGGCAGGGGGCGCTCGACACCGAGAAACTCCGTGCCGAGCTCCAGGCCGGCTTCGTGCCTGAAGAAGGCTTCGTGCCTGCAGAAACAGACAAGGTCCAGCTGACCGAACCGGTTATCGCCCACTGAGCGGCCGACGCCGACAGAGGTCCCAATCCAAGGGTGCCGGCGTCGACAAAGTCGGGCAGACCGTCTGGACAGTGCCGGCCGAACTGACGAGCATCGGCCCACAAGCTGCCGGTCCTTCCGGCGGACGTGTGCCCCCCACCGCATTCCCATCGCAACAGGAATCCCGAAGGACGGGCGCGGTGAAGGGGCGCACAAGCAGAAGGAGGCAGGCGGCCCTCAGGGCCGCCTGCCTCCTTCACCGTCCCCCATCCCATCCACCACCTACACTCCGCAAAGGACAAGCCATGACAACCTACCGTCCCCACGCTCATCCCCATAGGGAGAAACCTCAACCCGAAGCCACAACCAACTGGTCTTCACTCTCCCGGGCTGACGAAGTCGAAATCTACAAGGACGGCCGAATTCATGGCCGCGGGACGCATCGACATGCTCTCAATGGACGGCAGCGTGCTTTGGCTCCACAAAGTCACTGGCAACGACAGGTCCCTTTTCCTGTGCAGCGGTCCCCCACCGGCGCAAGCGCCGCTCAAAGTTTACAGATCTCGATCGCCGCGTTTCTGCGGCGGACATTCCCGTAAGGCCCGCCCGCGAAAATGCCCGGTGATGGGGGGCGGATTTTATCGGTCGACGCAACAAAAGGACTGGATAGGGGCCATTTTCCCCTTGTTTGGAGGCTACCCGAAAGGCGCTGCCGGCGCCTTGTGTTCGGCCCTGAAGCATGCGGCCGGGGTGTCGTAGGCGAGGTTCCTTCTGGGCCTGGTGTTGAGCTCCCGCATCACGTGGGCGACGTGCCTGGTGCTGTGAACGGCCAGGTTGGTGCCCTTGGGAAAATACTGGCGGACGAGTCCGTTGAAGTTCTCGTTCGCGCCGCGTTGCCACGGGCTGGATCGTTCGGCAAAGAACACCGGAACGCCGGTGGCCTCGGTCAGTGCCTCGTGGCTGGCCATTTCCACCCCTTGGTCCCATGTCAAGGTGCGTTTCAGGGACGTTGGCAGCACGGCGAACGCGCTGGTGATGGCGGCGTTGACGCTTGCGGCGGTATGGTCCTGGGGCAGGTTGACGATGATTCCGTACTGGGTTTTTCGTTCCCTCAGGGTCACCATTGCCGAGACGGACCCGACCCCGACGATGTAGGGTCGGACCGGAGCGCGACACCGGGATTGCTCCCCGCTCGTTTCTCCGGCCCGCCCTCCGCACCGGACGTGCGACTCTCATCGCATCCGGCGCTCCACGGATAGCCACTCAACCTGCACTTGCCGCCCACGGCGTCGGGATATTATGTGCCCGCCACCGATACCGTGTTACCGGTACCGTCGCGGTGTCGAACATGGTAATTCCCTCGGCCTGTGGCTGGTTTCCGGGCCTTCCTGTCAGAAAGCGACGGTAAAGATCCCGCCACGTAATGCCGGGATGCCGTTTGCGGATCCATTGGGTCACCCGATGCCAAATGAAGGCGTCGAGGTAGCCGAAGGTCGCCTTGGAAACCCCATGGCGGAAGTAGTTGCACCAGCCTCGCACCACCGGATTGAGCCCGCGGAGCAGGACGTCCAGCGAAGGATGCTCCGCTCTGCGTGTCAGCGCCCGCACCTTGCCGAGAACCGTCAGCAAGGACTTCTTCGACGGGTAGGTGTAGACACTCATCTTCCGGGTTCCTTTTCTCAGTCTCCGCTGGATGTGAAAACCGAGGAAGTCGAACCCCTCGTCGAGGTGGCATACCCGGGATTTGGCTACGGAGATTTTCAACCCTAGCGGGGCGATCACTTCCGCGACTTCATCCCAGAGGGCCTCCGCGTGGGCTTTCGTTCCAGCCACCATCACCACGAAGTCATCCGCGTAGCGGATGATTCTGTAGGTGGCCCCGCCCCTTTTCCGGTGGGCTTCTCGGCGATAAGGGGTGCCATGGGCATCCCACAGATCGCAGAAATGCTTGTCCAATACAGTCAAAGCAATATTGGCCAGCAGCGGGGAGATGTTTCCTCCCTGCGGGGTCCCTGTGTCAGATTCCCTGATCTCCCCCGTAGCGGACATGATGCCTGCTTTGAGGAACTTGCCGATCAGGGTCAGGACGCGTTTGTCGGCGACGCGCTTGCGCACCTCGGCGATGACCGCCGAGTGCTTCAGCTCGTCAAAACATGCCTGGATATCGGCCTCAAACACCCAGTGATAGTTTCGGGTGCCCAAGGCATGTATTTCGGCGATCGCATCCTGTGCCCGCCGATTCGGACGGAAACCGTAACTCACCGGTTTGAAATCCGCCTCGAAGATCGGTTCCAACACCAACGCCAGAGAAGCCTGAACCACCCGGTCCCTCGCGGTAGGGATGCCCAACCGCCGGAGCTTCTTGCTGCCCGGTTTGGGGATCATGCGTTCCCGCACCGGCAACGGAACAAAGTCCTGGGACTTCAACAGCTCCCTGACCTCGTCCAGAAACTCCACGGTTTCGGCACCAGCACCGATCAGGGCCGGAATGCGCCGGTCAACACCAGCCGTTCGGGCACCTTGTTTCCTTTGACCCGGCCCCACGCAACGGTGAGGAAATCCCGATCATAGACGAGATTGAACACGTCGTCGAAAAGACGGTCAGGATCACTGACCGCCCAGTGGTGCAGTTTCGTCTGCATAGCACGTACCCGCACGGTTGCCTCATCGAGGTCAACCCATAGCGGTTCACCGGTATTCACCAGCGCCTCCGTTCCTTGCAGTAACTACTGCGTCATATCCGCTGGGGCCCTTCGCCATGCACGGGGCTTTCCCCCGCTCGGACTACTACGGCCCCTCCGCCCCATCGCACGCCGATCGACGGACAACACGTCCACCCGAATCCGCACCCCTGGCTGGGGTAACAAAGCCGGGAGCCGCACGATGGTTCCCACGTTCACTGTCAACCGATTGGCAGGTTAGGTGCCCAGCTATGCCCCTGCGATATCGCCACGGCTACGCCGCAGGCCTTCACCGTGGCCTCCACTGCCAACGACCTTAACCAACAACGGAGTTTCCAACACCCAAGGGGTATTGGTGCGCATCGCAGACCAGCCCATATCCACCGGATTTGAGCTGGCGGGAGACTTGAGAAGCTTTTAGCACTGGTTCCTCGCGTACACCTTCCCGCCTTGCTTGCCGGACCCGGACCATCCGGTAGTACTGGCCCGTCCCGGCGTTGTCGGGGCTGCTTGCCACCCTCACCGGCGTTTCCCGGTTCAGGCTGCCCCCAGCTTCGTCATGCTGCTGCGACAGCACAACGGCGAAGGTCTTCCACCTCCGCTCGGTAAAACAGCGCCTCGTGGCGCACCAGATCCCCTTCCCAGTGGCCTGCTTCCAAGCGGGTTTCAACCTCGGCCGGCCGCTGGTCGATCATTCTCATGTTGCGGATCCGCGAGCCGCGCCCCGTGCGGGTGCGCCAACGGGTCTTGCGGATCCTCCTGCCGGTGCGCAGCTTGGCGGCGTAGCGCTTGTGCAGGCCCTGGCCTTCACGCAGTAGCAGCGACCGGTAGATCGTTTCGGGGCAGATCCGCAGTTCCCGGTCCTCGGGGTAGGTCTTCTTCATCCATCCACTGATTTCATCCGGGGACCAGCATCGGTTGAGCTTGCGTTGCACGAGCCCGCGCAGGCGGGGATCGGCAACGAGCTTGTGGACCTTCGGACGGGCCCGTTGCAGGCGGGCATCGTGATCGGCGGTCCGGGGCAGGTAGCGGCCTTCGGCGTCTCGGTGGCGGTCCAGCTCCCGCTTGATGGTGGAGGGCTGGCGGCCCAGTTCACGGGCCACCCGGCGCATGGAATGCCCCAGCTCCAGGAGGTCGGCGATCCGCAGCCGTTCCCGGGCATCGAGATAGCGGCCCGCCGCTGCCGGCAGAGGCTTCAGGGAGGGGATCTGGTAGTTGTTGGCACGCCGGAGCAACGTGCCTGTTCGCCTATGCATACCCAGAACTCTGCATGTCTCGGCGTTGCTTTTGCCCTCGCGCATCAGATGCCAGTATTTCGTGTCTCGTTCGGCGCGGCGCTGTTGCGCCTCGGAAACCGTTGAGGCCAGCACCTGGTCCGCGTAGCGGTTCGAGGATAGGACGGCGGCGTGTTGGGTCGCGGCGGCAGCGTTCCTTTCCTTCGCTGTCAATGGCCAATAGTTTGTGCCCACGGGCGGCCAGCAAAAATGCCCGCTGGTGGCCATGAAGACTGCCCACTCATGGCCACGAGATCTGCCCACCAGGTGTTCGGTGGCGTTGGCTATGTTGGGTTGTGGTTTTAGTTCATTGGTTTGACTCCTTTTCCGGCTAGGGCCTGGCTGAGGCGGATTGATTCGCCTGAGGTCTGGCAGACGTGCGCGTGGTGCAG
>DATCNU010000226.1:0-5370 GCA_036565085.1 Arthrobacter sp.
GGCGGCCACTGCCTGCACGCCGAAGCCGCCGGACGGCGGACCGTCTCCGGGAACAGGCTCCTCGGCGGGGAAGGCGGGGCATGTGTTCGTGATCAATCTTGAAAACAAGGGCTATGCGAAGGTCTGGGGTGCCGGCTCGGCAGCCCCCTACCTGTCGAAGACCCTGCGCGCCAAGGGCGTGCTGCTCTCCGAGTACTACGGGATCGCCCACAACTCGAACCCCAACTATCTGGCCCAGATTTCGGGGCAGGCGTCGAATGCCATGACCCGCGATGATTGCCCGACGTATGCCGCGTTCAAGCAAACCGGGACCGCGTCCTTGGGCCAAGCAGAGGGCACCGGCTGCGTCTATCCGGCGTCGGTCCCCACCGTCGCGGGCCAACTCAGTTCGGCGGGTATGACCTGGAAAGGCTACATGGAGGACATGCAGTCTCCGTGCCAGCACCCGAAACTAGGCGCCAAAGATGACCACCAGAGCGCCAAGGCGGGGGACCAATATGCAACCAGGCACAACCCGTTCGTGTACTTTGAGGCGATTACCTCCTCCCCGGAGTGCCAGAGCAACGTGGTCAACTTCAGCAACCTGGCCAACGACCTGCGGTCCACCGCGACGACGCCGAACCTGGCCTACATCACACCCAACCTGTGCAACGACGGGCACGACAGCCCGTGCGTCGACGGACGTCCGGGAGGCCTTGAAAGCATCGACGCGTGGCTCCAGCAGCAGATCCCGCCTATTCTGGATTCCCCGGCCTTCAAACAGGACGGCATGCTGGTCATCACGTTTGACGAGTCCGAAGGCAAAACGACCGGACCCTCCGGGTTGGTGCCAGGCGGCACGGACGGGGGCAGGATTGGGGCCCTCGTGCTCTCGCCCTTCGCCAAGGGCGGCACGTCGTCGGACAAGCCCTACAATCATTTCAGCCTGCTGGGCAGCATTGAGGACATTTTCTCCCTGCCCCGCCTCGGCTACGCTGGGGCGCCCGGACTGAACACCTTCGGGGCCGACGTCTTCAACAACAAGCCCTAGATTGGGCCAGCAGGTGTGGCCAATCCGCTGGCTGGGCACGCCTCTCAGCAAAGGTCCGACCCGGATCCGACCACGTGCGTCGGAGTATGAGCTGTGCCCTGCCGGTATCGGGTCTGGGTGGCGGCGACCAGGTGCCGGTACCGTTTCGGCGTGGACGTCGACGGTGTGAGCAGGAGCTGATCCTTGCCAAGTTTGATAGATCCGCGGGAAGGCGTGGGGTCCCCAAGTGGGCGGCCCGGCCGCCCGTGCAGTGTCACCGGCTGTCAGGACATGTATCGGTGAGTCGGACGGGGGTGATTCCCGCGGCGTGCAGTGCCGGCAGCGCGCGGGCGATGCCGGCGGCTGTTCCTCCCCTCGGTTGGTTGGCATGGGTGATGACGATGTCCCTGGCCCTGGCTTTGCTGATTTCACGGGACACCACCGCGGCGGGGTAGGTAGCGCCGCCGTCGCCGTTGATGGCGAATGAGACCGGAACCAGCCCCAGTGCATGGACGATGCCGACGGCGATGTCGTCGAGGTAGGCGGTCCCGGGCCGGAAATAGCGGGCTGTCCTGCCGGTGAGCGTGTGGAGGGCGTCCTGGTTGAGCATGACCTCGTCGTAGACCTCTGCCGCGCTGGCGGTCCCGGGGATGCCGTAGGCGCTGCGGCCCGAGACCGAGAGCGGAACGTGCCGGGTGCCGTGGTTTCCGATGTCGAACAGGGGGTTTTCGGCCAGTGACTTCGCGGGCCCGGGGTTCGCCCGGACCCACCGGAAGTTCAGGAAAAATGTCGCCGGCGTTCCTGTCTTTTGCAGGGTATCGATGAGGGCCTGGTCCACGGCGTTGCCTCCGGGACCGCCGCAGCAGTCAAAGGTCAGAGCGATTCCGGCGTTGCCAGCCGGGAGCCTGGTGAGGACTCCGGGGATCTGCAGCCCCCAGGCCCGGGGTACCTGCCCGGTGAAGGCTGCCACGATCTGCTCTTTACCGGGTGGGGTCCGGACGGGCGCGGGAGGGCTTGGTGGAGGGCCCGCCGGGGCGGCGGCGCCTGGGGCGGGTTTCTCCGGTCCGGCCGTTCGCTGCCCGGCGGGATTTTCGCACCCGGTGAGGGCCAGTGCGGCGGCGAGGGTGAAAGCCCTCCGGCTGATGGCTGTGCCGCGGTGATTTAGGTCAGTTGTCCCCATGCCCGGGCCTGTCCTTTCTCTTGCGGCTCTCTTGCGGCGTCTCTCACCGGTCCGCCGCCGTGTCCTTGGTTCTGTTGAGGTCGTGCGTGCCGGGGCGGTCCGGTGTTGTGGGACGCCGTCCGCCGGGGCGGGAGCGTTTGGGCCGGCGGAGGATCCGGCGGGCCAGGGCCAGGGTTTCTCCGAGGTTGATGGTGGGGAGGTAGGCCCGGGTGACGGCGTTTCCGATGGCGGGCAGCGCCGCGGCGTCGGGGTAGAGCATGTACAGGGGTTCGTAGCGGGGCTGGAATTTTGCTTTGAACGCCAGCAGGGATCTGAACCCGTAGACCGGTTCCAGGGTTGCGCCGAGCCAGTCCAGCAGCCGGTCCAGGCCGCCGGTGGTCTGCGGATTTGCTGGTGCCGGCGCGGTGGGTGGGACTTCCCTCGGCCGGGCCAGGGGTGCCCCGGAGAGGCTGATGAATCTGTAGCCTTCGTCTTTGAGGCTGAGCGCGGCGGAGGCGATGAGGAATTCGATGCCGGCACGGAATCCCGTGCTGCGGCGCCGCATGTAATCCAGGGTCCAGCCCTCGATGTTTCCGTTGCGGTAGACGGGCAGCCATGAGAGGGCGGCGTGGACCCTGTGATGGCCGTCGATGGCGAGCAGCAGGCGGACGTCGGGGTCGTTGAGTTCGTCCAGGCTGCCCAGGGTGAACCCCATCTCGGGCATCTTTTTGTCGGCCACCCATTCTTCGGAGATTTCCTGGATCTGGGCCAGCACGGAGAAGGGTGCGGCGGCGTAAGTGGTCCATTGGGCGCGGATGCCGGCTTTGGCCGCGTTGTTCATGGCCGTGCGGATGTCCTGGAACTTCTTTCCCCTGAATGACACCGCATCCAGGGCCAGGACCGTCTCCTGGGCCACCTGCACGGAGCCCCAGCCGAGGGACACGGCGTGGTCTCGCAGGTCCTGGGGGACAGAGTAGAAGCAGGGCGTCCATCCGTGTCCGGCGCAGAACCGGATGAACTCCGCGAAGGCGGCTTTCATCTGAGGTGCCGGCCCGACCGGGACGCCGAGTGTCAGGGCGATCCCGGCGATGACGCGGTAGGCGATGAAGCTCTCACCGGTGGCGGAGAACCAGTAGGTGTTCCCGGGCCATGTCGTCATCCAGGACAGGGAGCTGCCCTGCTGTGTTTTCAGTATTTCCCGGGCGCGCTCCGCGCCGGCATTGTGTTGGGTCGGGGCCGGACGCAGGAATGTTTTGAGGACCAGCACGCAGGTGACGGCCCAGAAGATGACGCCGACGCCTTCGTAGAGCAAGACCGCGGCGGTGCTTTGGGGGAAGAACGCCGGGGATACGTCCAGCGTGTATCCCAGCGGCAGGAACCTGTCCGGAACATCTGCGATCAGCTCAGCCGGTCCCGGAACGGGAGAGAATCCCGGGGCCAGGGCCAGCCCGGCGACGACATAGACCGCCCCCAGAACACCTGCCGCGGTACAAATACGGGCCGTGAGGCGGCGGTAGGTCCCGGCCGGGGCCTCGACGGGGAAGAGCCTGCGGGCCGTCAGCAGCACGACGGTCAGCACGACGGGCAGCAGGAGAGGCAGCACGAGGCTGAGCGGGTGGCCGTAACCGGCTGATTCGATGGCGCTGATACCTTCCACGGCCCCGGTGCCTGGTGCTGCCGGCTGAAGGACTCCGGCAATGGCTATTCCGGCCAGCACGGACAGAGCCAGCTGGATCAGCACGGTGGCGGCCCAGGCGAAGCGGCGGCCCCGGCGGAGGCCGTCGGAGAGCAGCAGCAGCAGAAACGACGGAAGGATCGCCATGAAGATCCCGCCGGCCCCGGCGCGCAGCTGCAGCTGCGCGGCGGCACAGTCCTTGGCCTGTCCCGGGTCGGCGCAGAGGCTCTGGAGTGTCTGCGGGTCCACGGGCTGGATGTTGGTGAACAAAAAACGTAGAACCGACAAGGGCCCGGCGGCGTGCGGGACAAGGCCGGCGACGACCGGACCGATGGCCGACACGGCCACGAGGAGCGCGATCAGGACGCGGCCTTCATGTCTGGAACTGAGGGGGCGCCCAAACCGTGGACGCCGGCCGAGCAGGACCGGTCCCAGGAGGGCGCCGGCGCCTGCGGCGCCGAGCCTGACGAGGTCGGCGAACCCCCCGCTGTAGAGGGCCAGGAGTATCAGCAAGGCGAAGATGACCAGGCGGACCCGGCGCCGCCACAGGGCCGGCATCGTTGCGGTCCCCGCCATGACGGCCCCGGTCATGAGAGCACTGGGCCCCATGAAGAGGTGCCCGCTCATTTCCTGGGTCCAGGTCCCCATCATCTGATGTGCGGCGGCGAGGAACCCGAGAGCGGCTGCAATTCCGAGGATCTGGGAGCCGAGTGCCGCGGCGGCGAATCGCAGGCTCCCCATCCGCCGTTCCAGGGCAAACCCGACGGCGAGAACCACGGCGCTGCCCAGAAGATACCCGGCCAGGTTCTGCGCCCAGAGCCCGGAGGTCAGCAGCGCCCACCAATTGCTGAGCAGGGAGTGCGCCGCCGCTGCCACGTGGGGCCGCAGGGACGCGCCCGGGCCGGTGATGAGGCTGGACGAAAGTGCGCCCGCGGCCCACAAAGCGAGGACAAAGCCCACCGTGACCGGTGCGCCGCGCAGTTTCCCCAACCGGGCCGGCCCGGCACCGGGAGATGCCACGGTTCCGGGATCCGGCGGCGGCACTGGCACGGGGATTCCTTTCAGCATATGCGGAGGCAATGAGGTTCCAGGGGACGATCCTGCAGGGTGTCTGGTCTGCTGGGTCACCGCTGCTTTGACGTCCTCGCTTCGAGCCCTTGGATCAGGTGCAGCCGAGAGATCCGGGGTGCAATGAGATTGTTCCACACCGGCAGCCAGGCAAGGATCGCTGCACTGCTGATGAGGACGGATCCGATCACGTCGTGGGGGTTGAGCTGCAATGGAACGGTTAGTCACGTTTAGAGTGTTCATTGGCCGTTTTTGGCGTGACTGACCGGTCTGATGCGTTGAAGACGACGAGACATGACCTGCATCGAGGCTCTCCAGCCGTTCATCAAACGATCGTCTCCCGAACACCACCACACCCCGGCCCACAAGGACACGAAACACACCACCGAACGTTCATCTGGCCGTTCATCAACCAGTAGTGTTCATCATGGTTGAAAACAATGTTTGATGAACGAATAG
>DATCNU010000227.1:0-17474 GCA_036565085.1 Arthrobacter sp.
CGTTACATCTCCACGGTGCTCTATGACGACATCCGCGGCTGATTAGTCCGCTGCCGGCCCGATTACTGTAGAAAGAACTTTGTGGGCTTTTTCGCAAGACTGATGGAAGACCTCGACGCCGCCCGGTCCCACGACCCGGCGGCGCGGGGTTCTTTCGAGAACTTTTTCGCCTATTCAGGGCTGCACGCCATCTGGATTCACCGGCTCACTCACCGCATGTGGCAGAACCCAGGCCTGCGCTTCCCGGCGCGGCTGGTTTCCCAGCTGGGCCGGTTCGTCACAGGCATCGAGATCCATCCGGGCGCCACGATCGGCCGGCGCTTCTTCATTGACCACGGCATGGGCGTGGTCATCGGGGAGACAGCCGAAATCGGCGAGGACGTGATGATCTACCACGGCGTGACCCTTGGCGGCCGTTCCCTGGCCAAGGTCAAGCGCCATCCCACCATCGAGGACCGCGTGACCATTGGTGCCGGCGCCAAGATCCTGGGTCCGATCACCATCGGGCGGGACAGTGCCGTGGGCGCCAACGCCGTCGTGGTGAAGGATGCGCCGCCGGAGTCGATCGTCACCGGAGTCCCCGCCAGGTGGCGCCACCGCGACGCCCAGCGCGAGACCAAGCCTGCAGTCGACCCGGCCGAGTACGACATCGAATACCGGATCTGACAATCATCGGGCGACCCGCTTGAGCGCAGCCGCCACCACCGCATCAAACAGCCGGTCCGGCAGGAGGCGTCTCAAACCCGTGATGGCCGCCGCTCCCCTGCCCACCGGATACCGGGTCCGGGGACGTACGGCGCGGGCCGCATGCAGCACCGCATCGGCAACCACTTCCGGACGCGTTGACGTCCCGGCGCGGTCGGTGGAAGCGAGCACGGCTGCCATCTCCCTTGCCTGGTCGGCGTAGGGTCCCCCGCCGCTGCTGGCCAGCAGTCCCTCGGCGGAGATTCCTCCCCATTCGCTCTGTGTTCCGGCCGGTTCGATGATGGACACAGCTATTCCGTGCGGCTTCAGTTCGAGGCGCAGGGAGTCGCTCATTCCCTCAACGGCGACATTCGTGGCGTGGTACCACGCGCCCATCGGTTCGTAGAACTTGCCGCCGATGGATGAGATGTTGATGATCCTGCCCCGCCCGGCCTGGCGCATGGCGGGCAACACCAGCTGCGTCATCCTGGCGAGTCCGAAGACGTTGACGTCGAACTGCCGCCGGCCTTCGGCCAGGTCCACCTCTTCCAGCGCCCCGTAGGAGCCGTAGCCGGCGTTGTTGACCAGCACGTCGATGCTGCCGCGCTCCTCCAGGACCCGGCCGACGGCGGCACGCATGGAACCGTCGTCCGTCACGTCGAGCGCCAGGACCTGAACGCCGAACGCCTTCAGCGGTTCCATCCTGTCCACCCGGCGGGCCCCGGCGTAAACCATAAACCCGTGGCTGCTGAGTTTCTTCGCCGCTGCGAAGCCAATACCGGCGGATGCTCCGGTGATGAGTGCTACGGGCTTGGCCATGGTGGACTCCCTGGAGGTACGGACGCCGCCACCGGAAACGCCAACGGCCGGCAGCTCCCAGAATATCCGGGAAGTGCCGGCCGCAGGTGGTGCAGGCGTGTTGCTGTCCGCGGAAGCTAGTGTGTGTCCACTGCTTCGATTTCGGACTTGTCCTCGCCCCACAGCGTGTGGAAGGTTCCCTCGGCGTCGATGCGGCCGTAGGTGTGGGCTCCGAAGAGGTCACGCTGTCCCTGGATCACAGCGGCGGGCAGCCGCTTGCGGCGCAGGCCGTCGTAGTAGGCCAGCGAAGAAGAGAAGACCGGCACGGGGATGCCCAACTGGACTGCGGTGGAGACCACCCGACGCCAGGCGGGCAGGACCTCGGCGATGGCCTTGGTGAATGCCGGGGCGAACAGCAGGTTGGCTGGCTTGTCCTCGGCCGCGTAGGCCTTGGTGATTTCCTTGAGGAGCTCGGCCCGGATGATGCAGCCGCCGCGCCACAGGGAAGCGATCTCATCCAGCTTCAGGTCCCAGCCGTATTCGGTGGCGGCCGAGGTCAGCATATCCAGGCCCTGGGCGTAGGAGACGAGCTTCGACGCGTACAGCGCCTGGCGGACGTCCTCCACGAAGGTTTCCGGAACCTCAACGTCGATTTCCTCGCCGGCCAGCAGTTCCTGGGCGAGCTTGCGCTGCCCGGCCTGGGACGACAGTGCGCGGGCAAATACAGACTCGGCGATTCCCGAGGTGGGCGAGCCCAGTTCGAGGGCGGAGATGACTGTCCAGCGGCCGGTGCCCTTCTGCCCTGCGGCATCCACCACCACATCAACGAACGGCTTGCCGGTCTTGGCGTCCACATGGCCCAAAACCTCGGCGGAGATCTCGATCAGGAAGGAGGCAAGATCGCCCTTGTTCCACTCCGCGAAGATCCTGGACTGCTCGGCCGGCTCGATGCCCGCGCCTGAGCGGAGGAGGTCAAAGGCTTCGCCGATGACCTGCATGTCAGCGTACTCAATGCCGTTGTGGACCATCTTGACGAAGTGGCCGGCACCGTCGGTGCCGATCCAGGCGCAGCACGGCTGTCCATCAACCTGGGCTGCAATCTTTTCGAGCAGCGGCCCGAGCGCGTCGTAGGACTCCCTGGATCCGCCCGGCATGATGGACGGGCCGTTGAGGGCACCTTCCTCACCGCCGGAGACGCCGATGCCCACGAAGTGCAGGTCTTTCTTTGCCAGCGCGGCTTCGCGGCGGCGGGTGTCCTCATAGTGGGAGTTGCCGGCGTCGATGATGATGTCGCCGGGTTCCAGCAGGGGTTCAAGCTGTTCGATGACTGAGTCCACCGGATTGCCGGCTTTGACCATGATCAGCACGCGGCGCGGCTTCTCCAGTGAATCCACCAGTTCCTGCAGGGTTTCGGTCCGGACGAATTCGCCGTCTGTGCCGTGCTTTTCGAGCAGTGCATCAGTCTTCTCGACCGACCTGTTGTGCAGGGCGACGGTGAAGCCGTTCCGGGCCAGGTTGCGGGCCAGGTTGGCGCCCATCACCGCTAGGCCGGTGACACCGATGTGTGCTGACATCAAAACTCCAATTCATTTCTGTGCATTGTGTGTGCAGTAGGTTCCGCACTTCCTGCGGAACACGCTTTTAAGAACCAGTGGCTTTCAATAAACCATATGTATTTCCGCGGACTACGGGAAAGTCGCGCCCACGTGGTGGAAAGCTGCGCGTCACATTCAGTCTAGAATGCCTCCGCCCGCGCTCCTGCCCCGTCGCTCCTGCCCCGGTCCGGGCCCGGGCTCTTCCTCCGATTATGCTTACCCCTATGTCAACCAGCCTCCACCACCGTGCCATCGAAATTCTTGGCACCAGGATCGTCACCGGCGATCTTCCCCCCGGCCATGTCATGCTGGCCGAACAGCTCGAGGACGAGCTGAAAGTGTCCCGCTCCGTCATCCGGGAGGCGGTGCGCGTCCTTCAGTCCCTGGGCCTGGTGGAGACCATCAAGCGGGTAGGGATCCGCGTCATGCCGTCCAGCAACTGGAACCCCTTCGACCCCCTGGTGATCCGCTGGCGCCTCGCAGGGGAAGGCCGCGGTGCGCAGTTGCGCTCCCTTGCCGAGCTGCGCTCCGCCGTCGAGCCTGTTGCCGCGGAGCTCGCGGCGGCCAATGCCCCTGCGGCACTGCGCCGCGAGCTGGTGGACATTTCGCACGCCATGCGCGACGCCGGCCACGCGGGCGATGTGCCCACGTTCCTGGACTTGGATATTCACTTCCACTCCCTCCTCCTCTCCGGTTCCGGCAATGAAATGTTCGCCAACCTGATGGGCCAGGTGGCCGAAACCCTGACCGGCCGTACGGTGCACGGCCTGATGCCCGACCATCCGCACGAAACTGCCCTGCAGTGGCACGTGGACGTGGCCGAAGCCATCGCGGCCGGCGACGGCCCCGGGGCACGCGAGGCATCCGACCGGATCATGCGACGCACCATGTCCGAAATGGCAGCGGCCTGGACGGAGCAGCCAAGGGTGTTCATCCCGGTCCGCCACCAATGAGCACCCTCCACTGACTCTCGGTCTGTGGTTAATGTCAGGAAATCTGTTCAATATCCTAGCCGCAATTCAGTATGATGAACACTATGACGTTTGAAACGACCGTCGCCATCGCCGTCCCGCTCGAAGCAGAGCTGGTGGACCGCATCCGCGCCGTAGACCCTTCCATTACCGTCCTCCACGATCCTGAACTGTTGCCGCCGGAGCGCTTCCCGGCCGACCATTCCGGGGATCCCGGCTTTAAGCGCACACCCGGGCAGGAGGAACGCTATTGGGCCATGCTCAACCAGGCCCAGGTCCTCTTTGGCTTTCCGAACGAAAGCCCCGCGGGCCTGGCCCGAATCGCCCGGGAAAACGCGCGGCTCCAGTGGGTGCACGCCATGGCCGCAGGAGCCGGCGGCGCCGTGAAGGCCTCCGGCCTGGACCAGCAGACCCTGCAGAAGTTCAAAGTAACCACCTCCGCCGGCGTCCACGCCCTGCCACTTGCCGAATTCGCCGCACTCGGGATCCTCAACGGCTTCAAGCGCAGCGCCGAACTGGCCCAGGACCAGGCCGTAAAGGTGTGGCCTGAGCTGCGGACGCCCACCCGGCTGGTCAGCGGTTCAACCCTGGTGGTGACAGGCCTCGGCGAAATCGGACTCGAGACCGCTCGGATCGCGCGTGCGCTGGGAATGAGGGTCAGCGGCACCAAGCGGACGGTCGGGCCGATCGACGGCATCGGGCAGGTCGCTGACAATGACGGCCTCCCGGGCCTCCTGTCCTCTGCCGATGCGGTAGTGAACACCCTGCCCGGCACGCCTTTTACGGAGAGACTCTTCAGCCGGGAAATATTTGCCGCGATGAAGCCGGGCACGGTCTTCGTCAACGTCGGACGCGGCACTGTGGTGGACGAGGACGCCCTGCTGGAGGCGCTGGACAACGGACAGGTCTCCTACGCCTGCCTGGACGTATTCGAAGTGGAGCCCCTTCCCCAGAACAGCCCGCTGTGGAACCACCCCAAGGTCATGGTGTCGCCGCACACCTCGGCGCTCAGCGCGGCAGAGAACCGCCTGATCGCCGAGCGATTCTGCGGCAACCTCCGCACGTTCCTCGACGGGGGGGACCTCCCCCACCTCGTGGACACCGTGCACTTCTACTAGGCCGCCTTCCGTTACTGCGGTCCGGACCGCAGTCTTGACGGCAGAGCCCCGGCCGGGGCTCTTTTGTTCGCCGTGAGTTCCTTGTTGGCGGGTTTTCTTAACGGGTGTGGGACAAACGAATAACGGGAAACGATCAGACAGGAAGGCGGCCTCCCCGCTTCCGGGAAGACCGCCCTCCTGTCCCCAACCTGGCAGCTTTAGCTCGCATCCTCCACGAGGACCAGGTCTCGGCCGTTGGTCTCGGGCGTGAAGAACGTCGTGCCGAATGAGATCATCGCCAGGACAAGCGAGTACAGCGCGGGAACCAGCCAGGAGTGGTTGGTCGCAGCCAGCAGGGTGACGCCGATCATCGGCGCAAATCCTCCGGCAAGGACGGCGGAGAGTTCGCGGCTCAGGGCGACGCCGGTGAAGCGGTGCTGGGAACCAAAGAGTTCCGGCAGCAGTGCACACTGGGGGCCGAGCATTGACTGCACACCCAGTGCGATGCCGATCACCATCACGGCCCAGACCAGGGTGACGTTGCCCAGGGTGACCAGATAGAACGCCGGCAGTGCGATGACGGCCTGGAACAGAGCGCCATAGCGGTATACCGGCACGCGGCCGAAACGGTCGGACAGGGCGCCGAACGTGACCACCATGACGGCGGCAAAGCCTGCGGCGATCAGGAGGCCGGTGGGGCCGATGAACTTGTCACCCGGGAAGACCCCTGCCGGCAAGCTGATGAAGGATACGAGAAGCGCCGAGTAAATCGAGGAGTTTCCGTTTTCGCCCATGCGCAGTCCGATGCCGATCAGCACGTTCTTCTTGGAGTGCTTCCAGATCTGGCCCACGGGATTCTTGACCACGGCCTGATGCTTTTCAAGCTCCTGGAAGACGGGAGTCTCCTTCAGGCGGAGCCTGATGAATATAGCGATGGCGATCAGGATGACGCTCGCAAGGAAGGGCACGCGCCAAAGCCAGCCGAGCAGGACGGCCTTGTCGGCCAGGGCCATCAGGGCGAATGTTCCGGCGCCCAGCAGGGTACCCAGCTGGATGCCAACGAAGGGCAGGGAGGCAAAGAAGCCACGACGGCGGCGCGGGGCCACTTCCGAGATCAGGGTGGTGGCGCCTGCCTGCTCGGCGCCTGCCCCCAGACCCTGCAGGATGCGCAGTGCCACCAGCAGAACGGCCCCGAGCATCCCGGCCTGCTCGAACGTGGGCAAGAGGCCGATGGCGAAGCTGGCCATTCCCATGATGCCGATCGTGAGGATAAGCACCATCTTGCGGCCGAACCGGTCTCCAATGTGACCAAAGACCACCCCGCCGAACGGCCTGGCGGCAAAACCGACACCGTAGGTGGCAAAGGAGGCGATAACTGCGCCGCTTTCCCCCAGCGGGGAGAAGAAGAGCGGCCCGAAGATGAGGGCCGAGGCGAGGCCGTAGATGTAGAAGTCGTAGTACTCCAGAGCGGAGCCCACGGAGCTGGCAAGAGTTGCCCTTCGCAGCTGCCCTGGATCGACAACGGTGCCGTCCAGCTCGGTCTGCGGTGATGTAGTACGAGTTGTCACAAGAACTCCCTCAAAAACACTCCAGACCCCCGTTGGCCTGGTGGGTTAGCGACGCCGCCCGTGGCGTGAATCACTATATTGAACAGAGTACAGCAAGTTGAACACCAGGCAACAGGGGTGGCGGGTGAATTTCCGGGACGTCCCGGCGGGAGGCTTGACGGGCGGTTTCAGCCCATGGGATTGCCGAGAGAACGGGCCAGTTCCTTCAGTTCCTTCACCATTTGGGCGCCCTGTTCCTCCGAGTAGGTCGCTTTGAGTGCCGTGACGGAAAGCCCCAGGCTGGGACCGTGCGCGCCGCGGGTGGGCACCGATACTGCAAGGCAGACCACACCTGTGGTGGATTCCTCGTCTTCGAAGGCATAACCCTGTGCGCGGATGGTTTTCAGCTGGGCCTTGAGCTCGGCGCCCGTCTTCAGGGACTTGGGGGTCAGAACGGGAAGCTCTGCGTCGTCCGGGAACATGGCGTCAATATCGTGATCGTGAAGGCGTGCGATCAACGCCTTTCCAACGGCACACAGTGAGACCGGCATTTTGTCGCCGATGTTGGACGTGAGCCGGACAGCTGGATGGCCCTCGTAGCGGGCAAGGTAGATCACGTTGGTTCCGTCGAGCATGGCAATCCGAACCGTCTCGCCGGACAGCGTGGGCGCCTGCTCACAATAACGGTAGAACTCCTGGACCTCATCGAGCCGGCTGAGATAGGCAGCCCCGAGTTCCACCAGCTTGCGGCCGAGGGTGAATTCGGCTCCCTGCCGGTTGATGAGGCGGGCCTCCTCGAGGGCCAGCAGCAGATTCGACGTTGAAGATTTCGGGATGCCCAGCTCACGGGCAAGATCGCTCAGGGTCAGCCTGCCCGTAGCCGAGGCCGCGAGTGCCTCCATGACGGCGGCCGCCCGGGTTACAGCAGGCGCCGGTGACGCGCTCCCCAGGCCGTCGGAGGTTCGGGACGTGCGGGAATCGGCCATGATTCTCCTTGATAGCGGGGGCAATGATTTTGCGTCTGGCTGTTCATTGGACTGAACAATAATCATCATAATGTCTTTACAGGGGTTCGGCAGGGTGTCCACGGCCGGACTGACCGCAACATTGGGACGGGAAGGCAGGCGTGTTTTTTGTTTCAGGAAGTTCACGGTATATTCATCTCAGACCCTCCACCGCGGCATCCCCCAATAGTCGCGGTGGAGGGTTTTCCAATGCCCGGACCGACCCCGTCGGCCGCACCCCGCATCGCCCCCGCACAGCTTCGCGGCAGTCAGGCGGCACCGCCACGGACTCCCGCAGTCTCCAACTGCCGCCGAGACCGTCCCGCTCCAGCAGCATGGTCGTCAGGGCTGAGTTCCCGTTGCTCCCAAGCCGAACCTGGACCTGCAGGATCTCCACGTCAACACGGCTGAGTCCCAGGGGCATCCGGCGCCGTGCTTCCCACCAGCGGACCCGCTCAAACCACCGGACTGTCTCCGCAACGATGGCCCATTCACGGCCGTTGCTGACCACCGCCGTCGGCGTTCCGTTGACTGCCGTCTTCACCACCACATGTTCCATAACGCAAACCGTAGGCAGAGGCCCCGACAATAACCGGACACGGGCGGGACAAAAAACCCCGCCGCTCCCGGTACAAGGACCTGGAACGGCGGGGTTTGAACTTGTGGGTCCTACCGGGATCGAACCGATGACATCCACGGTGTAAACGTGGCGCTCTACCAGCTGAGCTAAAGACCCAAAGTGCCAGTTCACGCGTTTCCCGCGCTTCAACCAACGATCATAGACTCTACCTGACCTGCGGGATGAAATACCAATCGGTGGAGAGCCTATAGAGGCGGCAGTTCCGCAGCCAGCCAGGTGAGGGTTTCGCTCACGCCGGCGTCCAGCTTGATGGTTGCCCGGTCGTCGCCGCGGGTCTGGCCCCTGTTGATGATCACCACCGGCTTACCGCTCTTCGCGGCGTGCCGGACGAACCTCAGCCCGCTCATCACGGTGAGCGAAGAACCGGCAACCAGCAGGGCACCAGCCTCATCAAGAATGGCATAGGAGCGTTCAACACGTTCTTTGGGCACGTTTTCACCAAAATAGACAAAGTCCGGTTTCAGCGTCCCGGCGCACGCCGGGCAGGCAGCGACCACAAAACTGCTTATCAGCACCTGGTCCTCGACGGTGGAGTCGGCGTCGGGGGCCATTTCCACCAGCCCGGACTCTGTCGCCCTCTCCAGGAAGCCCGGGTTAAGTTCCTCCAGGATCCCGGCAAGCAGACGCCGGGAATAAGTCCGCCAACACTCCAGGCACACCACCTGGTCGTACCGGCCATGCAGGTCCACCACGTTGAAGCTCCCCGCATCCTCGTGCAGGCGGTCGACGTTCTGGGTAATCACGCCTGTAAGAAGCCCCCGGCGCTCCATTTCGGCCGCGGCGTGGTGTCCCGGGTTCGGATCAGCGTGCCGCAGCCGGGACCAGCCGATGTGGTTCCGTGCCCAGTATCGCTGGCGGTTGGCTGCGTCCCGGACGAATTCCTGGTAGGTCATGGGGGAACGCGGCGGGGAATCGGGGCCACGGTAGTCCGGAATGCCTGAGTCCGTGCTCAACCCCGCGCCGGTCAGGAGCGCAATGCGTTTTCCTGCCAGCAGGCCGCGGATCCGGTTCAACGCCGGCAGAACGTCATCCGGCGGAGACGCCGGGCGGACCGCCGGCATACTCGCGAAACCCGTGAGGCCCACACCATGCCGTTGCTGTTCCATCCGGGTCAGGCGGTTCCCAGGGCCGCCAGAGCGCTACGGTATTCAGCCAGCTCACGTGCCTGCCCGCGTGGGTTCACCACAACGTAGCGGATGGTGCCGCCCGCGTCGACGATGAAGGTTCCGCGCCGGGCCATGCCGCTTTCGGGGTCGAAGACGCCGTAGCTGCTGGCCACGGCCCCGTGCGGCCAGAAGTCGGCCAGCAGGTCGAAGCCATAACCTTCCTTCTCCGCATACGCCCTCAGGCTGAATTTACTGTCCACCGAAATGGCCAGCACAGTGGCGTTCGCGTCTTCGAAGGAGGCAAGGTTGTCGCGGATTTCGCACAGTTCGCCGGTGCAGATGCCCGAAAACGCGAAGGGATAGAACACCACAACCACGTTCTGTCCGCGGAACGAGGAAAGGCTGACCGGTTCGCCGAACTGGTTTGTGAGCTCAAAGTCAGGAGCAGCCCCGCCAACGGCGGGGACAACTGCCTGGCCGGCAGCTGTCCCGGTGAGGGCTGTTGTCACTTGTTCTTCCTGGTCACCAGCCGCGTTGCGCTCCAGTCCTTGGAGACGCCCACCGACGTGGTGCAGTGAAGTCCGGCCGTCGGGGCGGCTTCCTGGATCTCGGCGGGCGACACGTAACCGGAACGGCCGGACTTAGGTGTCAGCACCCACACCACGCCCCCTTCACCCAGTGTGGTCAGCGAATCGACGAGGGTGTCAACGAGGTCGCCGTCGCCGTCCCGCCACCAGAAGATGACAGCGTCTACGACGTCATGGTCGTCCTCATCAAGGAGTTCGGAACCCGTAAGTTCCTCAATATCGTCACGTAAGTCGAAATCGACGTCGTCGTCGTAGCCGAACTCCTGAATCAGATCCCCGTTTTTGAAACCCAATTTTTCCGCCACATTTACCGAAGTGGCGGCGTCGGCCTCGCTCACGTGTTCCTCCAATGCCTTGTACATGCAGTGCGCATAGTGATTTTCATTACTCCAAGCCAACACCCTTTGTGCCTGCGCTTCAAGCTGCCAGCACCGCGATCCGCCATATTCTGCGTCACATCCGGCACGGGCAACCCTCATCGCAGCGGCTTTTCGTCACACAACCAGTATGACGGCGAAATACAACAGGGGTGCCACGGACGCGGCTACGCATCCCCCGGCGGTCAGAGTTAGAGTGACTGATGACAACTATGCCTGCGGGGCGACCGCCCTGGAATTCAAGGCAGACATAGTCGTGATAGGACCGTGCCCGGCGCACATGACCGGGCTGTTGTAACCGATACGTCGCACACGTCGCATTTACGCCGGACAGTCACCCTGCCCGGCGTGGGGCGCCGATGAATGCGCGCAAAGAGAGGTTGGACGTGGCTGCAGGAGAAGATACCTCCCATATCCTCAGCGGGTTGACTGACCAGCTGCCTGATCGTGATCCGGAAGAGACCGCCGAGTGGGTTGAGTCCCTGGATTCCTTGATCAGGGAAAGGGGCACAGAACGTGCCCAATACATCATGAGGAGCCTGCTGCAGCGTGCCGGTGCGCAGAGCGTCGGCGTTCCGATGGTGACCACCACTGACTACGTGAACACGATCCCGGTAGACCAGGAAGCGCAGTTCCCGGGTAACGAGGAGTTCGAGCGCCGCTACCGGGCATATATGCGCTGGAACGCCGCGGTGATGGTGCACCGGTCCCAGCGGCCCAATATCGGGGTGGGCGGGCATATCTCGACCTACGCCGGTGCCGCGACGCTGTATGAAGTGGGGTTCAACCATTTCTTCCGCGGCAAGGACCACCCCGGCGGCGGTGACCAGGTTTTCTTCCAGGGCCACGCATCCCCGGGCATGTACGCGAGGGCGTTCATGGAAGGTCGGTTGTCCGAGGAGGACCTGGACGGGTTCCGGCAGGAGAAGTCCCGCGCCGGCCATGCCCTGTCCTCGTACCCGCATCCGCGGCTGATGCCGCATTTCTGGGAGTTCCCGACCGTGTCGATGGGCATCGGGCCAATGAACGCGATCTACCAGGCCCAGTCCAACAGGTATCTGCATAACCGGGGCCTGAAAGACACCTCCGACCAGCAGGTGTGGGCGTTCCTGGGCGACGGGGAAATGGACGAGCCCGAGTCCCGCGGACTGCTCCAGCTTGCCGCGAACGAGAACCTGGACAACCTGAACTTCGTGATCAACTGCAACCTCCAGCGCCTGGACGGGCCGGTACGCGGCAACGGAAAGATCATGCAGGAACTCGAAGCGTTCTTCCGCGGCGCGGGCTGGAACGTGATCAAGGTTGTCTGGGGCCGGGAGTGGGACGACCTGCTCAGCCGGGACACCGACGGGGCGCTGGTGAAGATCATGAACGAGACCCTGGACGGGGATTACCAGACGTACAAGGCCGAGTCCGGCGGATTCGTCCGTGACCACTTCTTCGGCAAGACCCCGCAGACCAAGGACCTCGTCGCGGACCTGACCGATGACCAGATCTGGAACCTCAAGCGCGGCGGTCACGACTACCGCAAGGTTTACGCCGCATACAAGGCAGCGACCGAATTCAAGGGCAAACCCACCGTGATCCTGGCCAAGACCGTCAAGGGTTACGGACTCGGGCCCCACTTCGAGGGCCGCAATGCGACCCACCAGATGAAGAAGCTCACCCTCGATGACCTGAAGAAATTCAGGGACCACCTGCGGATTCCGGTCACGGATGAACAGCTGGAGAAGGACCCGTACCAGCCGCCGTACTTCCACCCCGGCACTGATGCCCCCGAGATCGCCTACATGATGGAAAGGCGCGCAGCACTTGGCGGCGCCGTGCCCGAACGCCGCTCCAGCCACGCCGAAATCACCCTGCCCGATGCCGCAACCTACGAAGTCGCCAAGCGCGGCTCCGGCAAGCAGCAGGCCGCCACCACCATGGCCTTCGTGCGGTTGCTCAAGGACCTCATGCGGGACAAGAACTTCGGCAAGCACATCGCCCCGATCATCCCGGACGAGGCCCGGACCTTCGGCATGGACGCGTTCTTCCCCACGGCGAAAATCTACAACCCCAAGGGCCAGAACTACCTCTCCGTTGACCGGGACCTTGTCCTGGCCTACAAGGAATCAGCGCAGGGACAGCTGATCCACCCCGGCATCAACGAAGCCGGCGCCGTGGCGGCCTTCACCGCTGCCGGAACCGCGTACGCCACCCACGGCGTGCCCCTGATCCCGGTCTATGTGTTCTACTCCATGTTCGGCTTCCAGCGCACTGGCGACGCCTTCTGGGCCGCCGCGGACCAAATGACCCGCGGCTTCATTATCGGCGCCACCGCAGGCCGGACCACCCTGACCGGCGAAGGCCTCCAGCATGCCGACGGCCACTCACCGCTCCTGGCCTCCACCAACCCGGCCGTGGTCACCTACGACCCCGCCTACGGCTACGAAATGGGCCACATCATCCGCGACGGCATCGAGCGGATGTACGGACCGGACTCCGAAGACCGGAACCTGATGTACTACATCACGGTCTACAACGAGCCGATCACACAGCCCGCCGAACCCGACGAGCTGGACGTTGAAGGGGTACTGAAGGGCATCTACCTGCTGGCCCCGGCAAAGATCGACGGGCCGCGGACCCAGATCCTGGCATCCGGCGTCTCCGTGCCCTGGGCCATCGAGGCCCAGCGTCTCCTCGCCGAGGACTGGGCGGTCTCAGCCGACGTCTGGTCTGTGACGTCCTGGAACGAACTGCGCCGCGACGGCATGGCCGCCGAGGAAGAGGCCTTCCTGAACCCGGGCCAGCCGGCACGTGTGCCGTTTGTGACGCAGCAGCTTGCCGGGGCCACCGGACCCGTCGTCGCTGTTTCGGACTACATGAAGGCCGTCCCGGACCAGATCCGCCAGTTCGTACCCAACGAATTCGCCTCCCTGGGCGCCGACGGCTTCGGCTTCTCCGACACCCGCGCAGCTGCACGCCGCTTCTTCAAGAACGACATCCACTCCATCGTGGTCCGTTCCCTGGAGATGCTGGCGCGCCGCGGCGAGGTTGACGCCCAGGCCCCCATTAAGGCCATCGAGAAGTACCGGCTGCACAACGTCAACGCCGGTTCCACCGGCAACGCGGGCGGCGAGTCCTGACCACCCGCCAGGAGTTCTTGCCCGGATAACGCCCCGAAACGGGCTTTAAAGTCCCGATAGCTGGAC
This sequence comes from Arthrobacter sp., assembly GCA_036565085.1. GTDB lineage: Bacteria > Actinomycetota > Actinomycetes > Actinomycetales > Micrococcaceae > Arthrobacter. Next base: position 13,601 of record DATCNU010000227.1, read on the forward strand.
AAAAACTCTCAGCGGGAAGATACGACGACGACGGCCCTCACCGAAAGGCGGGGGCCGCCGTCGTCGTCTGCCGCCTTCCGTGCCTGTCCTCCGGAGCCACCAAGGACGTTGTAGCCTTTGCACAAATGGAGCTTGACGGGCAGGCACCGTATGCTCAAAGGATGCCAGAGCCAACCACCCCGCCCGTTAAGCGCAAGCCGCCCTCGCGGAGCCTGACGCCGGAGAAATCCGAAACCCTGAAAAAGCTCAGGGCGAGCGTGGGTCAACTGTCCACCACCACCATGCGCCAACTGGAAAAGTCGCTGCCCTGGTACAGCCGGCTCAGCTCCGATGAGCGCTCGGCGCTGGGGATGGTGGCCCAGAACGGCATCGCCGCATTTGTTACGTGGTACGAACGCCCCAGCTCGCCATCGTGGATCCTGACGGATGTCTTTGGCACCGCCCCCACTGAACTCACGCGGTCCATCAGCCTCCAGAAGGCCCTCCAGCTCATCCGGATTGTGGTCGAAGTGGTGGAGGACCAGGTGCCGGTCATCGCCCCCGAAGCCGACCAGCCCTCGCTCCGGGAGGCAGTCCTGCGCTACTCGCGGGAGGTCGCCTTCGCTGCGGCGGACGTCTACGCCAGGGCTGCTGAATCCCGGGGATCATGGGACACACGGCTTGAAGCGCTGATCGTTGACGCTATCCTCCGCGGCGAGAATACGGACGCCCTGCGTTCCAGGATCGCCGCCCTGGGCTGGAAAGCGCAGGAGCGGTTCACCGTCATGGTGGGGAATTCGCCCTCTGAACCCAGCGCCAGCTACGTCAGCGAGCTCCGCCGGCTGGCAGGACGCTACGCTGAGGACGCGCTGGTCGGGATCCAGGGCGACCGGCTGATCCTGATCCTGGGCGGTGTCCAGGACCGCGAAACGGCGTACCTGAAGCTCAGCGAAATGTTCGCGCCAGGGCCTGTTGTCTACGGACCGGAGGCAAGCTCCCTGCTCGAAGCCAGCGGGTCCGCCCAGTCTGCCTTTGCCGGGCTGACGGCCGCGCGGGCCTGGCCCGCGGCACCGCGGCCCGTGGCAGCGGATGATCTGCTCCCCGAACGCGTCATCTCCGGCGACGACGCGGCGCGCCGGTCCCTGGTCAAGAACATCTACCGTCCGCTCGTGGCGGCCTCCAACGGGCTCGTGGAGACGCTGGGCACCTATCTGGAGCTGGGGCACTCCCTCGAGGCTACCGCGCGCGAACTTTTCGTCCACGCCAACACAGTCAGATACAGGCTGAAGCGCGTGTGCGACGTCACCGGCTGGGATCCGCTCCTTCCCCGGGAAGCTTTTGTGCTGCAGGCGGCCCTCGTTGTAGGCCGGCTTTCGGCACCCCCAAAAGCTCCCATAGAGCGGCAAACGGCGCGGAATCAGACGTGAGGCGTTGTAGACTTCCTACAACCTGACCCCGTGAGCTTGGTGCGGTGAAACCCCACTGATCACACAGTAATTTGGAAAGCTGGATATGTGCTTGCAATAGTCTGCCCTGGACAGGGCTCACAGACCCCGGGTTTTCTGGCCCCTTGGCTGGAACTGCCTTCGGTAGCAGGCCAACTGGCCTCACTGAGCGAAATAGCAGGCATCGACCTGACCGCCCACGGAACCACCTCGGATGAGGAGACCATCAAGGACACTGCCGTAGCGCAGCCCCTGATTGTCGCCGCCGGGCTGGTCGCGGCGAAGGCATTGTTCGACGTCGAGCTCAGCTCCCTGCCAGTCGTCCTGGCAGGCCACTCGGTCGGCGAGATCACGGCGTCCGCCCTTGCCGGCGTCCTCACCGAACAGGAAGCCATGACCTTCGTCCGGGAGCGTGCCAACAGCATGGCCGCCTCCGCTGCAGTGACACCGACCGGCATGAGCGCCGTTGTGGGCGGGGATCCCGCTGAGGTGCTGGCCGCCATTGCGGCCTCCGGCGCAACGGCTGCCAACGTCAACGGTGCAGGCCAGACGGTGGCCGCAGGAACCTTCGAACAGCTTAAGTCGCTGGCAGACAATCCTCCAGCCAAGGCACGGGTCATTCCCCTCAAGGTGGCCGGCGCCTTCCACACTGCCCACATGTCCCCCGCCGTCAGCGCCCTCGAGGCACTGAAGCCGGAACTCAAGCCGCAGAAGCCGCAAGTTCCGCTTCTGTCCAACTTCGACGGCCGCGAGCTCATCGACGGTGCCGCCGTCGTGGACAGCCTGATTGCCCAGGTGTCCAGGCCGGTCCGCTGGGACCTCTGCATGGAAACGCTGGTTGAGCGGGGCGTCACCGGCCTGATCGAACTGGCTCCCGCCGGCACGCTGGCCGGCCTCGCCAAGCGCGGGATGCCCGGCGTAAAAACCGTCGCCGTCAAAACCCCGGACGACCTCACTGCAGCGCTGGCACTCTTCGCAGAATTGGAGGGCAACGCATGAGCGTTCCCACACTGAAACAGAATCCCGTCCGTGAGAACACCCGAGTCCTCGGCATCGGCGCCTACCGTCCGGACATCATCGTCACCAACGACGATGTCTGCCAGTGGATAGACTCCTCCGACGAATGGATCCGCCAGCGCACCGGCATCGTCACGCGCCACCGCGCGCCGGCCGATGTCAGCGTCATCGACATGGCAGAAAGTGCGGCACGCGAGGCGCTGCAGAAGGCAGGTATCGAGGCTTCGCAGCTGGGGGCCGTCATCGTCTCCACTGTTACGCATCCCTACGTAACGCCTTCTGCAGCAGCCAGCCTGACGGATCGCCTCGGCGCCACACCCGCTCCGGCTTTTGACATCTCCGCCGCCTGCGCCGGGTACTGCTACGGCATCGCCCAGGCTGACGCACTGGTCCGTTCGGGTGCAGCCGAGTATGTGCTGGTGGTCGGGGCCGAGAAACTTTCCGACGTTATCGACAACCATGAGCGGACCATTTCGTTCCTGCTCGGCGACGGCGCCGGCGCCGTGGTAATCGGCCCCTCCGACACTCCGGGAATTGGCCCGTCAGTCTGGGGCTCCGATGGCAGCAAATGGGATGCCATCGGCATGACGCGCTCCATGCTTGATGTCCGCGACCTGAGCACCTCGGCCCGCCAGGCCGACGAATCCGATGACCAGGCCATTATCTCCGCAGCGCAGGACCTCTGGCCCACCCTGCGCCAGGACGGGCAGACCGTCTTCCGCTGGGCGGTATGGGAAATGGCCAAGGTTGCCCAGCAGGCCCTTGACGCAGCCGGAATCCGCGCCGAAGATCTCGTAGCCTTCATCCCCCACCAGGCCAACATGCGCATCATCGACGAGATGGTGAAGAAACTTCAGCTTCCCGAAACCGTCACCGTTGCCCGGGACATCGTCGATGCCGGAAACACCTCGGCTGCTTCCATCCCCCTGGCCACCCATCGCCTGCTCCAGGAGAACCCCGCACTGAGCGGCGGTCTCGCCCTCCAGATCGGCTTCGGCGCCGGCCTGGTGTTCGGCGCCCAGGTAATCGTCCTTCCTTAGGAACGCCCAACACAGACCACACCCGTGGTCTGCACCGTTTCCGGCAGCCCCTGCCGGCAATAACAAGAAAAGGAGCCATCAATGGCTAGCAACGAAGAGATCCTGGCCGGCTTGGCTGAAATCGTCAACGAAGAGACCGGCCTGGCCCCGGAGGCTGTGGAGCTGGACAAGTCCTTCACCGATGACCTGGACATCGACTCCATCTCGATGATGACCATTGTGGTCAACGCTGAGGAGAAGTTCGGCGTACGTATCCCGGACGAAGAGGTCAAGAACCTCAAGACCGTGGGCGACGCTGTCAGCTTCATCTCCGGCGCACAGGCCTAAACAGCCTCAGCCACTTACGGCTGGCTGGACTGCCGGTCCGGAGCTTTCGCGGACCGGCAGCCCACC